>NZ_JBFBVU010000008.1:0-161741 GCF_040689105.1 Meridianimarinicoccus marinus
ACCGCAAACGAGACGATGTCATTGTCAACATCTGCATAGCTGAACAGAGATGTCAGAGAGGTGCTCTGGCCTGCGGTCCTGGTATAGGATCCACCAGATGCTGTCGGGTTCTTGGCCAAATCTTGAGACTCCTAAAGAAACTACTGTGCTTCAAGAAATAGAGATTCTTTTTTTTGAGTGAAATCGTAGCTGTGAGAACGCTTTTGGGCAACAGGGCGCTTTGTATTTGCGAAGTTTGTATTTGCGAAGGTAGACAGCTTTGAAAGTAGAGATTGTGTCCCAGGTGGTGGTGTAGTTTCAGAGGTAGCGGGGGCTGAGCAGAGCCTAGCAACTGTATCTGTCAGGTCGGCAATCCCCCTGAAAATTAGGGGTGTGCGGAAGTAGAATTTTCTCGAAGATCAAAGAGGAGATTCTGATGAAGAAATCGAAGTACAGCGACGCGCAGATCATGGCGATCCTGAAGCAGGCAGAGAACGGCGTGCCGGTTGCTGATCTTTGCCGGGAGCATGGGATGAGCAGCGCAAGCTTCTACAAGTGGCGCTCAAAGTATGGCGGTATGGATGCCAGTCTGATGGCGCGGATGAAAGAGCTCGACGAAGAGAACAAGCGCCTGAAGAGGATGTATGCTGAGAAAAGCATGCAGAATGATCTGCTTAAAGAAGCCCTCGGAAAAAAGTGGTGAGGCCATCTCAAAGGCGCGAGATGGCCGAATGGGCAGTGCGCTATCGATCTGCCAGCATCGCTCTGGCGTGCAGGGCGTTCTCGATCAGCGAGACCTGCTATCGGCGCGACCTCGAGAACCAGATACGTGCCATGCTGAAGGCGTGCGGCCTGATCTTCCCCCGCTCGACCGGCGGGCAGTTCCGTCGCCAGGTGGAAGAGTTGTCGGGCGAGGGACATATCCTGTGGCCGGTGTTGCTGCCGCTTATTTCCGTCCATGGACAAGTCTGTGGCGAATTGGACGCGCTTGATCGGCGGGTCCGCCAACTCGCCCGGGAAGACGAAACCACCCGACGGCTCATGACGGTCCCCGGCATCGGCGTGGTGACGGCGCTCACGTTCCGCGACACGATTGATGATCCCTCGCGGTTCAAAAGCGCGGCGGCGGTCGGCGCCTACCTCGGCCTGACCCCGCGCCGCAAGCAATCCGGCGAAACCGACACCAACGGCCGCGTGTCGCGATGGGGCGACCGGCTGCTACGGAGCTATTTGTTCGAGGCGGCCAGCGTCCTGTTGCACCGAACGAAGAGATGGTGCGCACTGAAAGCGTGGGGCCTGCGCCTCGCCAAGCGCAACGGAATGAAAAAGGCTCAGGTCGCCGTCGCCCGTCAGCTGGCTGTGATCCTCCACTGCATCTGAGTTGACGGGACGGGCTTCGAATGGGGGAAAGACCTGCCGGCATGACCAAAGCATGATCCGACCCTGAGATTGCAGGCCTGATGTCAGACCTGTGATGTCCCGCCGGGACGGTGGTTGCGGTGACCTCGTTCAATCGGCTGCAGGCCCCCAGGGCACCTGCGTTGCGTACGTTGAAGGCACCCGGCCCGAACAGCAACATGAAGCCATGACCGCGAAAAGGACCATGACCCCGGAAAGGACAGAGAAACAGGCTTGACGTGGAACCGCAATTAAAGGGCCGATTGAAAGTTTTGCCCAACCGCAAGTCGCTTCATGCAGGTTATAGCATTCTCACAGATAGAACACGAGGCGTCGTGCCTTGTACTCAGCATCACGATCCAAGCAGCCTCACCAAAACATGAGGCCATCTGGGAAACTACGCCGGCTTGTCGGAAGTTACGAGCACGCGGCCTCACCGACAGTCGCGAACTGACCAACATGTCGCAATCAACTGATTCTAAGCGCAAACAAATTGGAGGGTATTTTGGCGGGTATAGACTAAAAAAAGATTTTTTATCATATTAATCAGTAGCAAGTGGCGGAGCGGGTGGGATTCGAACCCACGGTACGCTTTCACGCACGGTAGTTTTCAAGACTACTGCCTTAGACCACTCGGCCACCGCTCCACGGTCGCGGTGCTAAGGGGCAACGGGTGATTTGACAAGTCTCGATACGAGAACTCGAAGTCTTCTATTTCGCTTGTGAAACTAGCAGGCACTGTGGACCAAAGCGCCCGCTGGCTCGGGCCGGGCAGAAACACGGACTCGAGCCGCTCAACGGCAGGCCGCGGCGACGCCAGCGTGGCGGCAAAAGCGGAGGATTGTCCGCCATTGTCGGACCGGACTACGCGCCTACCCGCATTTAGAAAACCCGCAATTGGCGCAGGTCACGCACCCCTCGATCATCCGCATCTCGTAGCTGCCGCAACTGGAGCACGCCTTGCCCTTGGGGGCGGCCAGTCCAGAGACGGGATCGGCGTGAGGATCGGTCTTCAGGCCCAGCCCCTCGCCGTCGATGAAGCCGATGGCGATCATGTGCTTTTCGATGGTGCCGCCGATGGCCGCCAGGATCGAGGGGATGTATTTGCCCTCCATCCAGGCCCCGCCGCGCGGGTCGAACACGGCTTTCAGCTCTTCCACCACGAAGGAGACATCGCCGCCACGCCGGAACACCGCTGAAATCATCCGGGTCAGCGCCACGGTCCAACTGAAATGCTCCATGTTCTTGGAATTGATGAAGATTTCGAACGGGCGGCGGTGGCCGTTCACTTCCACATCGTTGATGGTGATATAGATCGCATGCTCGCTGTCGGGCCATTTCAGCTTGTAGGTGTTGCCTTCCAGGGCCACGGGACGGTCAAGCGGCTCGGTCAGATGAACGACGCCGCCGACCTCAACCGGTTGCACCACCGGGGCCGCTTTCGGTTTGTCCTCGGCCACGCTCAGTACGCTGCCGGTCACGTCATTCGGGCGATAGGTGGTGCAGCCTTTGCAGCCTTGGTCCCAGGCCGCCATGTAGACGTCCTTGAACTCTTCAAAGCCGATGTCCGCCGGGCAGTTGATGGTCTTCGAGATGCTGGAGTCGATCCACTTCTGCGCCGCCGCCTGCATCCGCACGTGGTCGAGCGGCGCCAGGGTCTGGGCATTGACGAAATGGTCGGGCAGATCCACGTCCCCGAATTTTTCGCGCCACAGTTTCACGGCATAGTCCACGACCTCTTCCTCGGTACGCGAGCCGTCCTTTTGCAGCACCTTGCGGGTGTAGCTGTAGGCGAACACCGGCTCGATCCCCGACGAGACATTGCCCGCATAAAGGCTGATGGTGCCGGTCGGCGCGATGGAGGTCAGCAGCGCGTTGCGGATTCCGTGTTCGGCAATCGCGTCGCGCACGTCGTCGTCCATGGCCTGCATGGTGCCGCTGGCCAGGTATTTCTCGGCATCGAACAAGGGGAAGGCCCCTTTTTCCTTCGCCAGATCGACCGAGGCCAGATAGGCGGCGCGGGCGATCGCCTGCAACCAGCGCTCGGTCTGACGCGCCGCGTCCTCGGAGCCATAGCGCAGCCCGACCATCAACAGCGCATCGGCCAGCCCGGTGACCCCCAGCCCGATCCGGCGCTTGTTCTGCGCCTCTTCTTCCTGCGCGGGCAGCGGGAAGCGCGAAGCATCGACCACATTGTCCATCATCCGCACGGCGGTGCGCACCAGATCGTCCAGCATGTCCTCGTCCAGCGCCGCGTCGCCTTCGAACGGGTTCGACACCAGCTTGGCCATGTTGATCGAGCCCAGCAGGCAGGCGCCATAGGGCGGCAGAGGCTGCTCGCCGCATGGGTTGGTGGCGGCGATGGTTTCGCAGTAGTTCAGGTTGTTGGCGGAATTGATGCGGTCAATGAAGATGACGCCCGGCTCGGCGTAGTCATAGGTCGACTGCATGATCCGGTCCCACAGGTCGCGGGCGCGGACGGTGTTGTAGACCACCCCGTCGAACACCAGATCCCAGGGTCTGTCGGCTTTGACGGCTTCCATAAAGGGATCGGTGACCAGCACCGACAGGTTGAACATGCGCAGGCGCGCGGCGTCGGATTTGGCGGTGATGAACTGTTCCACATCCGGGTGGTCGCAGCGCATGGTCGCCATCATCGCCCCCCGGCGCGAGCCTGCCGACATGATCGTGCGGCACATGGCGTCCCAGACATCCATGAAGCTGAGCGGGCCCGAGGCATCCGCCGCCACCCCCTGCACCGGCGCGCCCTTGGGCCGGATGGTCGAGAAATCATAGCCGATGCCGCCGCCCTGCTGCATGGTCAGCGCCGCTTCCTTCAGCATGTCGAAGATGCCGGCCATGCTGTCGGGCACGGTGCCCATGACGAAACAGTTGAACAGGGTCACGCTGCGCGCGGTCCCGGCACCGGCAATGATCCGCCCGGCGGGCAGGAACTTGAAATCCTCCAGCGCGCCATAGAACTTGTCTTCCCAGTCGGAGGGGTCCTTTTCCACCGTCGCCAGCGCCCCTGCGATGCGTCGCCAGGTATCTTCCACGCCGTGATCCACGGGGGTGCCCTCTGCGTCTTTCAGACGATACTTCATGTCCCAGATGGATTCGGCGATGGGGGCGGAAAAGCGGCTCATGGGGTGCTCCAGGGATTCTCGACGGACTACAACATATAGCTTGCCACACCGGCTGTCACACCTAAATATCATCTTGAAGGGCAGAAGTGATGACCAAAACCTACACCAATCTGATCAAGCTGTGCGTTGGCGCGGACGCTGTCGAGGACCTGATCGCGTGGCAAAAGACCCGCGCAGCCCAGCAGCCCGACGGGTTGCCGCGCCATGTCACCCGCATGTGGCCCAAGCGCGAGGCGGAATTGCTGGCGGGCGGGTCGCTGTATTGGGTGTTCAAGGGGGCGATTCTGGCGCGGCAGCGCATCCTGCGGCTGGATGAGGTGATCGGCGAGGACGGCATCCGGCGCTGCGGGATCGTCATGGACCCGCAGATCATCCGCACCCGCCCTGCCCCGCGCCGTCCGTTTCAGGGCTGGCGCTATCTGAAACCCGAGGATTCACCAGCCGATCTGGACCGGGCGTCAGCAGCCGGCGACGACAGGCTGCCGCGCGAGATGCAGGCGGCGCTGGCCGAGATCGGGGTTCTCTGACCCCGGCCCAGGTCAGTCTGGCCAGGGTCGGATCTTGAGTATTTTTGCCAAGAAGAAGATCACACGTGCGCGGCGGCGAGGCTGTCCTTCAGCACCTGCAACGCCTTGCGATCGTCGCCGGTCCATTGCGCCTTGCGGGATTTGAACAGCGTGGCCTGGCTGCGGTGAATGATCCCGTCGCCGAGGATCTTGAGGTGGTTGGCGCGCAGGGTCTCGCCAGTCGAGGTGATGTCGGCGATGGCCTCGGCGGTCAGGTTCTTGACCGTGCCTTCGGTGGCACCCTGGCTGTCGACCAGTTGATAGTCGGCCACACCTTCCTTCCTGAGATATTCGCGCACCAGCCGGTGGTATTTCGTGGCAATGCGAAGGCGGAAGCCATGGGTGGCCCGGAAGGCGGCGGCAGCGCTGTCGAGATCGGCGATGGTGTCGACATCGACCCAGCATTTGGGCACCGCGATGATGAGATCGGCAAAGCCGAAGCCCATGGGCTCCAGTTCGATCACATGGTCGTGCCATGCCGCAAGCTTGTCGCGCACGAGGTCGGAGCCGGTGACGCCCAGATGAATGCGACCGCGGGCCAGTTCCCGGGGAATTTCCGAGGCCGAGAGCAGCACCAGTTCCATCCCGTCGATCCCGGTGACGGCGCCGCTGTACTCGCGCTCGGCCCCGGTGCGGCTGAGGCCGATGCCGCGGGCGCTGAACCAGTCGAAGGTCTTTTCCATCAGCCGCCCCTTGGACGGCACACCGAGTTTCAGGGTCATGCGGGATCTCCGCTGCGCAGGTCCAGAAGAGAAGCCGGGCGGATCATGCCGCCCACCGCCGGCATGGCGGTGCCCTGGCCAAGGATGCGGGTCAGCGCGTCGTAGCGGCCGCCCAGAGCCACCGGCGGCAGGCCCGGCTGCTCGGTGCCTGAGAACCCGAAAACGAAACCGTCGTAGTATTCCATGGTGGTGCGCCCGAATTCGGCTTCGAAGTGCAATTGGTCGATATCGACACCACGGGCCTGTAGCGCGTCGAGCCGGCGTTCGAACCGCTGCACCGCGTCCAGCATTGCCGGCATGTCCACGGCGATGTCGCTAAGCCGTTCCAGCGCGGCGGGGCTCATGTCCTTGAGGGTGAGAACCTGATCCAGCGCCGACAACTCGCCCTCGGTCAGGGGCGGTTCGGACAGGTCCGCGACAAGACGGTCAAGGCGTTTGCGGATCTCGTCGGGATCGCGCAGGCCGATGAACAGCCCGGCCTCCGACAGCACGTCTTCGCCCCGACCATGCGCCTCCAGCAGTGCCGCGCGTTGCGGCGTGGCCGGGGTGCGGCCCGAGAAACGCTCCAGCAAGGTGCGAAAGCGGCGGGGACGCCAGAGATGCCGCATCAGCGCTGCGCGGCGCGGGGCGGAGAGTTTCAGCCCGGAAATCGCCGCCCGCAGGATGCCCACATCGCCGGTCGCGGCGCGCAGGGGCAGATCCGCCAGCAGGGTCGCGAACATCGCGAAGACCTCGGCATCGGCTTTTTCCGGCGCTTCGGCATCGAACAGCTCGAACCCGACCTGCAGGTATTCATTGGCGCGATCATAGTCGCCTTCCTGCTTGCGGAACACCTCGCCCAGATAGGTGTAGCGCGCGGTGCCGGCCCCGTTGGACATATGCGCCTGCACCACCGGCACGGTGAAATCCGGGCGCATCATCAATTCGCCATGCAGCGGATCCATGGTGACATAGGCCCGCGCGCGGATGTCCTCGCCGTAAAGATCCAGCAGGGTCTCGGCGGGCAGCAGGATGTCGGCATCCACCGGGGTGGCGCCGGCGGCCTCGAAACAGGCGCGCAGGCGTTGGGCCTCGGCGAGGATTTCAGACTTGCAGGGCGCGCTCATTGGCCCCGGTCCAGCATCTTGCGCACCTCGGCCACCAGATCGGCGCGGGGCACCTCCCGCTGGGCGGCATGGGATTTCCATTCTTCCAGGCTGGCCTGCGCGGCGATCTCGGCGCCCAGTTTCAGATCCTTGATCTGCACCATGTTGCGGGCCGCCTCGTCGCCGCCCTGGATCACCGCCAGGGGCGCATCGCGGCGGTCGGCGTATTTCATCTGGTTGCCGAAGTTCTTCGGGTTGCCCAGGTAGACCTCGGCCCGGATGCCCGCCGCACGCAGATCGGCGACCATGGACTGGTAATCGGCCATACGGTCGCGATCCATCACGGTCACCACCACCGGACCATGGGACTGTGCCGCGGCCCGGCCCTTGGCAGACAACGCAGCCAACAGACGGTCGACGCCGATCGACACGCCGGTTGCGGGCACGGCCTGTCCGGTGAAGCGCTTGACCAGATCGTCATAGCGCCCGCCCCCGGCGACCGAGCCGAACTGGCGCGGGCGGCCCTTGTCGTCGGTAATCTCGAAGGTCAGCTCGGCCTCGAACACCGGGCCGGTGTAATAGCCAAGGCCGCGCACCACGGCAGGGTCGATCTCGACCCGGTCGGCGCCATAGCCGCCCGCCGCCATCAGATCGGCGATCTGCTGCAACTCGTCGACCCCCTGCGCGCCGGTTTTCGAAGCCCCGATCAGGGCCTGAAGGTTGGCCACCGTGGCGGCGCCATCGGAACCGCGCGCATCAAGAAAGCCCAGAACGATGGCGGCCTGATCGTCGCTCAGACCCGCCCCCTTGGTGAAATCGCCCGAGGCATCCTCACGGCCCGCCCCCAGCAGCGCGCGCACGCCGTCGCGCCCCAGGCGGTCCAGCTTGTCGATGGCGCGCAGCACGATGCCGCGTTCGGCGGCCAGGGCCGCAGGATCGTCGGGGTTCAACACGCCCGCAGCCTCCATCACCCCGTTCAGAACCTTGCGGTTGTTGACCTTGACCACATAGTCGCCCCGGTCGATGCCCACGGCTTCCAGCGCATCCGACAGCATCGACAGGATCTCGGCATCCGCAGCCACCGTGGGCGCGCCCACGGTATCTGCATCGCATTGATAGAACTGGCGGAACCGTCCCGGCCCCGGCTTTTCGTTACGCCAGACCGGTCCCATGGCATAGCGGCGGTAGGGCGTCGGCAAGTCGTTGCGGAACTGGGCATAGACGCGGGCCAGTGGCGCGGTCAGGTCATAACGCAGGGCCAGCCAGTCGCTGTCTTCCTCCTGCCACGCGAAGACACCCTCGTTGGGCCGGTCCACGTCGGGCAGGAACTTGCCAAGTGCCTCGACGGTCTCGACAGCGGCGCTTTCCAGCGCGTCGAACCCGTAAAGATGATACACCTCGGCAATGCGATCCAGCATCGCCTTGCGTTCGGTCACCTCAGCGCCGAAATAGTCACGGAACCCCTTCGGCGTTTCCGCCTTGGGGCGTGGCTGTTTCTTGTCCTTCTTGGCCATGGGGGCTCCACCTCTGACGGTCGCGGCCCCTCTACCGGATGGAGGGTGCGGGAGCAACCTATTGACCCCACGCGCGGCGATACAAAGCCGAACAACACAAGGATTTGGCAGATGACCGAGACCGCCACGCAGGAAATGCAGGAACGGATGGCCTATCTGGAGCGCACGGTGAGCGACCTGTCGGACGTGATCGCGCGGCAGGATCGCGAGATCCAGACATTGACCCGGCGGGTGGCCATGCTGATGCAGCGCGAGGCCGAGCGGGAATCCGACCTGGGCGGCACGGTGCCGCTGGCGGACCAGAAACCGCCGCACTGGTAGGGCGTCAGACGAAAGCTTGCAGTCCGGTCTGGGCCCGACCCAGGATCAGGGCATGCACGTCGTGGGTGCCCTCGTAGGTGTTGACGGTTTCAAGGTTGGCCATGTGCCGCATCACCTGGTAGCCGCCCGAAATGCCATTGCCGCCGTGCATGTCGCGGGCCATGCGGGCGATGTCCAGTGCCTTGCCGCAATTGTTGCGCTTGATCAGGCTGATCATTTCGGGCGCCGCCGTGCCGCTGTCCATCAGCCGTCCGACCTGCAGGGCCGCCTGCGTTCCCAGGGCAATCTCGGTCTGCATGTCGGCGAGTTTCTTCTGGAACAATTGCGTCTGTGCCAGCGGCTTGCCGAACTGGCGGCGATCCAGCCCGTAATCCCGGGCCGCGTGCCAGCAGAATTCCGCAGCCCCCAGCACCCCCCAGGCAATGCCGAAGCGCGCGCGGTTCAGGCAGCCGAACGGCCCCTTCAGCCCCTGTGCGTCGGGCAACAGCGCGTCTTCGGGCAGGTCCACGTTGTCCATGACAATCTCGCCGGTGACCGAGGCGCGCAGGCTAAGCTTGCCCTCGATTTTTGGCGTCGACAGGCCTTTCAGGCCCCGCTCCAGGATAAAGCCGCGGATTTTGCCTCCATGCGCCTCGGACTTGGCCCAGACGATCATCACATCCGCAATGGGGCTGTTGGTGATCCAAGTCTTGGCGCCGGTCAGGCGGTAGCCGCTGGCGGTTTTCGCAGCACGGGTCTTCATGGCGCCGGGATCACTGCCGGCCTCGGGCTCGGTCAGTCCGAAACAGCCGATCCAGTCGCCGCTGGCCAGTTTCGGCAGGTACTTCTGCCGCTGCGCCTCGGACCCATAGGCATAGATCGGATACATCACTAACGAGGATTGCACCGACATCATCGAGCGATAGCCGCTGTCGACACGCTCGATCTCGCGCGCGATCAGGCCGTAGCTGACATAGCCCGCGCCCAGCCCGCCGTATTCCGGCGCGATGGTGGCGCCCAGCAGGCCCATCTGTCCCATGTCCCGAAAAATGCCGGTGTCGATGGTTTCCTGCGCATAGGCCTCGATGACCCTGGGCTGCAGCACCTCTTGCGCGAACCGGCGTGCGGATCCCGCCAGCAGCTGTTCCTCCTCGCCGAGAGAGGCATCCAACAGCAGCGGGTCCTCCCACACAAAAGCGGACAGATCGGGGCGGTCTTTCGGGGGCAGGCTTCGGGTCATGCGGGCTCCTTCCGGGGTGGGCTTCAGGTTCCTATGAAACCGCCCGGAAGTCACCTGTGGACTGCCGGCGGGTCGGGGCGACATCTTGGCCGGTCGCGCGACTTTCGTTGCACCGGGGGCCGCGGATCGGGCCGAGAGGATTGCATGACTGCGCCGCGGGCGATACGTCCTGTCCTTCCACATCAGAAAGGCACGGGCATGGCACATATCTGGGTCAGGGCAGAACAGCGCGAGATGGAACAGCGGGTCGGACTGACCCCGGATGGCGCCAGAACGCTGCTGGACGCGGGCCATCGAGTCACGGTCGAGGACTCCGCCGCCCGCGCCATTCCCATTGATGGCTATGCCGCAGCAGGCTGTACGATTGCCCCGGCGCACAGTTGGCCGGACGCCCCGTCCGACGCCATCATTTTCGGTCTGAAAGAGCTGGATGCGGATGGCCCCGACCTGACCCATCGCCACATCATGTTCGGCCATGCCTACAAGGGACAGGCGGATGGTCCCGCGCTGCGGCGAAGGTTCCGTCGCGGTGGTGGCACCCTGCTGGATCTGGAATACCTGCTGGACGAGACCGGGCGGCGCATCGCGGCCTTCGGCTATTGGGCGGGCTTTGCCGGGGCGGCCATTGGACTGAAGGCGTGGATCGCGCAGAAGACCGAAGCACCGCTGGGGGCCATCGGCGTCTATCCGGGCAAAGCGGCCCTGCTGGAGGAATTGCGCAACGACCTTGCCGCCCTTCCCGACGCGCCTGTCCCCACCGCCCTTGTCATCGGCGCTTTGGGCCGGGTGGGCAGCGGCGCCTGCGATCTTTGCGCCGCGCTCGGGCTGGCGGTCACCCGCTGGGACAAGGACGAAACCGCCAACGGTGGCCCCTTCCCCGAGATTCTGGACCATGAGGTTTTCGTCAACTGCATCCTCGCCGGCCCCAGCGTGCCGGTCTTCATCCCGGCAGAGGCCGTGGCCAAGGCGCGGCGGCTGAGCGTGATCGCCGATGTTTCCTGCGACCCGAGCAGCAGCTACAACCCGATCCCGATCTACAACCACTCGACCACCTTCGCCGACCCGCTGATCCGGGTGACCGACAGCCCAGTGCCGCTGGATGTCATGGCGATCGACAACCTGCCCTCGATGCTGCCCGTGGAAAGCAGCGAGGATTACGCGGCCCAGCTTCTGCCCTACCTTCAAGACCTGGACGCTAATGCCACCGGCGTCTGGGCGCGGGCCGGGGCGATCTTTGAAACCCATATCGCCAACGTCTGAGGGCCTGTCTCCATGCCAAGATTGCACTGGGTCGGAACCGGCCTGTCCACGCGCCCCGGCCTGCGACGGCTGATCGAAAACGGCCACGACGTGGTGGTCTGGAACCGCACGCCCGCCAAGGCACATGCGGTGCTGGAGGGTCTGACTGCCGACGTGCGGGCCTTTGATCCCGACTCATTCGCCGCCGCGCTGAAACCCGGCGATGTCGCCGTTTCGATGTTGCCCGGCGATTGGCATGTGACCATCGCGCAGGCCTGCCTTGCCGCCGGGGCGCATTTCGTGTCGTCCTCCTACATCTCGCCCGAGATGCGGTCGATGGATGCGGCGTTTCGGTCCAAAGGGCTGGTGTCGGTCAACGAGGTCGGGCTGGATCCCGGCATCGATCACCTGATGGCCCATTGGCTGGTGGCGGACTATCGCGCCGCAGGGGGTCATGCCCCGGCCAACGAGATCACCTTCCGCAGCTATTGCGGCGGCGTGCCGAAATCCCCTAACCCGTTTCGCTACAAGTTCAGCTGGTCGCCCCTGGGGGTTCTGAAGGCGCTGCGTTCCCCCTCCCACTCGATCAAGGACTTCAAAGACTTCAACGTCGCGCGTCCGTGGGACAGCCTGACCCGCTATGACGCGCCCCTGCCCGCCCCGGAAAGCTTCGAGGTTTATCCCAACCGCGACAGCCTGCCCTTCATCGCGGAGTATGGCATTGACCCGGACTGGCGCCTGCGCACCTTCGTGCGTGGCACCCTGCGACTGGACGGCTGGGCCGCCGCCTGGAAGGACATTTTCCGCGAGATCGAAAGCCTGTCCGGGCCAGAGGGAGAGGCGCGCCTGCAGGAGATGTCCGAAAACCTCTGGCAACAGCACCAGTTCGACGAGGGCGAGCCTGATCGCGTGGTGATGTGTGTGGAGTTGCGCGCCGACCGCGCGGGCGCCCCGATCTATCACAAGACCTATGTCATGGATGCCAGCGGTGACGCCCGCGGTTCGGCCATGGCGCGGCTGGTATCGGTTCCCGTGTCTCTGGCGGTGGAGTCCGTTCTGGCGGATGAGATCGCGCCGGGTGTGTCGGCAGCCCCGCCTGACCTGCGGCTGGTGGACCGCTGGCTGGGCGTGGTTGCCACGCAGGCACAGCGCCTGGCTGTGGTGGATCATCTGGCGTGAAGCTGACCGGTGGAACCAGTCAATGGAACTGGCGCGACTGAATTCCACAATGCAAACGGAGAGCATTGGCATTCCGGATTCGGCTAAATGTAATTATTTTAAGTGCGCTCCCGGTTCCAGTTGTTCATTCCAGAGCAGCGGCCAAGACGAAATCTTATTAATGGATTTCTACGATTTCATATTACTATAACTCACAACCGCGCCGCACGCCCATTCTTCCAATCCGGTAACGGCTTCATCACGCCTCCATCTCGTGATCGCACTGCCACGGCATCGAATGAGAGGTTTGTTTCATTACCCTCTCATTTCCGGCATTTTCCGCTTCGGACTCATCTTCTTTCCGTGCGAAAACGTCAAATGAGTTCATTTCTGTTTTTCCATTACCCCGTGCTTATTAGAGACACCACACTCCGTGGTTCGCAATGAAAGGACCTTGAAATGAAAACGACCCTGAAAGCCGCCCTGCTTGCTGCGACCGTCGCCCTCCCGTCTGCCTCGGCCGTCTGGGCCAACAGCGACACCGACACCATGGCCGTTGGCCATTCCATGCTGGTCGGCGCTCTGGTGAACTCGCTGAGCTTGCAGAACATCGACAGTGTCGGCATTGAAAAGCTGACACTGACCGAGATCGTCCAGCTTCGCCAGATCCTGTCGGACGATGATTCAAACACGTCCACCATGCGCCAGCAGGCGTCGGAAATCTTGGACGCGGCCCGCGCCCGCTGAGGGATGCCCGTCATCGCATGGGCACCCGGACGGGGCCCATGCGATGCTTTGAAAAGGCCGCGATGGCGCCGCGTCAACTGCCTCACTTTGGCGTGCTCTATCTGGAAATCCATCCAGCTTCTGCCTAGGTCTGCTATCATGATCCACCACAATCAGTCTGGAACGAACCCATGAAAATTGCCAAAAAATCCCTTGCCCTCGCCATGACCGTTGCCTTCGTGGCAACCGGTGCCCATGCCACCGACCAATATGGTCAGGTCCTGAAGAACCGCGTTTCGGGGATGGGTCTTGATCCCAGCCCGATTGACTGCATGAGCACCGCCGATATGGTGGAGCTGAACTCGGCATTGACGGGCGGGCGGGTAAAAAGTGCGGACAAACGCAGCACCGCGAAATTCCTGCTGAGCCAGGCCGCCAAGAAGTGCTGACCTAACGCAACTGCCCCGCGCAGTCGCCTTCAGCCCTTGCGAGGTTCCGCATGAAAAGATCCCTTGGCGCCCTGTTGCTGGCAGGGGCCTGTGCCCTGACGGCCTGTACCGTGACCACGGCGACCACGTCCTCCCCAACGACCACCGATGTGACGGCGGCGTCCACGGTGCCCGCCAACAACAGTCAGTATGCCTTGATGGTCAAGAACAAGGTGTCCTGGATGGGGCTGGATCCGTCGCCGGTGAATTGCATGGAAAACGTCGACATGGTGGAGTTGAACGCCATCCTGACGGACCGAGGTCTTTTCCCGCTTGAAAGGCGCAATCAGGTGAAATTCAAGCTGAGCGAAGCCGCCAAGAAGTGCTGATCCGCCCTAGAAATCCTCGACCACGACAACCCCGTCCAGTGATTTGACGGCGCCCTTGATGGCGGGGTTGACGTAATAGGGTTCGGGCAGCTTGATCTGCACCTCGCCGGGCAGGTCCGGCCCCAGCAGACACAGTTCCACCGGCGACCGCGCCGGAACCCGGGTTTCCTCGCGCGCCTTTTCCAGCATCGCCGCAATGGTTTCCAGGGTTTCGCTGCGGTTCAGGAAAACGCGCAGACCCATGGGCGCGCCCGCCGTGGCCACGGAATCGACCGGCACCACGCTGCGGCACAAAAGTTTCAACTGGTCAGCCTCGCAGGTGGCTTCCACCGTCATCACCACGTTGGTGCCCGCCTCCAGCAGATCGCGCGAGGCTTCCAGCGTGTCCGAGAAGATCGTGACCTCAAACAGACCGGACGGGTCCGACAGTTGCGCGAAGGCAAAACGGGCGCCCCGCGCGGACTTGCGTTCCTGCCGTCCTGCCACGGCCCCGGCCAGCTTGGCCACCAGCGGCGCGGTGCGGGCGGCCTCTTCCACCTCGGCCAGCGTCTTGACCCCGGCCCGTTTCAGCGCGGGCATGTAGTCGTCCAGCGGATGGCCGGACAGGTAAAAGCCGATGGCAGTGTGTTCCTCGCCCAGCCGTTCGGCCGGCAGCCAGTCGGTGACTTGCGTCATGCGCGGTTCGGGCAGGTCATCCCCGGCCTCGCCGAACAGCGACACCTGTGACGAGCCGCGCTGATCGTGGATCGCGGCGGAATAGGCCACCAGCGCATCGAGCGATTTGAACACCCGGTGCCGGTTGCCGTCGAGCTGGTCAAAGGCCCCGGCGCGGGCCAGCATCTCCATCGGGCGCTTGCCGATGCGTTTCAGATCCACCCGGCGGGCAAAGTCGAACAGGTTGGCAAAGGGCTTGTCGCCGCGCCCCGCCTCGACCAGTTTCATCGCCTCGACGCCGACGTTCTTCAGCGCCCCCAGCCCGTAGACCACCTTGCCGTCGGCCACCGAGAACATCGCCTGCGAGCGGTTCACGCAGGGCGGCACGATCTCCAGCCCCAGCCCGCGCCGCACCTCCTCGGCATAGACGGCCAGCTTGTCGGTCAGATGGATGTCGCAGTTCATGACCCCGGCCATGAATTCCACCGGGTGGTTCGCCTTCAGCCAGCCGGTCTGATAGCTGACCACCGCATAGGCCGCCGCGTGGGACTTGTTGAAGCCGTAGTTGGCGAATTTCTCCAGAAGGTCGAAAACCTCGCTTGCCTTCTTCTTGTCGACACCGTTTTCCGCCGCGCCCTTTTCGAACTTGGGCCGCTCGGCGTCCATCGCCTCCTTGATCTTCTTGCCCATGGCGCGGCGCAGCAGGTCGGCGCCGCCAAGGCTGTAGCCCGCCATGACCTGGGCGATCTGCATCACCTGTTCCTGATAGACGATGATGCCCTGGGTTTCCTCAAGGATATGGTCGATCAGCGGATGGACCGAGGCGCGTTCCTTCAGCCCGTTCTTGACCTCGCAATAGGTCGGGATGTTTTCCATCGGGCCGGGGCGATACAGCGCCACCAGCGCCACGATATCCTCGATGCACGTCGGCTTCATGCGCCGCAGCGCATCCATCATGCCCGAGCTTTCCACCTGGAACACGGCCACCGTCCTGGCGTCGGCATACAGGCGATAGGTCTTTTCATCGTCCAACGGGATCAGGTTGATCTGCCCCTCGGCCCCGGCGGCCGGTTCGTAAAGCTTCGTGCCGTCGGCGGCAACATGCAGCGGACGGCCCTGCGCCTCGATCAGGTCGATGGCGTTCTGGATCACGGTCAGGGTCTTCAGGCCCAGAAAGTCGAACTTCACCAGACCGGCCTGTTCCACCCATTTCATGTTGAACTGGGTCGCGGGCATGTCCGAGCGTGGATCGCGGTAGAGCGGCACCAGCGCGTCCAGCGGCCGGTCGCCGATCACCACCCCCGCCGCATGGGTCGAGGCGTTGCGCAACAGACCTTCCACCTGCTGGCCATAGGTCAGCAGCCGGTCCACCACCTCTTCGCGGCGGGCCTCTTCGCGCAGGCGCGGCTCGTCGATCAGCGCCTTCTCGATCGAAACCGGCTTGACCCCTTCCACGGGGATCATCTTCGACAGGCGGTCCACCTGCCCATAGGGCATCTGCAACACCCGCCCGATATCCCGCACGGCGGCCTTGGACAGCAGCGCGCCGAAGGTGATGATCTGGCCCACCTTGTCGCGGCCGTATTTCTCCTGCACGTAGTGGATCACCTCTTCCCGGCGATCCATGCAGAAGTCGATGTCGAAGTCGGGCATCGACACCCGTTCGGGGTTCAGGAACCGTTCGAACAGCAGGCTGTAGCGCAACGGATCAAGATCGGTGATGGTCAACGCATAAGCCACAAGGCTGCCCGCGCCCGAGCCGCGGCCCGGTCCCACCGGAATGTCGTGATCCTTGGCCCATTTGATGAAATCGGCCACGATCAGGAAATAGCCGGGAAAGCCCATGCCCTCGATGATGCCCAGCTCGAATTCCAGCCGCTTTTCATATTCCTCGACCGAGGCCGCATGCGGGATCACCGCAAGGCGATCCTTCAGACCCGCCTGCGCCTGACGGCGCAATTCCTCGACCTCATCGTCAGCGAACCGGGGCAGGATCGGCGGGTGGGTTTCGGCCTTGAAGGCACAGCGGCGGGCGATCTCGACGGTGTTTTCCAACGCCTCGGGAAGATCGGCGAACAGGGTCGCCATTTCCTCGGGGCTTTTCAGATAGTGCTGCGGGGTCAGGCGGCGGCGCGCGTCCTGCTGGTCCACATAGGCGCCATCGGCGATGCAGATCAGCGCATCATGCGCCTCGTACATCTCGGCCTTGGGGAAATAGACGTCATTGGTGGCCACCAAGGGCAGATCCATCGCATAGGCGATCTCTACGTGCCCGCGCTCGGTCCGGGCCTCGGCGTCCGGCAGGCCGTCCTCGCCGGGATGGCGTTGCAACTCGATATACAGCCGGTCGCCGAAGCCCTCGGCCAGTTGCCGCACCAGTGTCTCGGCCGCCGGGCGATGCCCCGCCTGCAACAGCCGCCCCACCGGCCCGTCGGGACCGCCGGTCAGGCAAATGACCCCCTTGGTATGCGCCAGCAGTTTGGCCAGAGGCACCTGTGGCAGTTGCCCGTCGTTTTCCAGATACAGCACCGAATTCAGCTTCAGCAGATGCCCATAGCCCACCGCCGTTTGCGCGAGCAATACCACCGGCGCGGGCGGCACCGCCCGTTCGCCGGGGCGCGGCGTGTCATAGGCCAGATCCACCTGGCAGCCGATGATCGGCTGCACGCCCGAGCGCGCCGCAAGTTCGGAGAACTCCAACGCGGCGAACATGTTGTTGGTGTCGGTCAGCGCCACCGCCGGCATCCCCATCCCGGCCACCAGACCGGGCAGTTTCTTGACCCGGACCGCGCCTTCGAGAAGCGAATATTCGGAATGTAGGCGCAGGTGGATGAATCGCGGAGAATTTTTCATGGCGCCAACCTAGAAGGCACTGCAACGACGTGAAAGTCCTATCGTGACGGTCAAGACTGCAAGCACGTGTTCAGATTGTGCCCTCGTCACGCAAGCCCCGGACATTTCTGCCCTATTTTCTGGCATTTGCTCGGGGCGCAGCGTCAGACCAATGCACAGAAGTCTTGCAAATGCCGCCTTTCCCGGCTTTCCTTCTAGATGCCGAGGCTGGTCTACGCCGCATCGACCGATCTTGGCACGGATCCATTCCGGTACAGCGGCGGTTTTTTCGGATCTATGGTGGCGTTACTTCCAGGCGGCCCGGCCGTGCGCATCGATGGGGACCCGGTGACGCGCACCCGGCCACGCCTCTACAAATCATCCTGCCACATCGCACCGCCGTGCGTGGCAAAGGCATGCCCGTTCGCAAGGGCAATCGCCGGATGAGCCTGGATCGCGACATGCTGATGCAGGCCCTGGACCGGCACGCCCGCGTCGCGCGTGTCGTGGTGGCAGAAACCGCGGGCTCCGTACCGCGCGAAACCGGCGCGGCGATGCTGGTCTGGCCCGAAGGACAATCGGGCACCATCGGCGGCGGCGCGCTGGAATTCGATGCGGTGGCAGAGGCGCGCAAATGCCTGACCACCCGCACCCACAGGGTACAGCGCATCCCGCTTGGTCCCGCACGCGGCCAATGCTGCGGCGGGGCGGTCACCCTGGTGATCGAATGTTTCGACGCCGCGCGTCTGACCGAGGTTCCCAAGGACACGCCCTACCTGCGCCGTATCGAGGGCGCGGATCTGGCCCCGCTCTCCCTGCGCCGCGCCTGCCGCGCCGCCCGGTCCGAGGGCCAGCCGGTGACCACGGCTCTACAGGATGGCTGGCTGCTGGAGCCGGTCACGCATCCGACCCGCCCGGTCTGGATCTGGGGCGCAGGCCATGTGGGCCGCGCGCTGGTCGATGTGCTGGCGCCCCTGCCCAACCTTGCGCTGACCTGGATCGACACCGCGCCGGACCGCTTCCCAGACGCTACGCCCGAGGCCGTAACGGTGCTGCCCGCCGCGCAGCCACCGCTGCTGGTGCAACACGCGCCCTGCGATGCCCGGCATCTGATCCTGACCTATTCGCACGCGCTGGATCTTGACCTCTGCCACGCGCTTCTGAGCCACGGGTTTCACAGCGCCGGGCTGATCGGCTCGGCCACCAAATGGGCCCGATTCCGGCGGCGGCTGGCCGCCCTTGGCCATGCCCCCGACGACATCTCCCGCATCACCTGCCCGATTGGCGACCCGCGCCTGGGCAAGCATCCCGCAGCCATTGCCATCGGTGTCGCCGCCGCCCTACTGAGCGACGAACCGACCGCCCATAGATCCCGGATTGCCCATGAGTTTTGACCCCGCCCAAACGCCGCTGCTGATGCTGGAGGGTCTGACCAAGGCCTATCCCGGTGTCATCGCCAACAATCAGGTCGGGTTTTCGATCGCGCCGGGCGAAATCCACGCGCTTCTGGGCGAAAACGGCGCCGGGAAATCGACGCTGGTCAAGACAATCTACGGGCTGGTCAAACCCGACGCCGGGCGCATGGAGTTGCATGGCGTCGCCTATTCGCCCGCCAAACCGTCCGAGGCCCGCCGGCGCGGGGTGGCCATGGTGTTCCAGCATTTCTCGCTGTTCGAGGCGCTGGACGTGGCCGAAAACATCGCCCTTGGCATGGAGGACCCGCCGCCCCGGCGCGACCTGTCGGAACGCATCCGCTCGGTGTCCGAAGAATACGGGCTGCCGCTGGATCCCTCCCGGCGCGTCGGCGACCTGTCGGCAGGAGAACGCCAGCGGGTCGAGATCATCCGCTGCCTGTTGCAGAACCCCAAGCTGCTGATCATGGACGAACCGACCTCGGTGCTGACCCCGCAGGAAGTGGACATGCTGTTCACCACCCTGCGCACCCTTTCGGCGGAAGGCACCGCAATCCTCTATATCTCGCACAAGCTGGATGAAATCCGCAATCTCTGCGACGCCGCAACGGTGCTGCGCCACGGCAAGGTGGTGGGCGATTGCATCCCGCGCGAAACCTCGGCCCGCGCCATGGCCGAACTGATGGTCGGCGCCACTCTGCAAACTCCGGCCCGCGCAGCGGGCACGCGCGGCGAGGTATTGCTGGAGGCGCGTGGGCTGAGCCTGCCTTCGGAGCGCCAGTTCGGCACCGCGCTGAAAACCATCCAGATGCAGGTGCGCTCGGGCGAGATCCTCGGCATCGGCGGGGTTGCGGGCAACGGACAGGACGAATTGCTGGACGTTCTGTCGGGCGAAAGCCGCGCCCCGGCGGGCACCCTGTTTTTCGAAGGTCAGGATATCGCGACGCTCGGCCCACGCCAGCGCCGCGCCATCGGCCTGCTGACCGCGCCCGAGGAACGTCTGGGCCATGCCGCAGCACCCGACATGAGCCTTGTGGAAAACGCTATGCTCACCGGCGATCCGCGCATGTCGCTGGTGCGCAACGGCATGCTGGACTGGCCGAAGACCCGGGAATTCGCGAAAAAGATCATCACCGAGTTCGACGTGCGCACGCCGGGCAGCCATGTGGCCGCCCGCGCCCTGTCGGGCGGCAACCTGCAGAAATTCGTGATCGGGCGGGAGGTGTTGCAAAACCCCCGCGCCCTGGTGGTGAACCAGCCCACCTGGGGCGTGGATGCCGCCGCCGCAGCCTCGATCCGGCAGGCCCTTCTGGATCTGGCCGAACAGGGTACCGCGCTGATCGTCATCAGCCAGGATCTTGAGGAAATACTTGAGATCGCAGACAATTTTGCGGCCCTGAACGAAGGCCGTCTGACCGAACCACGCCCTGCCGCCGGGCTCAGCCTGGAAGAGATCGGCCTGATGATGGGCGGCGCTCATGACATGGACACCGCACATCATGCCGAAGCCTAGCGCCCTGCAAGGAGCCATCCGATGATCCGCCTTGAAAAGCGCCCCACCCCGTCCCGACTCTGGACCGCGCTGACCCCGCTGGTCGCGGTTCTGGCCACCATTGTTGCCGGGGGGCTGATGTTCGCCGCCCTTGGCAAGGATCCGGTCGAAGCCATCCGCACGATCTTTTTCGACCCGCTCTTCAACGAGCAGTTCGCAAGCTATTCGCGGCCGCAGCTTCTGGTGAAGGCCGCGCCGCTGATCCTGATTGCCATCGGGTTGAGCCTCGGGTTCAAGGCCGGCATCTGGAACATCGGCGCCGAGGGCCAATACATCATGGGCGCGATCTGTGGCGGCGGCGTCGGGCTGGCGCTCTACCCTTCGGAATCGCCGCTGATCTTTCCGCTGATGGTGGTGACCGGCGCTTTGGGCGGCTGGGCCTGGGCGATGATCCCGGCCATCCTGAAGACGAAATTCAACACCAACGAGATCCTCGTGTCGCTGCTGCTGGTCTATGTGGCCGAACAGCTTCTGGCCTCGGTCTCGCTGGGGCTTCTGCGCAGCCCCGAGGGCGGCGGCTTTCCCGGCTCGCGCAATTTCCAGCACTGGGATGCGGCGGCCAACGTCGAGCTGTTCACCGGCACCGGCATGCACTGGGGTGTGGTCGCGGCCTTCATTTCGGTGATCGGCGCCTATGTGCTGCTGGCCCGGCACATGCTGGGCTATCAGATCCGCCTGACCGGCGCCGCCCCACGCGCGGCGCGGTTCAGCGGCGTGAACCCGACCCGGCTGATCGTGACCTGCCTTGGCCTTTCCGGCGCGCTGGCCGGAATGGCGGGCTTGTTCGAGGTCACCGGCCCGGCGGGGCAACTGAGCATCGACTTCGGCTCGAACTATGGCTTCACCGCCATCATTGTGGCCTTTCTGGGCCGCCTGCATCCGGTGGGCATCCTGCTGGCCGGGCTGCTGATGGCGCTGACCTATATCGGCGGCGAGTTGGCGCAATTCATGCTGGGACTGCCAGCGGCGGCGATCCAGGCCTTCCAGGGCATGTTGCTGTTTTTCCTGCTGGCGGTGGACGTTCTGACCAACTTCCGCATTCGCCTGATCAAATCCGAGGTGGCGTGATGGGTGCTATATCAATCGAGCTTTTGCTGGCCTCGCTCATGGTCGCCTCGACCCCGATCCTGCTGGCCGCCATCGGCGAGCTGGTGGTTGAGAAATCCGGCGTCCTGAACCTGGGCGTCGAGGGCATGATGATCACCGGCGCCATCTGCGGCTTTGCTGTCGCCGTGGAAACCGGCAGCCCCTTCCTGGGGTTTGTCGGCGCGGCCCTTGGGGGTGCGGCGCTCTCGGTGATCTTCGCCGTTCTGACGCAATACCTGCTGTCCAACCAGGTGGCGACCGGGCTGGCGCTGACACTGTTCGGGCTGGGGTTCTCGGCGCTGATCGGGCAAGGCTACGTCGGCATCAAGCCGCCGCCCATCGGTCCGGTCAACCTGGGCATCCTGTCGGATATTCCGTTCGTCGGGCCGGTGCTGTTCAGCCATGACGTGACGGTCTACGTGGCCCTTGCCCTTGTGGCGGCGGTCTGGGCCTTCCTGAAATTCTCCCGCGCCGGGCTGATCCTGCGCGCGGTCGGCGAAAGCCACGAGGCCGCCCATGCCCTTGGCTACAAGGTCGTACGCATCCGCTTTCTGGCGATCCTGTTCGGCGGTGCCTGTGCCGGTCTGGGCGGCGCCTACCTCAGCCTCGTTCGGGTGCCGCAATGGACCGAGGGCATGACCGCGGGCGCGGGCTGGATCGCGCTGGCACTGGTGGTCTTCGGTGCCTGGAAACCCTGGCGCGTGCTGCTGGGGGCCTATCTGTTCGGCGGCGTCACCGTGTTGCAGTTGAACCTGCAGGCAGCGGGACTGAAGGTGCCGGTCGAACTGTTGTCGATGTCGCCCTACCTGATTACCATCCTCGTGCTGGTCATCATGTCGGCAGACCGCCGCCGCGCCGCGCTGAACGCACCGGCCGCACTTGGTCGCGTCTTCCACGCCTCGACCTGACCCGGACGAAAGGGCCACCCGACCGCCATGCGCCGCGAAGAATACATCCAGATCCTGGACGGGGTGCACCCGGACCATTCGCGCCGGGTTGCGCTGGCGCACCAGGGTCTGATCGTGGCCTCGGGGCTCAGCATCTCGCTGGAAACCGTGCCCAGCCTGCCCGCCTGGGCGCATGCCTTCCTGTTCGGGTTCGAGATCGTCGTGCTGGTGGTTTTCGTGATCGAATACATCGCCCGCGTCTATTGCGCCCCCAACCGGCTGAAATACATCTTCAGCTTCTGGGGCATCGTCGATCTTCTGGCCTGCCTGCCATTGCTGCAGATCGTGCAGCAGCAATGGGCCGCCGTCCGCTCGCTGCGCTTGCTGCGGCTGGTGCGCCTGCTGAAACTTCTGCACGCCAACCGCGCCCTGCAGCGGCTGGAAGTGGCGTTGGCCCACAGCCGCGGCGAATTGATGGTCTTTGCCTTCCTTGCGGCCATCATCCTCTATATCGCGGCGGTCGGCATCTATATCTTCGAACATGACGCCCAGCCCGAGGCGTTCTCGTCGATCCCGATCAGCCTGTGGTGGGCGGTGGTCAGCTTCACCACCGTGGGCTATGGCGACATCTATCCTATCACCACCGAAGGGCGGCTGTTCACCACTGCGATCCTGTTCATCGGGCTTGGCGTCATCGCCGTGCCCACCGCGATCATCACCACCGCGCTGATCAACACCGAACTGGAAGGCACCATCGAAAAGAAGGTGGAAGCCGAGGTCGAGCGCGAGGTCGAGACCGAACTGCACGAGGAAATCGAGCGTGAGGTCCGCAAGGATCTTGCGCCGTTGAAAAGAAAACCAACAAGGAGAACCTGAACATGATGCAATCTTTGAAAGCCGTGCTTGCTGCGGCGGTCGTGGCGGTCGGTATCGCGGCCCCCGCCGTCGCTGAGGATCCAGTGAAGGTGGGCTTCATCTACGTCGGCCCCGCCAATGACGGCGGCTGGTCACAGCACCACCACGAGGCAGCAATGAAGATGAAGGAACACTTCGGCGATGCCGTCGAGGTGGTCGAGCAGGAATCGGTGCCCGAAGGGGCCGATGCGGAACGCGTGATGACCCAGATGGCGCTGTCCGGCGTCGACCTGATCTTCACCACCTCCTTCGGCTACATGGATCCGACCATCAACGTCGCCAAGAAGTTCCCGAACGTGAAGTTCGAACACGCCACCGGCTTCAAGACCGCGCCCAACGTCTCGGTCTATTCCGCGCGGTTCTATGAAGGCCGCGCCGTCACCGGCTACATTGCCGGGGCGATGACCAAGACCAACAAGATCGGCTATATCGCCTCCTTCCCGATCCCCGAGGTCATCCGCGGCATCAACTCGACCTACATCCACGCCAAGAAGGCGAACCCGGATGTCGAGATCAACGTCATCTGGCTCTACACCTGGTTCGATCCGGGCAAGGAAGCCGACGCCACCCAGGCCATGCTGGACCAGGGCGTCGACGTGATCCTGGCCCACACCGATTCCACCGCGCCGCTGGCGACGCTGGAAAAACAGGGCGGCTATGGCTTTGGCCAGGCGGCGGACATGATCGAATTCGCGCCCGAACCGCGGCTGTCGTCGATCATCGACGAATGGGCGCCCTATTACATCGAGCGCGTGCAGGCGGTCATCGACGGCACCTGGGAGTCGGTCAACACCTGGTACGGCATCACCGAAGGCATGGTCGGCATCGGTGAATTCAGTGAAGTGATCCCCGAAGATGTGCGCGCCGAAGCGGCCAAGATGCGCGACGACATCGCCTCGGGCGCCTATCACCCGTTCACCGGCCCGCTCAACAAGCAGGACGGCTCGCCCTGGCTGGCCGACGGCGAAGTGGCTGACGATGGCACACTGGCCGGCATGACCTTCTATGTCGAAGGCATCGAAGGTGACGTGCCCAACTGATCCGATGGCCGCCCGCCCGATCCGGCGCGGGCGGCTGTTCCTGCCGGCGGCTCAGGCCGCCGGGGCGTCGTTGCGGTATTCCTGGAACCGTTCCAGCATGAAGCGGTACTCGGTGGGAATATCGCGCGACGACAGCATCCCGATCACAGCGCCGTCCTTCAGGATCGGCAGATGATGGATATGGCTTTCGACCATGGCCTTGAAGGCATCGGCCAGCCGGTCCTCGGCCTGCGCGGTGACCGGGTCGCGGGACATGATCGCGCTGACCGGCGTGGTGTCCGAGTGCAGCCCTGCGGCCACGCATTTGCGCACCACATCCTGCTCGCACAACACCCCCAGCAACTGGCCGTCCGTGATCACCGCAAGGGCATCCACCTTGTCGCGCGCCATGGTCTCGCACGCCGACCGGGTGGAGGCGTCGGGGGCGATGACAGGCAGGCTGCGCCCGTCCAGAACTTCGGAAATGGAACGAATGATCATGAAATACCTCAGTGATCTGACATTGGGTCCGGCGCTACGCGCGCGGTTCCCTTAAGATCTACGATTTTCCGCACCCGTTCAAACCCCCGTTGTACCGGATCACCGCCCGCCCCTGTGCGCTCCTGTCGCGTTGCCGCGCGGCGGGAATGGTCGCAACCCATGCACATATTCCAGTTTGAAAGGGCGATCCCATGTCGTGGCAAGACAAGAACAAGGACATGCGCGACCAGTTGCGCGCGCTGAACACCGCCATTCCGGAGGCGGCGAAAGGCTTTGGCGCGCTCAGCAAGGCCGCCAAGACCGGCGCGGCCGTGGACAGCAAGACGCTGGAGTTCGTCGCCCTCGGCATCGCCGTCGCCGACCGCTGCGAACCCTGCATCGGGTTCCACATTGATGCGCTGATCAAGCTTGGCGCCACCCGCGAGGAGGTCGCGGATGTGCTGGCCATGGCCGTGCAGATGGGCGGCGGGCCGTCGCTGATGTATTCCGCGAAGGCCCTGCGCGCCTATGACGATCTGAGCGCCGGATAATTCCGGCGTCCCGAAAAGCTACCCATTCTGGCGGATGGTGGCATTCGTCGGATCATAGGGGCTGTCCTCGGTCACCTCGGCATCCCACAGCTGGTCGAACATCCGCACCTTCAGGCGGGTGCCGGGTGCCGCCAGATCTGGTGCCACATAGCCCATGCCGATGGATTTGCCGAAGGCCACCGAATAGCCGCCCGAGGTCAGACGCCCGACACGCCGGTCGCCATCATACAGCGCCTCGCGGCCCCAGGGATCGGCATCCTCTGGCCCGTCGATCAACAGGGTCACGCATTTCGACCGGATCCCCAGATCCAGCATCGCCTGCTTGCCGAAGAAGTCCTTCTCCAAATCGATGAAGCGGTCCAGACCGGCCTCGGCGGGGGTGGCGTCGCGGCCCAGTTCGGTGCCGAAGGCGCGATAGGATTTTTCCTGCCGCAGCCAGTTCTGCGCCCGTGCGCCGACCAGCTTCATGCCGTGCTCAGCACCGGCCTTTTCCAGCAGGTCGAACAGGTAGTTCTGCATTTCGATCGGGTGATGCAATTCCCATCCCAACTCGCCCGTATAGGCGACGCGGATCGCCATCGTGGGGCACATGCCCAGTTCGATCTCGCGCGCCGACAGCCATGGGAAACGCTTGTTGGACAGGGCGGTGTCGGGGTCGGCGTCCTTCAGCACCGCCTTCAGAACATCGCGCGACTTTGGCCCGGCAATGGCAAAGACCCCCCATTGCGTGGTGACATCATGCACCAGCACCAGCTTGCCGGTGCGGGCCATGAAATCCTCGGCCGCCTTTTGCAGGTAATCCGCGTCATAGGCCGCCCAGGCCCCGGCAGACACGAGGTAATAGCCGTTCTCTTGCCGCCGGACGATGGTGTATTCGGTGCGCGTGGTGCCCGCGCTGGTCAGCGCATAGGTCAGGTTGATCCGCCCGATCTTTGGCAGCTTGTTGCAGGTGAACCCATCCAGAAACTCGGTGGCCCCCGCGCCCGACACCCAGTGCTTGGCAAAGGCGGTGGCGTCGATCAGCCCGACGCCCTCGCGGATCGCGCGGGCCTCGGCTTCGGCGTACTGCCACCAGTCGCCGCGCCGGAAGCTGCGGGCGTCGTGGTCGAAATTCTCGGGGGCATCCAGCGGGCCGAAATAGTTGGGCCGCTCCCAGCCGTTGACGCAGCCGAATTGCGCGCCGCGCGCCGCCTGCCGATCATAGGCCGGAGAGGTCCGCAGCGGCCGGCAGGCCGGACGTTCCTCGTCCGGGTGATGCAGGATGTAGACGTGTTCGTAACATTCCTCGTTCTTGCGCGCCGCGTATTCTGTGGTCATCCAGCGCCCGTAGCGCTTGGGATCGAGCGAGGCCATGTCGATCTCGGCCTCGCCCTCCACCATCATCTGCGCAAGGTAATAGCCGGTGCCGCCCGCCGCCGTGATGCCGAAGCTGAAGCCTTCGGCCAGCCACATGTTGCGCAGCCCCGGCGCCGGGCCGACCAGCGGGTTGCCGTCGGGCGTATAGCAGATCGGGCCGTTGAAATCGTCCTTCAGACCCACGGTTTCCGACGACGGGATCCGGTGGATCATCGACATGTATTCCTCCTCGATCCGTTCCAGATCCAGCGGGAAAAGGTCGGCGCGGAAACTGTCGGGCACGCCGTATTCGAAGCGCGCGGGGGCGTTGCGCTCATAGGGGCCCAGGATCCAGCCGCCGCGTTCCTCGCGCACGTACCATTTGGCATCGGCATCGCGCAGAACCGGGTGTTCGCCGTGGGTCTTGCGGTATTCGACCAGCGCCGGGTCGGGCTCGGTCACGATGAACTGATGCTCCACCGGGATCGCCGGGATCTTCAGCCCCAGCAGTTGCGCGGTTCGCTGCGCGTGGTTGCCGGTGGCAGTGACCACATGCTCGGCGGTGATGACGAGCTGTTCCTCGGTCGCGATCAGGTTGCCGCCCTTGTCGGCGGTGCGCGTGCAGGTGACTTCCCAGGCCTGCCCGTTCCAGTGATAGCCATCGACCTGCCATTTGCGTTCGATCACCACGCCGCGCTGACGGGCGCCTTTGGCCATGGCCATCGTCACATCGGCCGGATTGATGTAGCCATCGGTCGGATGATAGAGCGCGCCTTTCAGATCCTCGGTGCGCACCAGCGGCCAGCGGTCCTTGATCTGCGCCGGGGTCAGCCATTCATAGGGCACACCGGCGGTTTCCGCGGTCGAGGCATAGAGCATGAATTCATCCATGCGCGCCTGGCTCTGCGCCATGCGCAGGTTGCCCACCACCGAGAACCCGGCATTCAACCCGGTTTCGGCCTCCAGCGTCTTGTAGAATTCGACCGAATACTTGTGAATATGCGTGGTCGCATAGGACATGTTGAACAGCGGCAGCAGCCCTGCCGCGTGCCAGGTCGATCCGCTGGTCAACTCGTCCCGTTCCAGCAGCATCACGTCGTCCCAGCCCGCCCGGGCCAGATGATAGGCAATGGATGCGCCGACAGCCCCGCCACCGACAACCAGTGCTTTGACTTCTGTTTTCATGGCCGGGCCTCCTGTTGCACGCTTGTCCGCACCATGGCGCGGCGGCGGCCCGCTGTCCAAATCGGCCCGACCCATCGGCCGGGAAAAACGACATGCAACGTCACCGCGCGCCTGTGGGGACCGTGTCGAATCGTGGGTAACGGATCCTTAAGATTGGCAGATGATCCTGAGCACACGTTAAAACGGTTGTTTTTGTGTCATCGTCCAATGTTTTGCGAGGAGCCGCCGGAATGTACCGACAGACAGATATCCAGGATCCGACCCCGCGACCGCGCGCGGCGCGTGTCGTCAACCCTGTGTCGATCATCGCCTTCAACGCCTTTTCCTGTTGCGGTCTTGGCACCCTGGCCTGGCTGTCCGACTGGGCGCTGTTTTCGGCCTTTGCCCTGGGCTGGTTCGGCGGCGCGGCCCTGACCATTGGCCTGCTGGCGCTACTGGCCGTGCGGCTGCCCGATGTCGGTGTCGAACCCGCGGAAACCGATCCCGCCAATTGCGAAGCTCCCAGCCTGCAGGATGCCATGGCGGCCTGGGACCTGGACCGCGCCTATGAGATCGCCCAGCAAGCCAGCATGCGGGCCTGGATCAGCGACTTGACCCCGGACCAAGCGTCCGAACCTCATCGTGAGAGCGTGACCTGCGCCTGACGATGCCGCGCCAGACCGGGGCCCCTCTCTCCGGTCTGGCGTGACCTTTGGCGCAAGCCACGGCACTTGTGCCACCCGCGCCGCCGCTTTACTCAGAAGATCAAAGCTCTTCGACCGGCGGTGCCATGGAAATCTGCCCGACCAAATCCGATACCCGCGCGGCCGTCGCCCGGCTGAAGGCCGATGGCGCCGTGCTGGGGCTGGTGCCCACCATGGGCTACCTACACGACGGCCACCTGATGCTGGTGCGCGCGGCCAAGGCCTCCTGCGACCGGGTGGCGGCCTCGATCTTCGTCAATCCGACCCAGTTCGACGAGGCCAGCGATCTGGACGCCTACCCGGTGGATCTGGATCGCGACATCGCCCTGCTTGAAGCCGAGGGCGTGGACCTGCTGTTCCTGCCCCAGGCCGGCGAGATGTATCATCCTGAAGCCCAGACCGTTGTGGAAACCACGGCGCTGGCCAATGTGCTGATCGGCGCGCTGCGTCCGGGCCATTTCCGCGGCGTCGCCACCGTGGTCACCAAGCTGTTCAACATCGTCCGGCCCGACCGCGCCTTCTTTGGCCGCAAGGATTATCAGCAGCTTCAGGTCATCCGCACCATGGTCCGCGATCTGGACATGCCGATCGAGATCATCGGCGTGCCCACCGTGCGCGAGCGTGACGGGTTGGCCATGTCCTCGCGCAATGTGCGGCTGACCCCGGCGCACCGGGCCGCAGCACCGGCGCTGAACGCGGCCCTGGACTGGGCCGAACGCGCCCTGCCGCAATTGCCGCAAAGTGCCGAGGAACTGGCCGCCGCGATCACGTCCCGCATCAGCGGTGCCGCGGGGGCCGAGATTCAGTCGGTGGACATCCGGGACGCCGAAACTCTTGCCGCGCTTTCCGGCCGCATCGCCCGCCCCGCCGTCATCCTGCTGGCGGTGCGCTTTGGCGATGTGCTTCTGATCGACCAGCGCGTCGTCACCCCCTGACCCCTGCCGCTCCGCACGAGGCCCTTTCATGAGCACCCAGACCGAAACCATCCGCCGTATCACCGTGCCGCAAATTGCCCGGCGCAAGGGCGGCACCCCGATCGTGTCGCTGACCTCATATCATGCGCATACGGCGGCCATCGTCGACAAATACGCCGATTTCATCCTTGTGGGCGACAGCCTGGGAATGGTCATGCACGGCATGGACAGCACCGTCGGCGTGCCGCTGGACCTGATGATCATGCACGGGCAAGCGGTTGTGCGCGGCACCAAGAAGGCGCTGATCGTGGTCGACATGCCCTTCGGCACTTACGAGGAAAGCCCCAACATGGCTTTCCGCAACGCCGCCAAGATCATGAAGGAAACCCATTGCGGCGCGGTCAAGCTGGAAGGCGGCGCGCGCATGGCCGAAACCATCCGCTTCCTGACCCAACGCGGCATCCCGGTGATGGCCCATATCGGCCTGACCCCGCAAAGCAGCCACGTCATGGGAGGTTTCAAGACCCAGGGCCGCGACGAGGACAGCTGGCCCCTGCACGAGGCCGACGCCAAGGCCGTAGCCGAGGCCGGGGCTTTCGCCGTGGTGCTGGAAGGCATGGTCGAACCGCTGGCCGCCAGGATCACCAAGCAGATCGACATTCCCACCATCGGCATCGGCGCCAGTGCCGACTGCGACGGCCAGATCCTGGTGCTGGAAGACATGCTGGGCATGAACCCCTGGACCCCGAAATTCGTCAAGGTCTATGGCACGCTGGGCCCGATGATCGAAAAAGCGGTCAGCGACTACGCCACCGAGGTCAAGGACCGCAGCTTCCCCTCGGAGGACGAGGTCTACCGCTAGGCCCGGCCTCAGACGAAATCGAAATCGCTGCTGGTCAGATCCGTGGCCAGCACATCCGCCAGCGTGATCTTGTCCGGTCCACCCGCTGCCAGACGGATCACCGTATGCGCCCCCGATTGCATGAACGTCAGATCGGAAATATCCGCAACGCCGGTGTGGAAGCGGAAGTCCAGCCGATCCACGCCGTCTGTGTAGTCCTTGACCACGTCGCGCCCGAAGCCTGCCTTCCAGACGAAAGTGTCGACCCCGGCGCCGCCGAGGTAAAAGTCGCCGCCGTCGCCGCCGTCGAAATAGTCGTTCCCCACCGATCCGATCAGCGCGTCGGCGCCATCGCCGCCGAACAGGCGGTCATCGTCGGCCCCGCCATACAGCACGTCGCCTGCCGAACCGCCCGCCAGGACGTCATTGCCGGCCGATCCGACCAGCGTGATCGCGGTGGCCAGCCCGTTGGCCTCGATATTGTCGTCACCTGTCAGCCCGTTCACCCGCTCGACCCCGGTCCAGCCGCCGATGGACAGGATGATGCCATTGGTGTCGGTGACCACCGCCTTGTCGAACCCCGCACCGCCGTCAAAGACGTAATCCCCCGGCTCGCCGATATAGAGCACATCGTTGCCCGCGCCGCCGTCGAACACATCGTCGCCGGTGCCGCCCAGCAGAATGTCGTTGCCGCCGCCGCCGTTCAGCGTGTCGTTGCCATCGCCGCCGATCAGCACGTCGTTGCCGCTGCCACCGCTCAGGATGTCATTGCCGGAATCGCCGAACAGCAACAGCGCGTCGGTCTGCCCCGACCCGTTGATCCGGTCGTTGCCGGTAAACCCGTTGATCCGCTCGACCCCGCTCCACCCGGCCAGCGAGACAGTGACGCCCGAGGCGTTATTGGTCTGGGCCTTGTCATAGCCCCGGGTGCCGCTGTCCTGAATGGTGTCGCCCCCGTCGAAAACATAGAAATCCGACTGCTCGCCGCCGTCCATCCAGTCGGCCCCGGAATCGCCGAACAGTGAGTCGGTGGAGTCGCCGCCAAACAGCATGTCATCCTGGCTGCCGCCGAACAGCTGATCGTTGCCAAAGCCGCCGCGCAATTCGTCCTGACCGGCGCGGCCGAACAGTGTCAGCCGTGAAAAGGCCTTTGACCCGTCCAGCGTGTCGTCGCCGCCCGCGCCTTCGACCTCCTCGATCGCGGCCCATGTGGTCAGATCCACGTCAAAGCCTGTACCGACAATGATCGCAACCCGATCATACCCGTCGCCGCCATCGACCTTGTCGCCCGTGCTGTCCACGACAAGGAAGTCATCGCCGCCGCCGCCGCGCATGTCGTCGTCGCCAACACCGCCGTCCAGATGGTCGGTGCCCAGATCCCCGATCAGGATGTCATTGCCGGCCATCCCGTTGAGCGTATCGTGGTTCAGCCCGCCGCGGATGAAGTCATCGCCGGAGGTCGCGGTCTCCTGTAGAACTTCCACATGGCTGCTGCTGCTGATGACCTCGATGTTGGTGAAATCACCCCGGAAGCTCTGGATCTGCTTTTCAAAGGACACCAGGTACTGGGTGCCCGTGGGCACCACGCGGGACAGGTCGTCGGCACTGTTGGCATAGGCCGCGTCGGTTTCCAGCACCGCGCGGGGCGACAGCCCGCCGCGCGCCTCGTGGGTGCCGGTGTCGGACCAGACCGGGACGTCGATCTCGAAATCGGCGATGTAGAAGCCGCCCGCCATGTCATAGCGCACCAGCCCCAGTTCGACGGTCTGCTCGACCTCGCTGACCGAGCCGTCGGAGTTGGTGATGTCCAGCAGCCGGGTGCCCAACTCGCCGAAATCCAGCGTGTCGGTGCCGCTGCCGCCATCGATGGACAGCGCGCCCGCACCGATGAAGAAGGTGTCGTTGCCGGCCCCGCCCCGCGCGGTGTCGTTGCCCTCCAGCCCGAAAAAGTCGTCGCCGCCGCGCCCGTCCAACGTGTCCGCCCCGGCGCCGCCGCGCAGGGTGTTGCTGCCGCCGTCGCCCAGGATCGTGTCAGCGCCCACCCCGCCGACGACATTTTCGATCCCGTCCAGGGTTTCCGTAACATCCCGGTTGGCCGTGGTATCGGTGACTGTCGCAAGGGGAGAGGCCCGCATGGTGCTGACCAGGTTCTGACCTGCCGTGCCGGATTCGGAAGGCACGATACGCACGGTCCGGGTTGCGACCAGCGTGCCATGCTGAAGAAGCAAGTTGCTGAATGCCGGCCAGATCGTCGGGCTGGAAATATGGATGTCCACCGCCGCGACGCTGTTGTGCACAACGGCCGTGCCCGCCTGCAGATCCACGGTCACATTGCTGAATTCCGACACCTCAAGGGCCCCGCCATTGGCACCGGGCGCCGCCGACGCGTACGAGGCCGTGTCTCGCCCCGTCCCGCCGTACAGCATGTCGGCACCGGTGCCGCCGTGCAGCAAGTCATCGCCGTCGCCACCTGCCAGAATGTCGTTGCCCGCGCCGCCATAAAGCAGGTCGTCGCCCGACGATTGGTCAAGGTACACCGGCCCGAAGGCCGCCCCTTTCGACACGCTCAACTGCGTATCCGCCGTGCCGCCCACCATATGCAACTTCAGGTCAGGCTCATTGGCGGCGGTGATGGCCGTCGGATCCGCCGTGATCTGGGTGGCCGCGCGGGCCACGTCCCAGACCCGGATCTCCTCGATCACACCATCGAAGGACTGTTTGCTGGTGTCCGAGAATCGCCCGATGAAAATCTCGGCCGGGTCGTCGCGCGGGGCGCCCTGAAGATTGACAAGCTTGTCGACGGATACCCCGTCCACGAACAGCTCGAAGGTTTGGGCCACCTCATCATAGACCCCCGCCATGTGATGCGTCTGACCATCGGCGACCGCCCCGCCCGAGATGGCGTAGAAGCCCCCGGTGTCACGGTCAAAGCGGGTATGACCATCGCCGTTGCGCACCGCCAGCGAAAAGGTCTGCAACCCGCCGATCGGGCGCGAGATCAGGCGGTTATAGTCGGAATCCACATCCGTGGTCTGGAACCAGGCCTCGATGGTCCAGCTGCCGTTCAGCGGCAATTTCGAGGCGCTCGACGTGGTCTTGTAATAGCTTGCAATATCCGGGGCGTTGCGGGCGCCCATGATGCCTTCCAGCACATCGTTGCCGCCGGCCCCAATCAGCTTGTCGCCCAGATGCCCGCCCGACAGGGTGTCGCCATGCAGGTCCGAACCGATCAGCACCTCGATATTGCGCAGGGTGGTGACCTTCGAGGAATCCCCGGCATAGGTAATCTGCTGCGCCAGCAGATTGACGGTCAGCCCCTCCAGCGGATTGCTGTCGAAGGCCGACACGATATCGGTGCCTTCGCCGCCGTCGATGATTCCATTCACCCGGTTCACCTGAAACATGTCGGTGCCAGTTCCGCCCGAGGCATTGATGAACCGGGTGGCTCCGCCATTGCCGCGCAGCGCGAAACTGTCGTCGCCGTCGCCGCCGTCCAGTTCGGCGTTATAGGCCACCGCGAAGTGATCGTTGCCCGCCTCGCCATGGGCTTCGTAGAAATGGCCGTTGTTGGGGGTCGCACCCCGCATGTGAAAGCTGAAATCGTCGTCGCCCTCGCCGCCATGCACCACCACCGCGGCCTCGTCGCGGATGCCGGACCGCGAGATGTCGAAACTGTCATCAAAGTCGCTGCCGAAAATGGTGCCGAAGCCCTGGACCGAGCCAGCACCGGGGTTCGAGGCCCCGCTGGCCGATTTGATTTCCACGGTATCGGTGGCCAGGAAGGCCTGGATCTTGCGGCTGGTGGCGCCGATATCCTCGACATGCCAGCGCAGATCGTCGACGGATTCCAGGTACAGCGTGTCCTCGCTGTCGCCGATGTAGCCCGCCCCGCCGGTGCCCGCATAGACGGTGTCGATGCCGTCGCCGGTCCGAATGGTGCCGCGCGCGCCTTCGGCGTAAATCACGTCATCGCCGCCCGCCCCGTCCAGCGAATGGGCCGCCATGGCCCCGGTGCCGCCGTGGATCACGTCGTTGAAATCGGACCCGACGTAGCTTTCGATGCTCTGGGTGTATTCGGTGACAAGAACCGTGGTCAGATCGGCGGCCATCCGTTCGACCTTGCCCTGCCCCGCGTAGATTCGCACCGGGCCCGAGCCTTGCTGCACCTCGGCCTTGTCGTCGGGATTGAAGCCGGTGTTGCCGGTCAGCCAGGAATGGTTCAGCGGCCCGTTCGACTGCGTGGGATTGGTGAACGAATAGTCCAGCGTGTCGGTGCCGTCGCCGCCGTCATAGCGTTGCGCGGCCGAGGTGTCGGCATCGCCGACCACCAGATAGTCATTGTCGTCGCCGCCGAACAACTGGTCGATGCCCGGCCCGCCGATCAGGATGTCCCGGCCATCGCCGCCACTGATGGCGTCATTGCCGCCGCGCCCGTCGATCAGGTCGTCCGAGAAGCCGCCGGTCAGACCGTTGCCGTTGGCATCGCCGAACAGCAAAGAATTGGTGGCATCCTCGGCCACCACGTTCTCGATGCTGGTCAGGGTGGCGATCTGGCGGCCGGTCAGGCGGAAGCTGCCTGCGGCCAGATCGACCTCGATATCATGGCCGCCGCCGACGCCATCGTCGTAATAGCTGAAGGTGTCGATGCCCGCGCCGCCGTCGATGGTGTCATCGCCGCCGCCGCCGGTAAAACTGTCGTTGCCCGCGCCGCCCGACAGGGTGTCGTCGCCCGCGCCGCCCGCGATCACATCGTCGCCCAGACTGCCGGTCATGGTGACGCCTGTGGTCGACCCCGGCGTATCGGCGAACAGGAAGGACGGGTCATAGCTGCCGTCGGGGTTCTGCACCGGCGCCGGCGCGGTGAAACTGGTCCCCGGCGCCACCCGCTGCTGGTTCTTCAGCAGCACATCCACATCGACAACCCGATTTCGGAACTCAAGACTTTCGATGTCGTAAAGCGTGTCGCGCCCGTCCAGCGACACCCCGGCAATGGGCGAGATATGTTCCACCACCACCGGCGCGTTCTCGCTTTCTCGCGACACCACGTATTGGGTGATATCCCCGAAGTAAAAGGCCGTATCCATGGCCCCGGTGCCGCCGCGCAGGGTGTCGTCACCCTGCCCGCCGGCGAAATAATCGTCCTCTCCATCGACGCCGATCAACTCGTCTTCCCCGGCGCCGCCGATCAGCATGTTCTCGCCGCCAAGCGCGGTGATGATGTTGTCATGCTGGTCGCCGATCATCACGATGTCATGGATCAGCGCGGTCAGATCGTTGTCGCCGTCCGAACCGGTCAGCGGCGGCTGCGAAGTGTTGGCCCCCGGCAGATGCGGCGGGATTTCCAGCGCCACGCCATAGCCGCCGGCACTTAGCCCGGCATCGGCGATCAGCGTCTTGGCGCCGTTCAGCAGGAACTCCTGCAACTTGTCCTTCAGCTCGCCCTCGACCCAGGCGACGATGCCCAGAGGATCGGGCACATCCAGCGTGCCGCCGCCCGATTGCTCCACCGGGTAGGTCTTGGTGTTCAGGTCAAAGTCGGTCAGGGTCGTCACCGCCAGATCGAACGCCCCGTCCAGATGGTCAAGGATCGACAGTGACGGCAGCAGGCGTTCCACCTGTGCCTTGGCCTTGTCGATGATGTCGTCGATGCCGATGGCTTCCTGGATCTTGTTGATGACCGGATCGATGGTCAGCGACGCCAGAAAGTCCACCGCCGCCAGCAGCGGCTCGATCGGCTCCAGCAGCTTGTAGACCTCGTTCAGCGGCTTGCTGAAATTGTCCAGCAGACTGGTCACCTTGCGCACCGCTGCATCCAGATCAATGATCGGCTGGAAATCGCCTTCCGGCACATCGGCCGAGAAACTGTCCAGCAGCGCCTTGGCATTGTCATACTGCTGGTTGATCTCGCCCAGCAGGGCGGCAGGGGTTTCCACCAGCGTTCCGGTCCACTGGATCGGCGTGGCGTTGAAGGCGGCGGCCTGACCGACCACCTCGCGCACCTGTCCGAAGCTGGATTTCTGCGCCCCCAACTCGCCCTCGACCGCCGCCAGCCGGGCGTCGAAATCCATCACCTTGCTGTTGACACTGTCCAGCGTGGTCTTGATCGGGCTCTTTTCCAGCTTCTTGACCACGCTGTCGACGCGGGCCTCGAACTGTTTGGTCTTGGTCTCGATGACCTCCAGCATTTCGTCGGCGGTCTTGGCGATGGTTTTCAGCGCCCCGGCCTTGCCCATCAGGCGCACGATGACCCGCAGCTTGCCGATGTCGTCGCCGAAGGAGTCCAGTTCGTCCCGCAGGGCCACGACCTTCTCGATGGCCCGGTCGAACACGTCCAGCGCGTCGATGACCTTGGCGGTTTCGGTCCGCATCTCGCCGACGTTGTTCAGGCTGGTCTGCAAGCCGCTGTCATAATCTTCAATGGCGGTGACGGCGTTGGAAAGATCAAGCAGCGGCGGCGTGCTCATGGCAAACTCCCGGTCGAAAGACACATCTGGAATGAAGCCATGTTAACCCTTTATCCTTCCTCGGCGTAATGAATTCGGAATAATCGTGCGCAGGCATTCCCGGCTTGCGCCGCGACACAGACGAAAAACCCCCGCAAACGGCGTTGCGGGGGTGAGATTTCCAACCGGGTTTGTGCGGCCTCAGGGCAGGCGCACGGCCCCGTCCAGACGCAGGGTTTCGCCGTTCATATAGGTGTTCCGGATCAGGAACAGCACCGCGTCGGCGAACTCGGACGGCTTGCCCAGACGCTTGGGAAACACCACGTCCTTGGCCAGTTGCGCGCAGACTTCCTCGCCCAGTTCTTCGGCCATGGGGGTCAGGAACAGCCCCGGCGCGATGGCGTTGACGCGGATGCCGTTGCGGGCCAGATCGCGCGCCACCGGCAGGCTGGTCGCGGCGATGCCGCCTTTCGAGGCCGCATAGGCCGCCTGCCCGCGCTGCCCGTCGAACGCCGCAACCGAAGCGGTGTTGACGATCACCCCGCGTTCGCCATCCAAGCCGGGGGCGGCCTCGGCCATGCGCGCCGCCACCAGCCGCAGCACGTTGAAGGTGCCCTTCAGGTTCACGTCAATCACCTTGGCGTAGGCGTCCAGCGGATGCGGCCCGGCCTTTCCCAATGTGGTCTTGGCCAGCACGATGCCGGCGCAATTCACCGCCGCACCGGGGATGCCGAAAGCGGCCTCGACCGCGCGCAAGGCCTCGGCCACGCTGGCCGCGTCACTCACATCCACCGAGCGGAACATGGTTGCCGCGCCCAGGTCCGACACCAGAGCCGCGCCGCGTTCGGCGTTCAGATCGAAGATCGCCACGCGCGCGCCTTGCGCCACCAGCGCCCGTACGGTGGCTTCGCCCAGCCCCGATGCCCCGCCCGTGACAATCGCCGTCAATCCGTTCAGATCCATTCTCGCCTCCTCGCTGTTGGCACCCTTCTAGGCCCCGGCGCCGGGATCCGACAAGCGGGGCATCCGCGACGAAACGACCGTTCAATTAAAAGGCGCGCCGGTCAAGCGCGCCCTTTCCTGCGGAGCAGTTGCCGTCGGATCAGGAGCGGCCCTTCCACGGCACCAGATAATTCTCGGCCCGGCGCATCAGGATGTCGATGCTGTAGCCGATGATGCCGATCAGGACGATGCCCATGATGACGATATCGGTCAGCTGGAACTTCGAGGCCGCGATGATCATCATGCCTGCGCCTTTCTGCGCCGCCACCAGTTCAGCCGCGACCACGGTGCCCCAGCAGACGCCCATGGCCACCCGTGCCCCGGTGAAGATCTCGGGCAGCGAGTTGGGCACGATCACGAAGCGCAGTATCTGGAACTTGCTGGCCCCCAGCGAATAGGCGGCATGCACCTTCGAGATGTTGACCCCCGACACCCCGGCCCGCGCCGCGATGGTCATGATCCACAGCGCCGCCAGAAACAGCAGCACGATCTTGCCGGTTTCCCAGATGCCGAACCAGATGATGACCAGCGGGATCAGCGCCAGCGGCGGCACCGGGCGCATGAATTCGACGATGGGATCGAACCAGCCGCGAAACCAGCCCGACAACCCCATGGCATAGCCCAGCGGTATGCCCACCAGAGAGCCCAGCACGAAGCCCAGGATCACCCGGAACAGGGACCAGCCCAGATGCTCCCACAGGGTGAAGTTCTGATAGCCGTCGCTGGCGATCTCGAAGAAGCGTTTGACCACGGCTTCCGGCGCCGGCATCCAGATCGGCTCCATCTGCAGACCCTTCTCGGGCGTGAAGTTGAGCGAGCCTTTGGCGGTCATCGACACCTCGCCATTGGCCACCTTCACCACCTCGCCGGGGGCAATGGGCTGGCTGTCGATCGAGATGATGGCATAGCCGTCCTCGTCCTGCCCCTCGTCGTTGCGATGCGCCCCCAGAAGCGAGCTGCGCCAGGCGCCCATCGCGGTGGAATAGTTCTTGGCGAAGCCGTCGCCGGGATCGATCTCGGGCGCGTCGTGGGATTCCGACACGTCATGCACAAGCACCGTGACGGTGGCGGCATCGGTCTGGCCCTGCGCGTTACGCGCCGTGTAGGTGAAACTGGTTTCGCCCTTGAACGGCCCCGGCACATGGAACGGCACCAGCTTCGATCCGGTGAACGCGCCCCAGATCAGGAAGATCACCAGCACCGAGATGATCGAGGCCGCCCGGTCGGGCCGCACCGCACTTTCATCGCCAAAGGTCACGGTCTTGAGCGAGGTGAAATCGTTTTTCGGCGTGGTGATCCGGCGCACCGCCCCCACCAAAAGCGCCGCGCCCACGAACAGCCCGATGTAAAGCGCCAGGACCATCATGCGACATTCTCCGTCCGGCCCATGATTTCCTCTTCCATCTCCCAGATCATCGACAGGATCTCATCGCGGGTTTCGGCGAAACCTTCGCTTTTCTTGACCTCGCGCAGGTCCATGTTGACGCCCCGGTCGGCAAACGGCAGACGATATTCCTTGTGGATGCGGCCCGGACGCGGCGCCATGACGATCAGGCGTTCGCCCAGCAACAGCGCCTCTTCGACCGAATGGGTGATCAGGATCACGGTCTTGCCGCTTTCTTTCCACAGCTTCAGCACCAGCGCCTGCATCTTCTCGCGGGTCAGCGCGTCCAGCGCGCCTAGCGGTTCGTCCATCAGGATCACATCGGGATCATTGGCCAGACAGCGGGCCAGCGCCACGCGCTGCTGCATCCCGCCCGACAGCTCATAGACCGCCTTTTCCTTGAAATCGCTCAGCCCCACGGTGTTCAGCAGGTGATCGACGATCTTGCGGGTCTCGCCCGACGGCATCCCCTTCATGCGCGGGCCGAAGCCCACGTTCTCGCGCACGCTCATCCATTCGAACAGGGCGCCCTTCTGGAACACCATGCCGCGCTCGGCGTCGGGGCCATGCACCGTGTGCCCGTTCAGCACCACCCGCCCCTCGGTGGCCGCCAGAAATCCGGCGACGATGTTCAAAAGCGTGGTCTTGCCGCAACCCGACGGACCCAGAACCGACAGGATCTCGCCCTCCTGGATATCGAGCGACACATCCTTCAGCGCCTGAACATGCGTGCCGTTGGGCAGATCGAACCGCATGGATATCTTTTCAATGGACAGGCCGGTCATGGCTGAACCTCCGCGCGCGGGTTTCGGGACCGGGGCAGGCGCAACCCGCCCCGGAGTCTGTCGGCAGATGCGGCGCGCCTACATTTCAGAGGCCGCCTGCAGCGGCGCGCTGTTGACCGCGCTCTCATAGCTGTCGCGGGCGGACGGGATCGAGCCCGCATCCCTGAACACCTGCGCCACGCCCAGCATGAACGCCTGCACGTTGCCACCCAGCCACGTGCTGCTGAGCTGATCCTCGACCGAGGGGAAGGAGAAGCCCTTGACGTATTCGCGGGTCGCTTCCAGCTCCATGCCGGCGTCTTCGGCCATGGCGGTCAGATAGGCTTCGGTATCCTCGCCCGCGTTCCACGCCGCATTGGCGTCCGCGGTCACCTTCAGGAACTTGGCCAGAAGCTCCTCGTTCTCGGCGGCGAAACTGGCGGGCACCGAGGTCACGTCGAACACCAGGATGCCGACCTCTTCCTTCTCGGCGCCGGTCAGCAGCACGTTGCCATGCTCGGCCATGCGCTGCACCGAGGCGCCGTAGCCGCAGACCATGTCCAGACTGCCCTGCGAGAAGGCGGCGGCGCCTTCGGGCGGCGCCATGTCGACGATTTCCATGGTCGTGATATCGACGCCGAAATGGCTCATCTGTTTCAGGAACCCGTAGTGCGCGGCGGTGCCGATGGGAATACCGACCTTCTTGCCTTCCAGTTCCTTGACGCTGGCCTTGTCAATTTCCAGCGCTTCGGCGACGAAGCAGTTGTCGTTTTCGGAATAGGACACGGCCACATCCACGACCTGAAGATCCTGCCCCGCCGAGGTTGCCACCACGAAGGGCGGCAGGCCCTGGCTGACCGAGATCTGCACATCGCCCGAGGCCATCGCCGCGGACATGGCGGTGCCGGTGTCGAAGGACACCCAGTTGATATCGACGCCCAGGGCCTCTTCGTATTTGCCCATGACCTTGGCGTATTGGAACGGCATCGGCCATTCCAGGAAATAGGCCACGGTCAGGTCCTGGGCCATGGCGGCCTGCGCCCCGGCGGTCATGGCCAGTGCTGCCACCGTTCCTGCAAGTTTCGTCTTCAGCGTCATCTTCCATCTCCGTGTTGCAATCGGCGTGGACCGGTGCGGGCCGACACCCGGACGCGGCGCGGTTGTTCTGTTTTTCCGTCGCTGCGCATTTCGGTCCACCAGATCAGGACCGAGCCTAGGGCGGGCCTTGTCGTGCTGACAACAGGCTTGCCGGTTTGGCCTTACAGAGAATGTCAGACTGGCCCTATTCCGCGCCCGTTCCCTGTGCACTTAGAAAACTTGAACATGGCGCTAGACCGGGTCAGGCTGGCCAGGTCGCGCCATTGGGAAGGAACGCTGGCATGAATCAGAACATCTCTCGCAACGATCTGTCGGATGTGGTCGCCGCAGACCGGGCGCACATGTGGCATCACCTGATGCAGCACAAACCGCTTGAGACCAACGACCCGCGGATCATCGTCGAAGGCCGGGGCCTGAAGGTCTGGGACCAGAACGGCAAGGAGTTCATCGATTCCGTCTCGGGCGGGGTCTGGACGGTGAATGTCGGCTACGGGCGCGAAAGCATCGCCAACGCGGTGCGAGACCAGATCCTGAAGATGAACTTCTGGGGCGGCGCCATGGGCACGGTGCCGGCGGCGCAATTCGCCGAGAAGCTTCTGGACAAGATGCCGGGGATGAGCCGGGTCTATTATTCGAACTCGGGATCCGAGGCCAACGAGAAAGCCTTCAAGATGGTCCGCCAGATCGCTCACAAGCGCCACGGCGGCCGCAAGCACAAGATCCTGTACCGCGAACGCGACTACCACGGCACCACCATCGCCTGCCTGTCGGGCGGCGGCCAACCCGAGCGCAACGCCCAATACGGCCCCTATACGCCGGGTTTCGTCGAGGTGCCGCACTGCCTGGAATACCGCGCACAGTGGGATCTGACCGGCGAGGCCTATGGCCAGCGCGCCGCCGATGCCATCGAGGAGGTGATCCTGCGCGAAGGCCCCGACACCGTCGGTGCCCTGTGCCTGGAACCGGTGACCGCCGGCGGCGGCGTGATCCTGCCCCCGCCGGGCTACTGGCCGCGCGTGCAGGAGATCTGCCGCAAGTACGACATCCTGCTGCACATCGACGAGGTGGTCTGTGGCGTCGGGCGCACCGGCGCCTGGTTCGGCTATCAGAATTACGGCGTCCAGCCCGATTTCGTGACCATGGCCAAGGGCGTGGCCTCGGGCTATGCCGCGATTTCCTGCACCGTGACCACCGAAGCGGTGTTCGAGCAGTTCAAGGATGACGACAGCGATCCGCTGAACTATTTCCGCGACATCTCGACCTTCGGCGGCTGCACCGCCGGGCAGGCGGCGGCCATGGAAAACATGGCGATCATCGAACGCGAAGACCTGCTGGACAACACCAGGGCCATGGGCGCGCGGATGCTGGACAACCTGCGCGCGCTTCAGGACAAGCATGCGGTGATCGGGGACGTGCGCGGCGCGGGGCTGTTCTGCGGCGCCGAGCTGGTCGCGGATCGCGGCACCAAGGAGCCGGTCAGCGAAAAGCAGGTGGGCGCGGTGCTGGCCGACGTGCTGGGCCAGGGCGTCATCATCGGCGCCACCAACCGGTCGCTGCCGGGGTTCAACAACTCGCTGTGCTTCGCCCCGCCGCTGATCGCCACGGCCGATGACATCGACGCCATCACCGGCGCCGTGGACGGGGCCCTGAGCCGGGTTTTCGGCTAGGCGGCCCGCGCGGGGGACAGATCCAGACGGGGGCGGCTCCCGCCCCCTTTTGGCCTGACGGCCGCAAGGCGTTGGGCCGGGCGCCGCGCCTGCGGCGCGGCGCGGTTGCACCCGCTGCCCCCGCACGGAAAAACGGCAACCGCCCGCTTGCGCGCCACATTTCCGGCCCGTCTGTCGATGCCTTGCACATGCCCCCCCGACGGCCTAGGCTTCCTGCGCACCAAAGCCGGGAAGCTCGATGGCCACGATTTCGGAACAGACCTTTTTTCTGGACCCAGATTTCGAAGGCACGCTTCAGCAGCAGCTTCAGCACATGGTCACCTCGGCGATCCTGTCAGGACGGCTGAAACCCGGCGACAAGCTGCCCTCGTCGCGCAAGCTGGCCGCGCATCTGGGCATCTCGCGGATCACCGTGACGCTGGCCTATACCGAGCTTCTGGCCAATGACTATCTGACCTCGCGCGGGCGGTCGGGCTACTACGTGTCGCTGTCGGCGCCGCGCCCGCCGGCCTTCGACCTGACGCGCGGCGGCAGCGAGGACAGCGTGGACTGGTCCCGCGCCCTGGGCCAGAAGTTCTCCACCTACGCCCCCCTGCACCGCCCGCCGGATTGGCGCCGCTATCCCTATCCCTTCATCTACGGCCAGACCGACCCGACCCTGTTCGATCACCGCAACTGGCGGGTCTGCGCCATGCAGGCGCTCGGCCAGCGCGATTTCGAGGCCCTGACGGCGGATTACTATGAACGCGACGACCCCAAGCTGGTGGAGTACATCCTGCGCCACATCCTGCCGCGCCGGGGCATCACCGCGCGCCCCGAGGAAGTGCTGGTCACGCTGGGCGCCCAGAACGCCCTGTGGATCACCGCCCAGATCCTGCTGACCCAGCGCCGTCTCGCCGCCTTCGAAAACCCCTGCTATCCCGGCCTGCGCGAGATCCTGAACCAGACCCGCTGCAAGACGCTGGCGGTGGATGTGGACACAGACGGGCTGGACCCGACCGCCCTGTCGGGCGAGGTCGACGCGGTCTTCACCACCCCCAGCCACCAGTGCCCGACCAATGCCACCCTGCCGCTGGAGCGTCGCAGGGCGCTGCTGGACCGGGCCGAGGCCGATAATTTCCTGGTGGTCGAGGACGACTATGAATTCGAGATGTCCTTCCTCGACACCCCCTCTCCGGCGCTGAAATCGCTGGATCGGCACGGGCGAGTGATCTACATCGGCTCATTCTCGAAATCGCTGTTTCCGGGGTTGCGGCTGGGCTATCTGGTGGGCTCGGAACCCTTCATCCGCGAGGCCCGCGCCCTGCGCGCGCTGGTGCTGCGCCACCCGCCGGGCCACCTGCAACGCACCGCCGCCTATTTCCTGTCGCTGGGCCATTACGACAGCCAGATCAAGCGCATGGGGCTGGCCTATGGCGAACGCCGCGCGGTGATGGATCAGGCGATCCGGGCGCATGGGCTGACCATGGCCGGGGATGCACAATTCGGCGGCTCCAGCTTCTGGATGACCACGCCGCAGGGCGTCAGCAGCAGCGCGCTGGCCGACGCGCTTCTGGACCACGGCGTGCTGATCGAACCGGGGCGCGCTTTCTTTGCCCCCGACGCACCGGACGACCGGCACTACCGGCTGGCCTATTCCTCGATCCCGGCCGATCGCATCGCCGAAGGCATCGCCCGGCTGGCGCAGGCCCTGACCCGCCTGCAGACCGGCCCCGGCCGACCGCACCGTACCCCCGCCCCGATGTCTTTTTGACCAACTCCCGGAGACCCCGCCCATGAGCCGACTGACCGATGTGATCGCCGCCATAGACGCCGCCAATGCCGAAGACCCGAACCAGACCGATGGCCGCCCCGAGGCGCTGGTGTACGGCGAGCGGATGAGCGCGGAACTGGACCGGCTGTTCCCCGACGCCTCAGAGGTGCTGCAACTGGCAGCGCGCGGCCAGCACATCGAACGCTGGACCCTGAAACGGGCGGATTACCCCGAAGGCCGCACCGGCTATCTGACCTGGCGCCGCGATCTGGCCAAGCACCACGGCGCCCGAGTGGCCGGGATGATGCGAGAGGCGGGCTATTCCGATGAAGAAGCCGACACCGCCGCCAGCCTGCTGCGCAAGGAAGGGCTGAAGCGCGACCCGCAGGTGCAGGCGCTGGAAGACGTGATCTGCTTTGTGTTCCTGAAGTGGTATTTCGCGCCCTTCTCGGCCAAGCACCCGCAGAACAAGGTGCACAACATCGTGGTCAAAACCGCCCGCAAGATGTCGGACGATGGCCGCGCCCGCGTGCTGTCGGAATTCGACCTGCCCGAGACGCTGGCCTCGGCATTCCGGATCTGACCGGGGTGGCCCCGGTGCCGCGCCTGCATTGACCCCGCGACAGCCCTGCCCGCAGGGTGGCCTCCCCCAAGGCCCCACCAACTGGACCTAGAGGACCGGTCCGGCTGGCCCTAACCGCCGGGGGCGCTTGGGGCGTAGTTTGCCCCGACGCAATTCGCCGGGGCGCCGGACGCGCACCCGTGACAGGAGATCACCCCCATGAAGATGACCACCGAAGAAGCCTTTGTGAAAACCCTGCAACGGCATGGGATCGAACATGCTTTCGGGATCATCGGCTCGGCGATGATGCCGATCTCGGACCTGTTTCCCAAGGCCGGGATCACCTTCTGGGACTGCGCTCATGAGGGCAGCGGCGGGATGATGGCCGACGGCTACACCCGCACCACCGGCAAGATGTCGATGATGATCGCCCAGAACGGCCCCGGCATCACCAATTTCGTGACCGCCGTGAAAACCGCCTATTGGAACCACACGCCGCTGCTGCTGGTCACTCCGCAGGCGGCCAACAAGACCATCGGCCAGGGCGGTTTTCAGGAAGTCGAACAGATGAAGCTGTTCGAGGACATGGTCGTCTATCAGGAAGAGGTCCGCGACCCGTCCCGCGTGGCCGAGGTTCTGACCCGCGTCATCGCCAAAGCCAAACGCGCCTCGGGGCCCGCACAACTGAACATCCCGCGGGACATGTGGACCCAGGTCATTGACATCACCATCCCCGACCCCATCGAGTTCGAACGCAGCCCCGGCGGCGAAAACTCGGTGGCCAAGGCCGCCCGCCTGCTGTCCGAAGCCCGCAACCCGGTGATCCTGAACGGCGCCGGCGTGGTGCTGGCACAGGGCGGTATCGCCGCCAGCCAGGCGCTGGCCGAACGGCTCGATGCGCCGGTCTGTGTCGGCTACCAGCACAACGATGCCTTTCCGGGCAGCCATCCGCTGTTTGCCGGACCGCTGGGCTACAATGGCTCGAAAGCCGCGATGGAGCTGATCCGCACCGCCGATGTGGTGCTGGCCCTGGGCACCCGGCTGAACCCGTTCTCGACCCTGCCGGGCTATGGCATCGACTACTGGCCCGCCGAGGCGAAGATCATCCAGGTCGACATCAACCCCGACCGCATCGGCCTGACCAAGACCGTCAGCGTCGGCATCGTCGGCGATGCCGCCAAGGTGGCGACCGGCATCCTGAACCGGCTGTCCGACACCGCCGGGGACACCGACCGGGCTGACCGCAAGGCCCGCATCGCGCAGACCAAATCGGCCTGGGCGCAGCAGCTCAGCGCCATGGATCACGAAGACGACGATCCCGGCACCGACTGGAACGCCCGCGCCCGCGCCGACAAGCCCGACTGGCTCAGCCCGCGCCGGGCCTGGCGCGCGATCCAGTCGGCCCTGCCCCGCGATGCGATCATCAGCTCGGACATTGGCAACAATTGCGCCATCGGCAACGCCTACCCGTCGTTCGAAGCGGGCCGCAAATATCTGGCGCCGGGCCTGTTCGGCCCCTGCGGCTACGGCCTGCCCGCGATCATCGGCGCCAAGATCGGCAACCCCGACACCCCGGTGGTGGGCTTCGCCGGGGATGGTGCCTTCGGCATCTCGGTGAACGAGCTGACCGCCATCGGCCGCTCCGAATGGCCCGCCATCACCCAGATCGTCTTCCGCAACTACCAGTGGGGCGCCGAAAAGCGGAATTCCACCCTATGGTTCCATGACAACTTCGTCGGCACCGAGTTGGATGAAAGCGTGAGTTATGCAGGCATCGCGCAGGCCTGCGGCCTGAAAGGCGTCGTCGCCCGCACCATGGAGGAGCTGACCGCCGCGCTGGATCAGGCGATCAAGGACCAGGCCGCCGGCACTACCACGCTGATCGAGGCCATGATCAACCAGGAGCTCGGCGAACCCTTCCGCCGCGACGCCATGAAGACCCCGGTGGAAGTGGCGGGCATCGACCCCGCCGACATGGTGCCGCAAGCCTGATTTTCCGTCAACCTGCCCAATCCCGGACCCGTTTCCGGGATTTTGGCGCAGGGGCGGGAAAATCCTCTCGCCAGTGCAGAAAAATCCGGTCTACACTGGCGTCAGAACCACCCCAGCCCAGGAGACATCCCAGGTGACCATCCCGAAGGTCGATCTCGACACCTCGCCGCATGTGTCGGATGAAATCCGCAAGACGACCTGCTACATGTGCGCCTGCCGCTGCGGGATCAACGTTCACCTGAAGGACGGCAAGGTCTCTTATATCGAGGGCAACCGCGACCACCCGGTGAACAAGGGCGTGCTCTGTGCCAAGGGGTCGGCCGGGATCATGCAGCACACCGCGCCCTCGCGCCTGCGCACGCCGCTGTTGCGCACCGGGCCGCGCGGCTCGGGCCAGTACCGCGAGATCTCCTGGGACGAGGCGCTGTCCACCGCCGTCGGCTGGCTGAACGACCTGCGCGAGACCGCGCCGCAAAAGCTGGCCTTCTTCACCGGGCGCGACCAGTCGCAATCCTTCACCAGCTTCTGGGCGCAGAACTTCGGCACCCCGAATTACGCCGCCCACGGCGGTTTCTGCTCGGTGAACATGGCCGCCGCCGGTATCTACACCATGGGCGGGGCGTTCTGGGAATTCGGCCAGCCCGACTGGGACCGCACCAAGCTGTTCTTCCTGTTCGGCGTGGCCGAGGATCACGACAGCAACCCGATCAAGATCGGCATCGGCAAGGTCAAGGGCCGTGGCGGGCGCGTGGTGGGCGTCAACCCGGTGCGGACCGGTTACAATGCGGTGGCCGACGATTGGGTCGGCATCACGCCGGGAACCGACGGGCTGTTCATCATGGCGCTGATCCATTGCCTGTTCGAAGCGGGCAAGATCGACCTTGATTATCTTGCGCGCTTCACCAATGCCCCCTGCCTTGTGGGCGACGACGGGCTGCTGCTGCGCAACGCCGAGGACAAGCTGGTGGTCGTTGACCGCACCACGGGACGGCTCGCCCCCTTCGACCAGAAGGGCGTGCGCCCCGATCTGGCCGCCAGCCACGATGGCGCGCGCACCGTGTTTCAGCACATGGCCGACCGCTACCTGTCGAAGGACTACGCGCCCGAGGCGGTGGCCGACACCACCGGCATCCCCGCCCCGCGCATCCGCCAACTGGCCGCCGAGATCGCCCATGCGGCCTTTGATCAGGCCTTCACGCTGGATCACGCATGGACCGATTTCCGGGGCGAGACCCATACCACGATGGTGGGCCGCCCGGTCAGCTTCCACGCCATGCGCGGGATCTCGGCCCATGCCAACGGCTTCCAGACCTGCCGGGCACTGCACATCCTGCAAATCATTCTGGGCACGGTCGAGGTGCCCGGCGGCTTCCGCTTCAAGCCGCCCTATCCCAAGCCGGTTTCGGCCCATCCCACGCCGCATGGCCATGACCGTCCCGGCCGCCCGCTGGACGGCCCGCATTTGGGCTTTCCGCGCGGCCCCGAAGACCTGCTGCTGGAGGATGACGGTTCCGCCAGCCGCATCGACAAGGCGTTCACCTGGGAAAACCCGCTATCGGCGCACGGGCTGATGCACATGGTGATTTCGAACGCGGTGGCGCAGGATCCCTACCCGATCGACACGCTGTTTCTCTATATGGCCAACATGTCGTGGAACTCCTCCATGAACACCAAGAGTGTGATGGAGATGCTGACGCGGCGCACCGACAACGGCGATTACGTCATTCCGCGCATCATCTATTCCGATGCCTACAGCTCGGAAATGGTCGCCTATGCCGACCTGATCCTGCCCGACACCACCTATCTGGAACGGCACGACTGCATCTCGCTGCTCGACCGCCCGATCTGCGAGGCCGAGGCCGCCGCCGATGCCATCCGCTGGCCGGTGGTCGAACCCGACCGCGAGGTGCGCGGCTTCCAGACCGTGCTGATCCAGCTGGCCAACCGTCTGGGCATGCCCGGCTTCACCGATGCCGAAGGCATGCCGATCTACAAGGATTACGCCGACTATATCGCCAACCATGAACGACGGCCCGGCATCGGCCCGCTGATGGGCCATCGCGGCGAAAACGCCGACCGGACCGGGCGCGGCGCGCCCAACCCCGACCAGATCGACCGCTATATCGAACAGGGCGGCTTTCATATCCACCACATCCCCGACGCGGCTCAATTCTACAAACCGTGGAACATGGCCTATCAGGACTGGGCGGTGGATCTGGGGCTGTTCGATGCGCCACAACCCTATCTGTTCGAACTCTGGTCCGAACCCCTGCGCCGCTTTCAGCGCGCCGCCGAGGGCCATGGCGACCGCCAGCCGCCCGAACATCTGCGCGAGCGGGTGCGCCGCAGCATGGACCCGCTGCCCTATTGGGAGGAGCCCCAGGGCACCGACGACAGCTATCCGATCCGCGCCCTGACCCAGCGGCCCATGGCCATGTATCACAGCTGGGGCAGCCAGAACGCGTGGCTGCGACAGTTGCACGGGGTCAACCCGCTCTATGTGCCGCGCAAACTGTGGGACGAACACGGCTTTGCCGAGGGCGACTGGGCGCGGGTGACCTCTCCGCATGGCGAGATCACCGTGCCGGTGGCCCTGCAAGAGGCGCTGAATGCCAACACCGTCTGGACGTGGAACGCCATCGGCAAACGCAAGGGCACCTGGGCGCTGGACGATGATGCGCCCGAGTCCACAAAGGGCTTCCTGCTGAACCACCTGATCCACGAACTGCTGCCGCCCAAGGGCGACGGGCTGCGATGGGCCAACTCTGACCCGATCACCGGGCAGGCCGCCTGGTTCGACCTGCGGGTGCGGATCGAAAAGGCCGACCCACCGCCTGAATCCCAACCCGCTTTTACGCCCCTGCCCAGCCCGGTGGGCAAGGGCCCAAGGAGCCGCCCATGATCCGCGCCGCCCGCCCCTCCGATCTGCCACAACTGGCCGAATTGTACCGTCGCGGCGCCATGGCCAATGCCGGCGACGTGGAAAAGCTGCAAGCCCACCCCGAGCTTCTGGAACTGGACGTGGATCTGCTGGACGTGATCCACGTGTGCGAAGATCCCGCCGGGGCCATCATCGGCTTCGCCGCGCTGACCCCCTCGCGCCCCGAGGCCGAATTGCTGGCGCTGTTCGTCGATCCGTTCCACACCCGCAAGGGCATCGGCCGGGCGCTGCTGCACGCCGCCCTTGGCGAGGCGGTATCGGCGGGCTGCACCTCTTGCCGGTTGGTGGTAAACTCGGCGGCCTATGGGTTCTACACACGGCTCGGATTTGAAGAGATTGCGCAGGTCGAGACCCCGCTGGGACCGGCCCCGATGATGCGCCGCGTGCTGACCGAAGCCGCACCGGGCCAGACTCCAGCCATACCTTTTCCAGACGCTTTCCAGACCCCGGAATCCGAGGACTCATGACCCAGCTACCCGCTTCGACCGACCGCAAGATGGGGCTGGTGATCGACCTTGATACCTGTGTCGGCTGTCACGCCTGCGTCATCGCCTGCAAGGGCTGGAACGATCAGGGCTATGGCGCGCCGCTGTCCGATCAGGACCCCTATGGCGCGGCCCCGCAAGGCACCTTCCTGAACCGCGTCCACACCTATGAGGTCACGCCCGAATGCGGCGGCACGGCCCAGACCGTGCATTTCCCCAAGTCCTGCCTGCATTGCGAAGACGCCCCCTGCGTCACCGTCTGCCCCACCGGCGCCAGCTACAAGCGCACCGAGGATGGCATCGTTTTGGTCAATGAATCCAGCTGCATAGGCTGTGGCCTCTGCGCCTGGGCCTGCCCCTACGGCGCCCGCGAGATGGACAAGGCCGAAGGCGTGATGAAGAAATGCACCCTGTGCGTGGACCGCATCTACAACGACAACCTGCCCGAGGAAGACCGGGTGCCCGCCTGCGTGCGCACCTGCCCCGCCGGGGCCCGCCACTTCGGCGATCTGGGCGATCCCGAAAGCGCCGTCAGCCAGTTGGTGGCCGAGCGCGGCGGCATGGACCTGATGCCCGAACTGGGCACCAAACCGGTCAACAAATACCTGCCGCCCCGGCCCAAGGACGACCAGATCGACATTCTGGCCCCCCTGCTGGAACCCGTCGCCGAGACCCCGCAGGGCTTCCTCGGCTGGCTCGACCGCGCCCTCGACCGTCTGCCCGGAGGATCGGCCTGATGCATCCCGCACCCTCCGTCATCGCCTTCACCACCCTGTCGGGCTTCGGCCTGGGACTGCTGTACTGGCTCGGCCTCGGCTTGCCGCCTGCAACCGGATGGGCTGCGTTTCTTTATTATTTTCTGGGGTTTGGCCTTGCGGTCGGTGGGTTGGTGTCTTCCACCTTCCACCTCGGCCACCCCGAACGGGCGTGGCGGGCGCTGACCCAGTGGCGCTCAAGCTGGCTGTCGCGCGAGGGCTGTCTGGCGGTGGCCGGTTTGCTCCTGATGGGGGTTTTCGCCTTCGGGGCGGTGTTCTTCGGCGCGCTCTGGCAACCCTTCGGTCTGCTGGGCGCGGCGCTGTGCCTGGCCACGGTCTGGGCCACGGCGATGATCTACACCCAATTGAAAACGGTGCCGCGCTGGCACCAGCCCGGCACCCCGGCGCTGTTTCTTGCGCTGGCCCTGTCAGGCGGTGCGATCTTCGCCGCCCCCGCACTGGCGCCGCTGCTGCTGGCGCTGGCCGGGGCGGTGCAACTCTGGGTCTGGCACACCGGCGACCGTCGTTTTTCTGAAGCCGGATCCACGATGCAGACCGCCACCGGGCTGGGCGACAGCGGCGGCATGCGGCAGATGGCCAGCCCGCACACCGGCAGCAACTACCTGCTGGACGAGATGGTCTATGTGATCGGCCGCAAACACGCCCGCAAGCTGCGCGGTCTGGCCTTTCTGGGCATGGTGGTGCTGCCCGTTCTCGGCCTCACCATCAGCCATCACCCGGTGATGCTGGCGCTGGTCGCGGCCCTGCATCTGGCCGGGGTCGGCGCGTCGCGCTGGCTGTTCTTCGCCCAAGCCGAACATGTGGTCGGGCTGTACTACGGCAAGCGCTGATCCCGGATCGTGTCGCCCCCGGCGCACCGACCGCTAGCGCACCAGGATCGCCCTGAAATCATTGACATTCGTGCCGGTGGGACCGGGTTCGAACAGATCGCCGATACTGTCGAAAGCCCCCCAGGCGTCATGCCCGTTCAGCAGCGCCATGGGATCCTGCCCTTGCGCCCGCAACCGCGCTGCGGTGGTGCCATCGGCGAAGGCCCCGGCATTGCTTTCCGAGCCGTCGATGCCATCGGTATCGGCCATCAGCAGGGTGACACCGGGGATGTCCTGCAGCGCAAGGGCGGCGGACAACAGGCATTCGGTGTTGCGCCCGCCGCGTCCGCCCTCGGCGCGCAGCGTCACCGTGGTCTCGCCCCCCGACAGCAGCATCACCGGCTTGCGGAACGGCCGGTCACGGGTGGCGCATTCCCGCGCCATGGCGGCCAGAACCCGGCCAACCTCGCGGGCCTCTCCCTCCATCGCGTCCGACAGGATGACGGCGGGAATGCCCTGCCCCTCGCACGCGCGGGCAGCGGCTTCCAGCGACAGCCCGGCCGAAGCAATGACGGTCACCGTATGGCCCGCGAAAACGGCGGCGTCGGGCCCCGGAGCAGGCGTGGCCTGCGCCAGATGCGCCATCAGGCGCTCCGGCAGATCGATGCGATAGGCCCGCACCAGCGCGGCGGCATCCTCGGGCGATGTGGCGTCCGGCACCGTGGGGCCAGAGGCGACCTGTGCGGGATCGTCCCCCGGCACATCCGAGACCACAAGGCTCACCACCCGCGCCGGATGCGCCAGCGCCGCCAACCGCCCGCCCTTGATGCCGCTGAACTGCTTGCGGATGGCATTCATCGCCGAGATCGGCGCGCCCGAGGCCAGCAGCGCCTTGTTGAGCGCGATCTCGTCGTCAAAGGTCAGTCCCGGCTGGGGATCGGGCAGCAAGGCCGAGCCCCCACCGCAAACCAGCGCCACCACCAGATCATCCGGGCCAAGCCCGCTGACGGCCTGTTTCAACGCCGCTGTCGCCTGCAACCCGGCAGCATCGGGCACCGGATGCGCCGCTTCCAGCACGCGGATCTGGCGGCAGGGCGTGGCATAGCCGTAGCGGGTCACCACCACCCCGTCCAGCGGCCCCTCCCAAAGGCCTTCGAAGGCGGCCGCCAGTTGCGCCGCCCCCTTGCCCGCCCCGATGACCACGGTCCGCCCTTTCGGCCGTTCCGGCAAATGCCGCGCCAGAGCCTGCCGGGGGTCCGCCGCCGCAACGGCAGCCTCAAACAGCGCGGTCAGAAGGGCCTTGTCGTCGGGTGGAATCATGCGGGTGTTCCTCGTCAAATCGATGGGCCGCAGTCTCGCCCCTGCACCGCGGCAGGTAAAGGCCGCGAAACGGGGTTTCGGCATCCTGCCGGGCTCATGCGGCCCCGCATGCCGGAAAAACAGACAAGAATCGACCCCACGGCAGCGGGTTCTTGCCAATCCATCGCGGCCATCGCCCCTGGAGTGACAATCTGATTGACCTCTGCCGCGCGGAATGGTGAGTTTCCGGAAAACATTCAGGATCTCGAGCATGTCGTATTCCTCCCGCGAAACCGGGTCGGGCCCGATCCGTCACCTGCCGGAAATCGCCTTCGTCTGCGGCATCACCCTTCTGTCCTTTGTCTGGGGTGTCGCCGCCATCGAATACCGCGTGTTTCCCTACAAGCAACTGGTGTGGATCAAGGCGGGCTTCGACGCCATGGGCAAGCTGGAAGATCAGGAACTGCCCTATACCGTGATCCGGCTTGGCACCGAGGCCTCGGATGTGGATACCGCCGTCACGCTGGGCCCCGCACCCGACGATCAGTTGATCCTGATGACCGGCGGGTTCCATCATCGCCGCGACCTTTGCCCGACCTTCGGCTGCCTGGCCTATGTCATGGATCGCGCGGGCAAGGTGTTCCACACGTGGGAGGTGGACCCCGAAGCCCTGTTCCCGCCCGAACGTCTGGCCGATTTCTCAGGCAAGGCGCAGGCCGAAAACGTCTATGTGCAGGGGCTGGACATGACCGATCAGGGCGATCTGATCGTGACCTTCCAGGCGCGCAACATGTATCCGTACCACGTGGGCATCGCCCGCGTGTCCTGGTCGGGCGCGGTGGACTGGGTGCGCCCCGACCACAGCCATCACTGGCCCACGGTCACCGGGGACGGCACCATCCTGACCCCCGCCGCCACGGTCGAACGGGCCGCGAAATTCGTCGCAGCAACGCGTGTGCGCACCGACTGCAAGCTGGGGTCGGTGTTTCAGGAAGGGGTGTCGATCATCTCGCCGGACGGAACCCAGGCGACAACGCATTTCCTCGACGCGTCGGTGCGGGCCTCGGACATGCAGGGGCTGGCCTATGCGGTGCGCAACGATTGCGATCCCTACCACGTCAATGCGGTGGTCGAGGTCACCCCGGTGCTGGCCGACACCCTTGAGGGTGTGACCGCCGGCGATCTGCTGGTGTCTCTGCGGTCCAGTTCCTCGCTGGTGATCCTCGACCGGGACAGCGGCGTCATCAAGTATCACTATTTCGGCCCGATGGTCGCCCAACACAGCCCGCGCATCCTGCCCGACGGCACGGTGCTGGTCTTTGACAACCAGGGCGGGCAGACCACCGGATCCGGCACTCGGATCCTGCGGGTCGATCTGGCCGAGCGCAGCGCCCGGACGGTGTTTCCGACCGCGCCCGATCAGGCCGGAGGCGATCTGGATGCGGAGGTTTCGGGCGCGGTGCGCGAAAGCCCGGACGGGCGTTTCATGCTGATCTCGGAAACCATCAACGGCCGGGTGATCGAAGTAGATATGGACACCGGAGAAGCGGTCTGGATCTTCAAGGCCATCTCGGACCTCGCCCCCTACCTGAAGGAACAGGGCGAGGATCCGGACGGGCCGGTATACGCCCGCCTGCAAACCCACGGGGCCGACTACCTGTCGAAAGCCGATTTCGCCCGGCTGTCGCGGCACTAGCGGCTCAGGCGTCCTCGGTTTCCTCCGCGCCCACGGCGGCCAGAAGCGCGGCGTTGCCCCCGGCGGCAGTGGTGTCGATGCAGACGTGTCGCTCCATGCGGCAGCGGGCGGCCAGGTCGGCCTCGCACAGCAGGGGCACGATCTTGCCGTCGCGCGCGGCCAGCGCCTGCCGCAGTGGACGCAAGTCCTGCGGCGCGGCCCAGGCCGTCACCGCATCGAATCCGGTCAGGCGGCGCAGGGCCTCGGGCACCAGCACCCCGTCGACAGCGCCCGGCCCCGTCGCACCGGGCGCGACGATCACCGGCTGACAGCCCTGCTCACGCGCCGTGGACGCCTGCGATTTTGCTGCAACAAGGCCAGGTCCGAGGCACAGGACCACCCCTCGGCCCAGTTCGGTCAGACGGTTGGATTCCCCCGTCGGCCCCGGCAGGCTGACCGTGGACAGCACCGCCCGCCGTTTCGTGCCGGCTTCGACAAGGGCCGCCTGCACCGCAGTTTCCTCCGCCGCGACGCCATCCGGCACGGCGAATACCGTGGCAGCATCGGGCCGGGTAAACCGCGCCACATAGGCCGGTCCGCCGGCCTTGGGACCGGTGCCAGACATACCTTCCCCGCCGAAGGGTTGCGAGCCGACGATGGCACCGATCTGGTTGCGGTTCACATAGATGTTGCCGGCCCGGATCCGCTCGGTCACCTCGGCGACGCGGCTGTCCATCCGTGTGTGCAGCCCGAAGGTCAGGCCGAAACCGGTGCCGTTGATCTGGGCGATCACGCGGTCCAGATCGCGGGCCTTGAAGCGCACCACGTGCAGGACCGGGCCGAAGACCTCTTTGCCGATGTCGGTGATGCTGTCGACCTTCAGGACCGTGGGCTTCACGAAGTATCCGGTGGCGGGCACCTTGCCCTGTTTCAGCACCCGGCCCTCGCGCGCCGCAATGTCGATATGGGCCTGAATGCCGTCGCGCGCGGCGGCCGAGATCACCGGGCCCAGATCCGCTGACAGGTCCCAGGGATCGGTGGCGTGCAATTCATCCATCGCGCCATACAGCATCTTCAGCAGGCCATCCGCGATGTCGTCCTGCACGTAGAGACAACGCAATGCCGAGCAGCGTTGCCCCGCCGACTGGAAGGCCGAGGCCACGATATCGCGCACCGCCTGTTCCGGCAGCGCGGTGCTGTCCACGATCATCGCATTGAGGCCGCCGGTTTCGGCCACCAGCGGCGCCGAGGGGGCCAGATGCGCGGCCATGGTGCGGTTGATCCGCTGCGCCGTGGCGGTGGAACCGGTGAAGCACACCCCGTCCACGCGCGGATTTCCGGTCAGTTGCGCGCCCAGAACCGCCCCCGGACCGGGCAGCAGTTGCAGGGCATGGGGCGGCACCCCCGCCTCAAGCAGGCATCGCACGGCGAAAGTGGCGGTCAGCCCCGTGGCCTCGGCCGGTTTGGCCAGCACGCCGTTGCCCGCCGCCAGACAGGCCGAGACCTGCCCTGTGAAGATCGCCAGCGGGAAGTTCCACGGCGAGATACAGGTCATCACCCCGCGCGGCGGCTGGGTCAGCTCCAGCGCCCGGGCGGCGTAGTAGCGCAGGAAATCCACCGCCTCGCGCAATTCGGCAATGGCATCTTTCTGGGTCTTGCCCGCCTCGCGGGTGACCAGCGCGAAGACCTCGCCAAAGAGCGCTTCCATCAGGTCGGCGGCGCGGTTCAGAACCGCCGCGCGGTCTTTGGCCGAAGCCTGCCAAGGCGCGGCAGCGGCCAGCGCGGCTTCGGCCTCGACGGGGGTGGTGTCGCGCAACTGACCGACCAGATCGTCGGGACGGGCCGGGTTGCGGACCTCGGCCACCGGACCTGCGCCGCCGGGCACGGCCAGCATCGGTCCAGCCTCCCAGACATGGGTGCGGAAGGGCGCGCGCGCCTCCTCCAGACGGGCCAGATCACGACGGTCGTGCAGATCCAGCCCCTTGGAGTTCGGACGCTCAGGCGCATACAGGTCGCCCGGCGGCACCACCGCACCGGCGGGACCGGGACCGTCCAGCGCCGCAAAAGGATCGGCGGCCACGACGGAGGCTGGCACATCCTCATCCACGATCTGGTTCACGAAGGAACTGTTGGCGCCGTTCTCCAGCAATCGCCGCACCAGATAGGCCAGCAGGTCACGATGCGCCCCAACCGGCGCATAGATACGGCAGCGGGTGCCGGACTCCTTCAGCACCATGTCGTGCAGCGCATGGCCCATGCCGTGCAGGCGCTGGAACTCATAGGCCTGCGGATCGGCCCCCATTTCAAGGATCGCCGCGACCGTATGGGCATTATGCGTGGCGAACTGCGGATAGATGCGGTCGGTCATGCCCAGAAGTTTTTCGGCGCACAGGAGGTAATGCACATCCGTCGCCACCTTGCGGGTGAACACCGGGAAACCGGGCAGGCCTTCGACCTGCGCGCGCTTGATCTCGGTGTCCCAATAGGCGCCCTTGACCAGCCGCACCATGATGCGGCGGTCGTGGGTTTCGGCCAGCCCGTGCAGCCAGTCCAGCACCGGGGCGGCACGTTTGCCATAGGCCTGCACCACCACGCCGAACCCGTCCCATCCGGCCAGATCGGGCGCGGCCAGAACCGCAGCGATCACGTCCAGCGACAGATCCAGCCGGTCGGCCTCCTCGGCGTCGATGTTGAAGCCCATGCCGCCGATCATCGCGCGGCGGGCCAGATCGGTGACGCGCGGCACAAGCTCGGCCATGACCCGGTCGCGATGCGATTCCTCATAGCGCGGATGCAACGCCGACAGTTTGACCGAGATGCCCGGATTGGCCCGGATATCGCCACCGTCGCTGGCCCGTGACAGCCGGGTAATGGCCCCGGCATAGGCATCGAAATAGGCCGCCGCATCGCGGGCGGTCAGCGCTGCTTCACCCAGCATGTCATAGGAATAGGTATAGCCCTGTTTGCGCGCGCCCTTGCCCCGTTCCAGCGCGGCCTCGATGGTTTCGCCCAGTACGAACTGCTGGCCCATCTCGCGCATGGCCTGTTTCACGGCGGTGCGGATCACCGGTTCGCCCAGCCGCTTGACCATGCCGCGCAGCACGCCGGCCACCCCGGTGCCGTCCTTCAGCACCTGACCGGTCAGCATCAGGGCCCAGGTCGAGGCATTGACCAGCGAGGAACTGGAATGGCCCAGGTGCTGGCCCCATTTCGACGGCGCGATCTTGTCTTCGATCAGATCATCGATGGTTTCGGCATCGGGCACCCGCAACAGCGCTTCGGCCAGACACATCAGCGCGATGCCCTCGTCCGTGGACAGCCCGTATTCCGCCAGAAAGACCTCCATCATCCCCGGTGCGCTGTCGCTCCGGATGCGGGTCACAAGCCCTTCGGCGCGCGTCGCGGCGCGGCTGCGAAAGGCGGCGTCCAGCGCGCTCTGGCTGGACAGGGACTTCAGCAGCCCCATTTCGTCGGTCAGGGTCTGGGCCCGAATGGTCGCGCGCAGGTCTTGAAGCTGGCTCATGGAAGTCTCCGCAACAGGTACTGTGACCTGTTTACCAGATTCGCCGCAGCCGGGTTTCCTGCCTTGATTGACATTTCGGGACAATGGACCGAATGTGAGCCGCTATTCTTGCCGGATCGACTGAATTATGACCTCAAACAGCCAATTAGACCCGTTCGACCGAAAAATTCTTGTGGAATTAGGGCAGGATGGGCGGATGTCCGTCACCGAGCTTGCCCGTAGGGTCGGATTGTCCAAAAGCCCGACTCAGTCGCGCCTGCAGCGGCTGATCCGCGAGGGATTCATTCAGGGCTTTCGCGCGGTGCTGGATCCGGCGCGCCTGGACCGCAATCACGTGGCCTTTGTCGAGGTCAAGCTGACCGACACCACCGAACCGGCGCTACGCGCTTTCAACCAGGCCGTTCTGGCCATGCCCGAAATCGAACAGTGCCATATGATCGCCGGGTCCTTCGACTATCTGCTCAAGGTCCGGTCGCGCGACATCGGCTGTTACCGCCGCGTTCTGGGCGAGAAGATCTCGGCCCTGCCCTTTGTCGGCAACACCGCGACCAACGTGTCGATGGAGGCGATCAAGGAAAGCGCGTTCTGAACCTTGCCTCGCCCCGGCCACCGGACCATGGTGCGCGCGGGGAGGATGGTGATGTTCAAGATTGTTTTCGGGGCGCTGCTGGCTGCTGGATCGGCCGCCGCGGGTCCGGTGTTTACCGACCGCGCCGCCGACCTGCCCGGCCCGGCCCATGTCTATGACGGCGGGTGGGAGCATTTCGTGGGCGGCGGGGTCGCGGTTTTCGACTGCAACGACGACGGCCTGCCCGAGTTTCTGCCCGCGGGCGGCAGCAACCCCAGCCCGCTGTATCTGAACACCACCGCCGCTACGGGCGCGGCGCTGCGGTTTGACCGGGCCGAGGCGCAACCGCTGGCCGGGGTGACCGGGGTCACCGGCGCCTATCCGCTGGACATGGATGGCGACGGGGTGCTGGACCTGTTCGTGCTGCGCGTCGGTCCCAACATCGCCCTGCGCGGTCTGGGCGCGTGCCGGTTCGAGGATGCCACCGCCGCCTGGGGCTTGCCGCAGGCCGACCGCTGGTCCACCGCCTTCACCGCCACCTTCGAGCCGGGCCAGAGCCGCCCGACGCTGGCCATCGGCAATTATGTGGATCGCAGCGACCCCGACGGCCCGTTCGAGGTTTGCGATGCCAACATCCTGCTGCGACCCGAGGGCACGGACTATGGCCCTGAAATCGCGCTGGTGCCGGGCCATTGCGCGCTGTCGGCGCTGTTTTCCGACTGGGCGCGCCGGGGCCGGGCCGATCTGCGGCTGTCCAACGATCGCCACTACTATGTGCGCGCCGGGGCCGAACAGATGTGGCAGTTGTCGCCTCTGCGCCTGCTGGGGCCTGAGGACGGCTGGGAGAGGGTTTCGATCTGGGGCATGGGCATCGCCAGCCGGGATCTGAACGCCGACGGCCGTCCGGATGTGATGCTGACCTCGATGGGCGACCAGTTGCTGCAGTTCTCGGACGGGGAAACCGGGTTTCGCAATGCGCCCTGGGGGCAGGGCTCGCAGGCCACGCGGCCGCATCTGGGCGATGACGGGCGGCCTTCGACCGGCTGGCATGCGCAATTCGGCGATGTGGACAACGACGGTCTGGCCGATCTGTTCATTGCCAAGGGCAACGTCCAGCAGATGCCCGGCAATGCCATGCGTGATCCCAACAACCTGCTGCTGCAACAGGCCGATGGCACCTTTGTCGAGGCGTCTGTCAAGGCCGGAGTGGCCACGATGGAGCGGTCGCGCGGCGCGGCGCTGAGCGATCTGAACGGCGACGGACTTCTGGACCTGATCGTCGTAAACCGCCGCGCGCCGCTGGAGGTCTGGGAAAATACCTCGGCGGGTGCGGGCAACTGGCTGGCTGTGACCCCCTTTCAGGACGGGGCCAACCGCTTTGCTCTCGGCGCCTGGGTCGAGACGCGCACGGCACAAGGCACCCAGCAGCAAGAGATCACCGTGGGCGGCGGCCATGCCGGGGGGCAGGCCGGGCCGCTGCATTTCGGTCTTGGGTCCGCGACGGGGGCCGAGGTGCGGGTGATCTGGCCGGATGGCACCGCGACGGACTGGCAATCGGTGACCATCAATCAGGCAATCACCCTGACCCGGCAGGACTGACCCGGCTCAGCGATCTATGGGCAGACCGCTGGGCACCCGGTCGGGAATGCCCAGACGACCGCCGAGCGCAACAGGGTCTTCAAGAGCGGTCAGAAAGGCCAACAGCGCGTCCAGTTCGGATGTGGTCAGGGACACCGGTAGCAAAGTGGCCCGTGCCGCAATCTCGGCACTGGCCGCCAGATCGTCGAGGATGCGCCAATCCGAAGCCCCGGGCAGATCGGGCAGCACCGCCTGCGACCGGTCATAGCCCGCGATGGCGGTCGCCGGGTCAAGATGCGCCGACAGGAAGGCCCGCAAATCCGAAAAGGCCCCGGCGTGCCCCCAAGGCCCTGTGCGGGTGACGTTGCGCAGGCTGGGCGTGCGGAAGGCATACAAGGCATCCGCATCACCCGTCACCCGGAAGCGGCCTTCGTCGCGGGCATGGTCTTCAAACCGCGCCGCCTTGCCGGGGCCAAGCTGCGGCTGGCCCATGGCGTGAAACCCGTGGTCGGTCAGCAGCGGGCCGGTGTGGCAGGTGCCGCACCCGGCCTTGCCATAGAACAGCGCCAGGCCGTCGGCGGCCGCGCCCTGAAACGGGGCCGCGCCGCGCAGATGGGCGTCGAAGGGGCTGGTGTCGCTACGCCACTCGAAGGCCATGAACTCGGCCACCGCGTTCGAGATGTCGGCAAACGCAATGCCCCGCGACACGGTCTCGGGATAGGCGTCGGCAAAGCCCGTTTCATAGGCGGGAAGGGCCGCCACGCGGGCGGCGATCAGGTCCCAGGCGCCGCCCGGTCCGGTGATGAGCCCCTGCCGCACCGCGCGGCTGACTTCGTTCTCGGAATAATGCCCGGCCATCTCGTCTGGACTGAGTACCGGAAACATGGTCTGCGCCGACAGGATGCCCGAAAACCCGGTGACCATCTCGTCCTCAAGCGGCGTGCGAAAGCCGGCCTTGCGGGTCGGGTCGACCTCGATCCGGCCATCGTGGAACAGGACCGTGATTTCGCGCGCGCCCATGTTGAACAGCGCCGGCGCGTTGCGCGGGATACGTTGCTCGGGCGGGTTGGCGGGATCGACGCGCCGGTCGGGGCCAAGCCCCTGCCCGCCCTCGCCCAGCGACAGGCTGACCCCGTCGCCGGTGGCGAACTTCGGATGGTGACAGGTGGCACAAGAAATGTTGCGGTTGCCCGACAGGATCGGATCGTAGAACAGCAGCCGCCCAACCTCGACGGCGGCCCGGTTCACCGGCAGATAATCGGCGTCGGACAGCGGCGTGGGCAGCGGATCGGCAGCGGCGGCTCCGACCCCGAGGATCAGCGCCAGCACCGGACGTCCGCCGCCCCACTTCCGCTGCAAGGGGCTCACATCAAGGCTTCGAACAGCGCGCGGGTGTTTTCCGCCGTCATCTCGACCGGATTGCCGCCGACCGAAGGGTCGCGCAGGGCATCCGCAGTCAGCCGGTCCAGATCGGGGTCGGTGACGCCCAGGGCGGTCAGTGTCGCAGGAATGCCGAGCGTTGCATTCAGATCGGCGACGAACGCCATGAACCCGTCATAGCCGCCGTCGATGCCCAGATAGGCGGCGGCGCGGCTGATAACCTCTTCCGTGGCGGGGCGGTTGAACTTCAGCACCTCGACCATGCAGACCGCGTTGGTGGTGCCGTGATGGGTGTGGTGGTGTGCGCCGATGGGGTGGCTCAGCGCATGGATCGCGCCCAGACCCTTTTGGAAGGCCGTGGCCCCGATCGCGGCCGCCGACATCATATGCGCGCGCGCCTCTAGGTCGGCGCCTTCGGCATAGGCGCGCGGCAGATATTCCTTGACCAGCCGCATCCCTTCCAATGCCATGCCCTGCGACATCGGGTGATAGTGCGGCGAGCAATAGGCCTCCAGACAATGGGCGAAGGCGTCCATGCCGGTCCCGGCGGTGATCGCGGGCGGCATGCCGACAGTCAGTTCCGGGTCGCAGATTACCTGAACCGGCAGCATTTTCGGGTGGAAGATGATCTTCTTCTCGGCGGCCTCTTCATTGGTGATGACGCCGGCGCGCCCCACTTCCGACCCGGTCCCGGCGGTGGTGGGCACCGCCACCACGGGCGCGATGGCCGCGGCATCGGCGCGAGTCCACCAGTCGCCGATATCCTCGAAATCCCACAAGGGGCGGGTCTGTCCGGCCTGGAAGGCCACGACCTTGCCCAGATCCAGCCCCGAGCCGCCACCAAAGGCGATCACCCCGTCATGGCCCCCGGCCCTGTAGGCGGCGACCCCGGCCTCGACATTGGCGCCGGTGGGGTTGGGATCCACGTCCGAGAACATGGCGCGGCCCAGACCGGCGGCCTCCATCAGGTCAAGGGTCCGGGTGGCGATCTCCAGCCCCGCCAGCCCCTTGTCGGTGACCAGCAGCGGGCGCGAGATGCCAGCAACAGCACAGGCCTCGGCGATCTCGGAGATCCGTCCGGCGCCGAAACGGATGGCAGTGGGGTAGGACCAGTTGGCAACCGGGCTCATGGCTCAGCCTTTCCTGAAGTGGATGGATTTCGGACGGGTCAGGGCGTGGAAGCCCAGTACCGACAGGCCGGCGCCGTGGCCGGTGTCCTTGCAGCCGGTCCAGCACAGCGCCGGGTCAAGATAGTCGCAGCGGTTCATGAAGACCGTGCCGGACTGCAACCGGTCGGCGATGCCGCCCGCAGCCTCGGCATCACCGGTATAGATCGCCGCCGTCAGCCCGTACTGGCAGTCGTTCATCAGCGCGATCGCCTCGTCATCATTGGCCACCGGCATGATGCCGACAACGGGTCCGAAGCTTTCCTCGCGCATGATCTCCATGTCGTGGGTCACACCGGTCAGGATCTGCGGCGACAGGTAGGCGCCGCCATCGTCGCCATCCAAGGGGTCCAAATGGGTCGTGGCGCCTGCGGCCACCGCATCGGCGATCTGGGCACGCACGGTGGCCGCGAAACGGGCGTGGGCCATCGGGCCGATGGTGTTCTCGGGATCCAGCGGGTTGCCCAGCTTGTGGGATTTCACCAGCGCGGTGCATTTCTCGACGAAAGCGTCGAACAGGCTTTCATGCACATAAATCCGTTCGATCCCGCAGCAACACTGGCCCGAGTTGAACATCGCCCCGTCCATCAGCCCCTCGACAGCCGCATCCAGATCGGCATCGGCCCGGACATAGCCCGGATCCTTGCCGCCCAATTCAGTGCCCACCGGGGTGAATGTGCCTGCCGCCGCCCGCTCCATCGCGCGGCCGCCGCCGACCGAGCCTGTGAAGTTCACGAAATCGAAGGCCCGCGCGGCGATCAGGCCGCTGGTGGTGTCATGATCCAGCACGACATTGACGAACACATCCTCGGGCACCCCCGCCGCATGGAAGGCTTCGGCCAGATGTTCGCCCACCAGCAGCGTTTGCGTCGCGTGCTTCAGCACCACCACGTTGCCCGCCATCAGCGCCGGCGCAATGGTGTTGATCGCGGTCATGTAGGGATAGTTCCACGGCGCCACCACCAGCACCACGCCATGCGGTTCGCGCACGATCTTGCGGGTGAAGGCGGCGCTGTCCTCGATCACCATGGGCGCCAGCGTGCTGTCGGCGATGGAGGCCATGTATTTCGCCCGTTCCTCGAAGCCGCCGAATTCACCTCCATAGCGGATTGGCCGGCCCATCTGGCGCGCCAGTTCGTCGGCCATGCGGTCGGTCTGGGTGCCGATGATCTCCACGGCCTTCAGCACCAGCGCCACACGCTCGGCCAGCGGGCGGGCCGCCCAGGCGGGTTGCGCCGCACGGGCACGCGCCACCGTGGCGGCAGCGGCGTCGGGGGCAAGGGCGGGACGGCGCACCAGCACGGTGCCGTCGATGGGGGAAATACACTCCAGAGTGGTCACGGAGGATCCTTTTCATATGTCGCCGGAAAGCCCGGCCCTTCAACTGCAATTGCGTTCGGAAAAGGCCGCCCCGCCCTTGGCGTAGGAGACGTTTTCCAAATCGTTACATCCAAGCCCGCCAGCCGGTCCAGTCCCGCTGCATTGCGCAGACGCGACGGAACGTCCGGGCCCTGGGATTGTGCCTCACAACGCGGGTTTCACGCACGCTCGAACCCGCGCGCGATCTCCCAATCGGTGACGGCGGCATCGAAGGCTTCCTGCTCGACCTCGGCGCAGCGGGTGTAATGCGCCACCACATCTGTCCCAAGCGCGGCTTTCAGCATGGCCGAGCCGCGCAGCGTCTCGATCGCGGCGCGCAGGGTCTGCGGAATCTCGGGAGCCTCCTTGGCATCATAGACATCGCCGGCGGTCTCGGACGGCAACGGCAGGTTCTCCTCGATCCCCGCCAGACCAGCGGCCAGCAGTGCGGCCTGCGCCAGATAGGGGTTCAGGTCCGATCCGCCGATCCGACACTCGACGCGCACCGCCGGGGTGCCATCGCCGCAGACCCGGAAGCCCGCGGTGCGGTTGTCTACCGACCAGGCCGCCTTGGTCGGCGCGAAGGTGCCTTTCATGAACCGCTTGTAGCTGTTGACATAGGGCGCCAGGAAGAAGGTCAGATCGGCGGCGTATTTCAATTGCCCGGCCATGAAGGACTGCATCGTTGCCGACATGCCATGCGGGCCGTCGGGATCGCGGAACACCGGGGTATCGCCCTTCCACAGCGACTGATGCAGATGCGAGGACGATCCGACCTTGTCAGCCCGCCATTTCGGCAGGAAGGTCACGGCGCGGCCCGCCTGCCAGGCGATTTCCTTCACCGCGTGCTTGGCGATGGTGTGGTGGTCGGCACAGGACAGGGCGTCGGCATAGCGGATGTTCAACTCCTCCTGCCCGGTCTCGGCCTCTCCCTTGGTGTTTTCCACCGGGATGCCTGCCGCGAACAGGTGGTTGCGGATCGGCCGCATCACGTCCTCTTCCTTGGTGGTCTGCAGGATGTGGTAATCTTGGTTGTAGCCCGAGAACGGCTTCAGGTCGCGAAAGCCCCCCTTGCGGATCTCGTCGAACCCCTTCTCGAACAGGAAGAATTCCAGCTCCGAAGCCATCATCGGGGTCAGCCCCATCGCCTCGGCGCGGGCCACCTGGGCCTTCAGGATGGCGCGCGGGTCGTGGGAGACAGGCTTGTGCGTATGATGATCCAGCACATCGCACAGCACCATTGCCGTGCCTTCCAGCCAGGGCACGGGCCGCAGGGTACTCAGATCAGGCTGCATCACATAGTCGCCATAGCCCTGCGCCCAGCTGGTGGCGGCATAGCCGTCCGGCGTCGCCATCTCCTGATCCGTGGCCAGCAGATAGTTGCAGCAATGGGTTTCCTTGTGGCCGTGTTCGATGAAATTCGCGGCATGGAAGCGCTTGCCCATGAGCCGGCCCTGCATGTCGGTGAAGCAGACCAGAACGGTGTCGATATCGCCCTCGGCGACAGCGGTTTCCAGCGCGTGAAAGGTCAGGGGCGAGGGCATTGCGGCACTCCGGTGTTGCGGCGGCGCACGGCCGCCAGAGGCGATAGGGACAGGTCAGTCGGGGGCCGCCGCGTCACGGGGCGGCCGCCAGCGCGACAGGCAGCGCCACGGCCAGGGCCGCGGCCAGCGTGTCGGCCATGGCGGCGCATTGCGCCGGGGTTCGCAGCAGGTCGTTGCGCACTTCGATCATCACGTTCAGCCGCTCCTGTGGCAGGGCGTGAACCTCCAGCGTGTGAAGGACTCCGTCGGAAGGACCGTAGGGGGCGTTCAGCGCCGATTGCAAGCCCGAGACGTCGCGCACCGCCGACAGCATCGCGCGGGCCAGCCGATCATCGGGGCCATGCAGGAACCCAAGCTCTACCGCACGCGGTGTGCCGTGATAGACCGGGGTGAAACTGTGGACCGTCACCAGAACCGGCGGCACCGGGTGCGCTGCAAGAACTTCGGCCAGCAGGGCGTGGAACGGGGCGTGAACCTCGGTCTCACGCTGGCGGCGCGCCTCGGCCGTCAGATCGCGGTTGCCCGGCACCTCGATCACTTCCGAACGCGCCGGGATCGCATCGGGCGCGCCCACTGGCCGGTTGCAATCATGTACCAGTCGCGACACCCGCGACAGGACCAGTGGCGCGTCCAGACGCTGCGACAGGGCCAGCGACAGATCTTGCGCACCGATGTCCCAGGCCGCGTGCGAGGTCCTGTCCGCCGGTGCCAGCCCCAAGCCGTTCAGGCTGGCCGGAATGGCGTTGGACGCATGTTCGCAGGCCAGAACCACGGCGCTTCGGCCCTCGGGCCGGTGCAGCGCACAGGCCGGGCTTTCGGCGCCGGACAACAGCGGATTGCATTCGGGATTTTCCATTGATCGGAAACGTTACAGAAAATATTTTTCTGTCAAGAATATTTCGTAGACCCCGATCCAGCGCGCCGATAAATTCTCGCCATGCACAACACCCAGACTTCCCAACCCACCGTCAAGGACATCCTGCGGGCACGCCATGCCACGCTGACACTGGCGGAACGCCAGGTGGTCAGCGTCCTGTTGCAGGACTACCCGGTGGCGGGGCTGCAATCGATCACCGAACTGGCGGACACGGCCAAGGTTTCCTCGCCGACGGTGGTGCGGCTAGCCCGGAAGCTGGGATTCGACGGGTTCACTGGCCTGCAGGACGCATTGCGCCACGAGATCTCTGAACAGATCCGCAAACCCGCCTCCAAACTGGACCGCGCCCAGCAGGATCATGACGACAGCCACACCCTGTTCCGCTTTGCCGAAACCGCGGTGCGCAACCTGCAAGGCACGCTGGACCGGATCGACTTCGAGGAGTTCGACACCGTCGCAACCCTTCTCACCGACACCAGCCGCCCGATCTATCTGGAAGGCGGTCGCATCACCAGGTCGGTGGCCGATCATCTGTACAATCACCTGCAGATCATCCGACCCGGCGTCACCCCGCTCGGGCGCGTGCCGGCGGTCTGGCCGCAATACCTGCTGGACATGGACGCGCGCGCCATCCTGATCCTCTTCGACATCCGCCGGTACGAAAGCGACCTGTCGAAACTGGCCCGCCTTGGCCGCGAAAGCGGCGCGACCTTGGTGCTCTTCACCGACCAGTGGAATTCGCCCATCGCCCGCCACGCCGACCATGTCTTCAGCACCATGGTCGAGGCGCCTTCGGGCTGGGATTCCACCCTGTCGCTGCAACTGCTGGTCGAGGCGCTGGTGGCGCAGGTTCAAACCCTGCTGCCCAATCAGGGCCGCGACCGCATCGAGCGGCTGGAAGGCATGTTCACCGAGACCCGCCTGTTCCGCGACTTCAACTAGGCGTCCAACCGCCACGGCTTGAAGCCCCGTCCCGTTCTTTTTCTTGTCCAAAATACTCCGGGGTGAATGGGCCGCAGGCCCAGAGGGGCAGCACCCCTAACCGGCCCAGGGCGCGGGCCGCTTGTCCAGAAACGCCGCAATCCCCGCCGCGGCCTCAGCCGTTTCCCAGGTGTCGGCCAGCGCTTCGATGCTGGTGTCGATCGCCACCGCATCGATGGGCGGCCCAAGCCGGCGCAACAGGGATTTCGCAGCCCCCACGGCCCCCATCGCGGTTTTCAGATAGGGCGCGATCTCGGCTTCCACCGCTTCAGGCATCGCATCCGCCGCGACCACCCGCGCCACAAGGCCAAGGTCGCGCGCCTCTCCGGCCCCGAAAATCCGGGCCGACATGAACACGCGCCGCGCCATGCCCTCGCCCAGCCGCGCGGCGACATAGGGGCCGATTGTGGCGGGGATCAGGCCCAGCCGGGTTTCGGTCAGGCCAAACGCCGTGTCCGGGTCGGCCAGCACCACATCGCAGACGCAGGCCAGCCCGACACCGCCGCCGAAGGCGCCGCCATGCAACTGCCCGATCAGGGGCTTGGGCATGTCGTTCAAGGCCTTCAGCATTCCGGCCAGTTTGCGCGCCTCGGACATCCGGCCGACACGGTCAGACTCGATCTGCGCTTTCATCCAGCCCAGATCGGCCCCGGCACAGAAGTGACTGCCGGCCCCGCGCAGCACCACAACGCGGGTCGTGCGATCCTGCCGCATCGCCTCGGCGAAAACCGTCAGTTCCGCGATCATCTGCGGGGACAGGGCGTTGCGCTTGTCAGCGCGGTCCAGGGTCAGGGTGGTGACACCGCGGGCGTCGGACTGGATGTCCAGCGTATCATAATTCATCAGGGATCTCCGCGCAGGGATGTGGCGAAGGCGGCGCATTTGGCCAGCTTCACGGGGTCTATTCCGGTGGCATGTCCGCGCTTGTGCAACAGGCCGACCACGGCTTCGGTGGCCACATTGCCCCGCGCGCCCGGCGCATAGGGACAGCCACCCAATCCCCCCACCGCCGCATCGAACACCCGCAGCCCGTGGTCGAGGCTGACCTCGATATTGGCCAGCGCCCGTCCCTTGGTGTCGTGGAAATGTCCCGCAAGATGCCGGGCCGGTACGGCCCCGGTCACCGCCCGCAGCATGGCGTCCACACTGTCCGGCACGCCCGCGCCAATGGTGTCGCCCAGCGAGATCTCGTAGCACCCCATGTCGCGCAGCGCCCCGGCCACATGCGCCACCTGCGCCGGAGCGGTCGGCCCGTCGAACGGGCAATCGGTCACGCAGGAGACATAGCCGCGCACCGGCACCCCTTCGGCGCGGGCCGCTTCCAGCACCGGGGCAAAGCGTTCAAGGCTCTCGGCGATGGTGCAGTTGATGTTGGCCCGGCTGAACCCTTCCGAGGCCGAGGTAAAGACCGCGACCTCATTGGCGCGGGCCGCCAGCGCGCCCTGAAAGCCCTTCAGGTTCGGGGTCAGTGCCGCGTAGGAGACACCGGCGCGGCGGGTGATCCCGGCCAGAACCTGCGCCGCATCGGCCATCTGCGGCACCCATTTCGGCGAAACGAAACTGGTCACCTCGATCTTGCGCAACCCGCAGTCCGACAGCAGGTCCACCAGCGCGATCTTGTCGGCGGTGGCGATGCGGGCCGGTTCGTTCTGCAACCCGTCGCGCGGGCCCATCTCGAAGAGTGTGACCGGATCAGCCATCGCCCGGCTCCAGCACCAGCAGCACGGCCCCATCGGTGACCTGATCGCCCTCGGCCACCAGAACCTCCTGCACGGTGCCGTCGCGCGGGGCGGTCAGCGTGTGTTCCATCTTCATCGCCTCCAGCACGAACAGCGCGTCGCCCTGCGTCACCGCCGCGCCCGGCTTGGCCGCCACCAGTTTCACAAGCCCCGGCATCGGGGCGGAAATCAGGTCACCGCCCGCCTCGGTATCCTCGATGTCGGCCAGGCTGTCGGGCAGGCCGAAGGCATAGGCCTGACCGTCATGGAACAGCGTCAGCCGGCTGCCGTTGCGCACAAGATCCAGCAGGCTGGCATGGCCGTCGGTCTGCACCGCCAGCCGTCCATCCGGGCGGCGCGCGACCTGCAAGGCCTGCCCGCCATCGCCCAGATTGACCCGGAACCGCCCGCCGCCAAGGGCGCGCACCTGCGCGGCAATCTCCTGCCCGCCGTGTTCCAGCGTGACGTAGAGCTTGGCATCGCTCCAGTGTCGCCAGCCCGACAGGCGGTCCCAGGGATCCGGGCCGCTGCGATCTTCCAGCAGACCCAGAGCGGCCAGCGCGGCGACCGAGGCCACATGCGGTGCCGGATCGGGCTGAGCCACCAGTGCTGCCTGATCCCGCGCGATCAACCCGGTTTCCACGTCGCCCGCGACGAAAGACGGGTTGCGGGTCAGCGCGGTCAGGAAGGCCAGGTTGGTGGTGGTGCCCGTCACCTGCGTGTCCATCAGCGCCGCGCGCAACTGGCCGATGGCCGCACCGCGCGTGGGCGCATGGACGATGACCTTGGCGATCATCGGATCGTACCACGGCGAGATCTCGTCACCCTGCCGCACGCCGCTGTCGATGCGCAGGGCACCGGGGCCAAAGCGCGCGCCCTCGGGAAACCGCAGGTGATCCAGCGTGCCGGTCGCGGGCAGAAACCCCTTGGCGGGGTCTTCGGCGTAAAGCCGCGCCTCCATCGCCCAGCCGTTGATCTTCAGATCGGCCTGGGTCACGGGCAGGGTCTCTCCGGCGGCGACGCGCAACTGCAACTCGACGAAATCAAGGCCGGTGATCGCTTCGGAGACCGGGTGTTCCACCTGCAGGCGGGTGTTCATCTCCATGAACCAGAAGCCGTCGGCGCGCAGCCCCGTCGATCCATCGGCAATGAATTCCACCGTGCCCGCGCCCTTATAGCCGATGGCCCGGGCGGCCTCGACGGCGGCGCGGCCCATGGCGGCGCGCACCTCTTGGGGCATGCCGGGGGCCGGGGCTTCCTCGATCACCTTCTGGTGGCGGCGTTGCAGCGAGCAGTCACGTTCAAACAGATGCACCACGTTGCCATGGCCATCTGCAAAGACCTGAATTTCGACGTGGCGCGGGTGGGTGATGTATTTCTCGATCAGCACGCCGGGATCGCCGAAACTGGCCTGCCCTTCGCGCTGCGCCCCGGCCAGCGCCTCGGCGAACCCTGCAGGCCGTTCGACCAGCCGCATCCCCTTGCCGCCGCCGCCCGCCCGCGCCTTGATCAGCACCGGATAGCCGATCTTGTCGGCCTGCTTGGCCAGAAACTGCGGATCCTGTTCAGCCCCGTGATAGCCCGGCACCACCGGCACGCCCGCGGCCTCCATCGCCGCCTTGGCGGCATCCTTCAGGCCCATGGCGCGGATGGCATCCGCAGGCGGGCCGATGAAGGTCAGCCCGGCAGCCTCGACTGCTTCCACGAAGCGGGGGTTCTCGGACAGGAAGCCATAGCCGGGATGGATCGCCTCGGCGCCGGTGCGCCTTGCGGCTTCAAGGATCCGGTCGGCGCGCAGATAGCTGTCGGCGGCGGCGGCCGGGCCGATGTGCACCGCTTCGTCGGCCAGTTCCACATGGGCAGCATTGGCATCTGCGTCGGAATAAACAGCCACGGTGCGCACCCCCAGCCGCCGTGCGGTGGTGATGACACGCGCCGCGATTTCGCCGCGGTTGGCGATCAGGATCTTGGTGAACATCGCTCAACTCTCCCCGGATTGCAGGTCTTCGACCAGCCTGAACCGCTCGCACACAAGCATCATGTCGGCGGCATATCCGCCGTTGCGCGTGAAGTATTCGCGGTGATCGGTGGCCCAGCCCTCGCGGGTGTCGTTTTCCCCTTCGGCCAGCGCGAAAGCTTCGGGCACGTTGCAAAAACGCGTGACCTTGACCGAGATGGTTTCGATGACCAGCGCCGGGGTGCCGTCCCAGGTCAGCGCGATGTCGCGCCGCCCGGCCTCGGGCATCGCCTCGCCCCCCGGACCGAAGTCGCGCAGGGCCCCGCAAGTTGCTGTCTTGCGTCCTGAGCGTACCAGCTCCAGAAGCTGCGCCGACAGTTCGGGACTGTCCCCGAAGCTGAAGGTCTCGGCCCCCGGATAGCGCTGTTTCACCTCAATCAATGTCATCGGCTACATCCTGTAAAGCGCGAAGCGCGCGTCCGGGATCGGCGCGTTCAGCGCCGCCGAGAGGCTAAGCGCCAGCACATCGCGGCTTTTGCGCGGATCGATGATGCCGTCGTCCCACAGCCGCGCCGAGGCATAGAGCGGATGGCTTTGTTCCTCGAACATCTCGATGGTCGGACGCTTGAAGGCGGCTTCCTCTTCGGCGCTCCAGCTTTCGCCCTTGCGCTCGATGGCTTCGCGCCGGACCGTGGCCAGCACCCCGGCGGCCTGTTCGCCGCCCATCACCGAGATGCGGGAGTTTGGCCATGTCCACAGGAAGCGCGGAGAATAGGCGCGCCCGCACATGCCATAGTTGCCCGCGCCGAAGGATCCGCCCACCAGCATGGTGATCTTGGGCACTTGCGTGGTTGCCACCGCCGTCACCAACTTGGCCCCGTCCCGCGCGATGCCGCCGCTTTCATAGGCGCGGCCCACCATGAAGCCGGTGATATTCTGCAGGAACACCAGCGGGATGCCGCGCTGCGAACACAGTTCGACGAAATGGGCGCCCTTCACGGCGCTTTCGGAAAACAGCACCCCGTTGTTGGCGACGATCCCCACGGGCATCCCCATCACATGGGCGAAACCGCAAACCAGCGTGGTGCCGTAGCGGGCCTTGAACTCGTCGAAGCGCGAGCCGTCCACCAGCCGCGCAATGACCTCGCGGATGTCATAGGGGGTTTTCAGATCGGCGGGCACGACGCCCAGCATCTCGGCCGGATCATAGGCCGGATCCTCGGGCGTGCGCAGGTCCAGCGTCTGCGGCTTGATCCGGTTCAGGTTGGCCACCGCGCGCCGGGCCAGCGCCAGCGCATGGGCATCGTCGCGGGCCAGATAGTCGGCCACGCCCGACAGCCGGGTGTGCACGTCGCCGCCGCCCAGATCTTCAGCGGTCACCACTTCGCCTGTGGCCGCTTTGACCAGCGGCGGACCGGCCAGAAAGATCGTGCCCTGATCCTTCACGATGATCGTGACATCGGACATGGCGGGCACATAGGCGCCGCCGGCGGTGCACGATCCCATGACCACGGCGATCTGCGGGATACCCTTGGCCGACATGTTGGCCTGATTGAAGAAGATGCGCCCGAAATGGTCGCGGTCGGGGAACACCTCGTCCTGGTTGGGCAGGTTGGCCCCGCCGCTGTCCACCAGATAGACGCACGGCAAGTTGTTCTGCGCGGCGATCTCCTGCGCGCGCAGGTGCTTTTTCACGGTCATCGGGTAATAGGTGCCGCCCTTCACGGTGGCGTCGTTGCAGATGACCATGACCTCGCGGCCCTCGACCCGGCCAATGCCCGCCACCGCCCCGCCGCAGGGCGAGGCCCCGTCATACAGCCCATGCGCCGCGAACAACCCGACCTCAAGGAACGGCGAGCCCGGATCCAGCAGCCGCGACACCCGTTCGCGCGGCAGGATCTTGCCGCGCGACAGATGCCGTTCGCGCGCTTTCTCGCCACCACCGGCCATGGCCAGCTGCGCCGCCTCGGCGATGCGATCCATGGCCGCCTGATGTGCGGTCTGGTTGGCCAGGAAGGTCTCCGATCCGGTGCGGATCTGACTGGTCAGTTTCATGAGGCCTCTCCCGACAACAACTGCCGCGCCATCAGCCAGCGCTGGCGGTAGGCGTATCGCGCGGCGCGGGCCACATCGGCCTGGAAACTGGCGTTGACCGTGGCCGCCACCGCGCCGCCCAGCACCGGCACGACCTGTCCCGCCTTGCGCCCGGCCAGCGACACCCCAAGCGCGCGAGCCACACGCTCGGCCACCTTGTCGGTGACCCAGCCGCCGGTCTTTTCCAGCGCCAGCCGCCCTTCGGGGGTGGCCAGATGCCGGGCCAGCGTGTTGAGGTTGTCCAGCGTCTGGCGCCGCTTGTCGCCGGCCTGCGCCGTGGCCACTTCCAGCACCATCAGCCGGAACAGCCGTTCGTCTTCGCCGATGCCATCCAGCCCATAGGAAATGCCGGTGGCCCGGACATTGCGCGCGGCCACGGTGAGCGTGGCCGGAATATCGGCGGTCATGCCCGCCATGCCGAAAAAGCCCGCGACCCCGCCAGAGGCGGCGTTCAACCCCTGCGCCCAGGCCTGCACCTGCAAGGCCGTCGCCTCGCATGCGGCCAGATCTGCACTGTCATGGTTGAACAGGAACTTCGGCAAGGTGGCCCCCGCCGCCCGGTCCGCCAGGTCCAGCGCCCGGCGCACCGCCGAGGCGGGGATCGCCTTGCCGATCAGGCTGCCCAGGGGGGCGGTCAGCCGCTCCGCCCCCTGCCCCATCCGGGTCGCCCGTGCATCCTCATAGGCGCGCTGTTCGTCCAGAACGCGGGTGATCGCATCGGTCAGGGTCTGGGTTGCGCCACGGGTCACCGGTTTGCTCACCCCATGGCCCCCATCAACTCGCGCCCGATCAGCATCCGGCGAATCTCGCTGGTGCCAGCGCCAATCTCCATCAGCTTGGCATCGCGGAACATGCGGCTGACGACGCTGTCGTTCAGGAATCCGGCCCCGCCCATGGCCTGCACCGCCTGATGCGCCACTTTCATGCCTTCCTCGGACGCATAGAGCACGCATCCGGCGGCGTCCTGCCGGGTCACCTCGCCCCGGTCGCAGGCCTTGGCGACCTCATAGGCATAGGCGCGCGACGTGTTCAGCGCCACATACATGTCGGCGATCTTGCCCTGCATCAGCTGGAAGTCCCCCACCGGCCGGCCGAACTGCTTGCGGTCGCGCATATATGGCATGACCTCGTCCATGCAGCCGGCCATGATGCCGATGTTCACCCCCGACAGGACAACCCGCTCGAAGTCCAGCCCGGACATCAGCACCCGCACGCCCTTGCCCTCGGTGCCCAGCACGTTTTCGAAGGGCACCTCGACATTGTCGAAGATCAGCTCGGCGGTGTTGGAGCCGCGCATCCCCAGCTTGTCGAAATGCGGCGAGGTAGAGAACCCGGTCATCGACTTCTCGATGATGAAGGCGGTGATGCCCTTTGAACCCGCATCTGGGTCGGTCTTGGCATAGACCACCAGCGTGTCGGCATCAGGACCATTGGTAATCCAGTATTTGGAGCCATTCAGCGTGTAATAGCCGTTCTTCTTCTCGGCCCGCAGCTTCATGCCCACCACGTCGGACCCGGCCCCGGCCTCGGACATGGCCAGCGCGCCCACGGCTTCCCCCGAAATCAGTCCCGGCAGGTATTTCGCCTTCTGCTCGGGCGTGGCGTTCAGCTTGATCTGGTTCACGCAAAGGTTCGAATGCGCCCCGTAACTGAGCGAGATCGACGCCGAGACCCGCGCCAGTTCCTCGACCACCACCAGATGCGCCAGATAGCCCATGCCGGACCCGCCGTCGGCCTCGGGCACGGTGATGCCCAGCAGGCCCAGCTCACCCATCTCGGTCCAAAGAGCGTTCGGAAAGGCATTGTCGCGGTCGGTGGCCGCGGCCAGCGGTTTCACACGCTCCTGCGCCCAACGATGCACCATGTCGCGCAGCGCGGCGATGTCTTCGCCCAGATCGAAACTCATGCTTGCGGTGAACATGCCGCTCCCTCCCCTTGGCGTCCGTTCGCCGGACGCGCCTTCTGATTTAATTGTACGCTTGTTTAATTCTTGGGATCAAGTCCCAAACGCATGCGCGGTGCCGCGGACCCGCGCGCCGTTCCGACAGTCTCCGAATGAACGGTTCGTCTATCTGGCCGCCAGCAGGGCCTCGATCTCGGCCCGGTCGGGCATCGACCGCGCGGCCCCGGGGCGTGTCACCGACACACCGGCGGTGGCGACGCCGAAGCGCGCGGCCTCCACCGCCCCGGCGCCGCTGGCAAGGGCCGCAGCAAAGCCGCCGTTGAAGGCATCGCCTGCGCCGGTGGTTTCCACGACCGGACCGGCGGTGATGGCGGGAATGTGCAGGCTGCGGTCGCGCCCGTGCAGCAGCACACCGTTTTCGCCCAGCGTGACCACGACCCGGCCGACGCCTTTTTCCAACAGTGCCTCTGCCGCCCGGCGAGCGTCCTCGACACTATGCACGGCGATGCCGGTCAGCCCCTCAGCCTCGGATTCATTGGGGGTCAGGTAGTCGCACAACGCCAGCATGTCGTCGGGCAGAGACGCCGCAGGCGCCGGGTTCAGGATCGTGACCGCCCCGGCCTCGCGCGCCAGCTCCAGCGCCCGGTAGGCGGCATCGCGCGGCTGTTCCAACTGCGTCAGCAGAACCGAGGCCTGCGCGATCTCATTGCCCCAGCCGTCCACATCGCCGGCTGAGATCGTCGCCGCCGCCCCCGGGGCCACGATGATCGCGTTGTTGCCCGAGGACTCCTCGACATAGATGAAGGCGGCACCGGTATAGGTCTCGGCGCTTTGACTGATGACCGGCGTGACGCCTGCCCCGGTCCAGACCCCCAGCGCCATCTCGGCAAAATCATCCTGGCCCAGCTTGGTCAGCATCCGCACGTCGCCCCCGGCCCGGGCCGCGGCCACCGCCTGGTTCGACCCCTTGCCGCCGGGACCCAGTACAAAGCTGTTGCCGAGGATCGTTTCCCCCAACCGGGGCATCCGCTCTGCCCGATAGGTCGTATCCGCCACGAATATCCCCAGAACCACAACGCGCGCTGTCATGCCGGCCTCCCTGTTTCGCCCATTCCGCGCCAGCCTTGCGCAAACATCGCCGGCCCGCAACTGCCTCCGCCTATGCACCCGCAGCATTGCGGGTTTGCGCTAGCATTCATTGTGCAGGTGCAGCATTCGCCTATATTCGGTTGCAGAGGCAGACAGTGCTGCCTCGTTACAGCAAACACGAAAGGCCACACCCATGGCTTTTGCAGCAGACATCCGCACCCACGACACCTCGATTGTCGAGCGTATCGAACACGCCATCGCCGCGTTCAAGCAATACCGCGCCCGTCGCGCAGTCTATCGCCAGACGGTCAATGAACTGTCGATCCTCAGCGATCGCGACCTGAATGACCTGGGCATCTCGCGCTGGGACATTCCCCTTGTGGCGCGCGACGCCGCAAACCTCATCTGAAACAACCCTCTGGCGCGGGTTTCCGTCACCGGGACCAGCGCGCACCGGGTTCTGCCGAAACCAAGAAAGGTTCATACCATGGCTTTCACTGCAGACATCCGCTCTTACGAGACCTCCATCGTCGACCGCATCGAGCGTGCCATCGACGGCTACAAGGCCCAACGCGCCCTGCGCGCAACATATCGCAAGACCGTCCACGAGCTGATGCTCCTGAACGACCGGGATCTGAACGATCTGGGCATTGACCGCCAGGACATTCCCGCCGTGGCCCGCGAAGCCGCAGGCCTAAAGTAACCCATCCCTCTGGCGCGGGTCCCCGACAGACGGGACCAGCGCGCATCGGGTCCTGCCGAAACCAAGAAAGGTTCATACCATGGCTTTCACTGCAGACATCCGCACCCGCGACACCTCGGTCTTCCAGCGCATCGAACGCGCCGTCGACGCCTACATCTCCAAACGCGCCCTGCGCGCAAGCTATCGCCAGACCGTCCACGAACTGAAGGCCCTGAGCGATCACGACCTGAACGATCTGGGCATTGCCCGGCAGGATATTCCTGCCGTGGCCCGCAAATCGGTCGGCCTGTAGTCATTCCTTTCCCGGCGCGATGGTCCCCTGAAACCGTGGGACTGCGCGCATTGGGCCGGGCCCGAGCCGCCGCTGAAAGTGCACGGCTGACGCCCCGCTGCCCCCCCTTCTCCCTCACGCTTCTCCCGGCCGGTCCCGCATCAAGGCGCGATCGGCCGGACCTATCTTTGAGCCACCTGCCACTTTGGGTGAATCCATGGCCTGGCATTTGACGCCGCCAGCATCCCTTTGCCCAGAATGTGGTCCGCGGCTTTCTCGCCGGTCATGATCGACGGTCCGTTCAGGTTGCCGTTGGGAATGCGTGGAAAGATCGAACTGTCGGCTACCCGCAACCGGTCCACCCCGATCACCCGGCACGCCGGATCGACGACCGCGTTCGGATCGTCGGCGCGGCCCATGCGACAGGTGCCGCAGGGATGATAGGCGCTTTCCACATGCTCGCGCAGGAACCCGTCCAGCTCGTCGTCGCTTTGCAGCGCCGCGCCCGGCTGGATCTCGTGTTTCACGAAGGGCTTGAACGCCTCTTGCGCGAAGATCTCGCGTGTCAGGCGGATGCAGGTGCGGAAATCCTGCCAATCCTCTGGCGTGCTCATGTAGTTGAACAGGATGCGCGGCGCGGCTGCCGGATCCGATGACGACAAGGTGATCTCGCCGCGCGAAGCGGATCGCATCGGCCCCACATGGGCCTGAAACCCATGCCCTTCCGCCGCCGCCTGCCCGTCATAGCGCACGGCGATGGGCAGGAAATGGTATTGAATGTCGGGATAGCGCACCCCGGCCTTCGAGCGGATGAAGGCCGCGCTTTCGAACTGGTTCGACGCGCCAAGCCCGCTGCGGGTGAACAGCCATTGCGCGCCGATCAGTGCCTTGCCCCAGAGGTTCCAGTATTTGAACAGGGTGACAGGCTGGCTCGCCGCCATTTGCAGATAGATTTCAAGGTGATCCTGCAGGTTCTGGCCCACGCCGGGCCGGTCCGCCAGCACCGCGATCCCATGCGCGGCCAGGTGCGCGGCCGGACCGATGCCCGACAGCATCAGCAGTTTCGGCGAATTGATCGACGAGGCCGCAAGGATCACCTCACGCCGGGCACCGATGACCTCGATCTTGCCGCCCCGGTCGATCTCGACCCCAACGGCGCGCCCGGCCTCGATCACCACCCGGCGCGCCAGACCGCGCAGCAGATCGCAATTGGGCCGTTTCAGCGTCGGTTTCAGATAGGCATTGGCCGCAGACCAGCGCTGGCCCTTCCAGACCGTCTGTTCCATCGGGCCGAAACCCTCTTGCTGGCGGCCGTTGTAATCGTCGGTGACCTGATAGCCCGCCTGCCGCCCGGCCTCGACGAAAGCCGCGTGCAGCGGGTTGTCGCGCGGACCGCGCGTGACATGCAGCGGCCCGCCGCGCCCGCGCCAGTCCGCGTCACCGCCCTGACCGCCGTCGTGCCAGTCTTCCATGCGCTTGAAATAGGGCAGCACATCGGCATAGGCCCAGCCCTCGGCGCCGCTTTCGGCCCAATGGTCGTAGTCCCCGGCATGACCGCGCACATAGACCATCCCGTTGATCGAGGACGATCCGCCGATGACCTTGCCGCGCGGGGTGACCAGCCGCCGCCCACCCAGATGCGGCTCGGGCTCGGTCTTGAAGCCCCAGTCATAGCGCGACATGTTCATCGGATAGCTCAGCGCGGCGGGCATCTGGATCAGCGGCCCAGCATCGGTGCCGCCATGTTCGATGACCAGAACCGAGGCCCCGGCCTCGGACAACCGGTAGGCCATGGCGCAGCCCGCAGATCCGGCCCCGACGATCACGTAATCCGCTTGCATGGCAGGCTCCTCAGTACGGGGCTTCGACATCGCCCATGCCGACATAGACGGTCTTGAGCTGCGAATAATGCTCGATCGCGGCCTTGGCGTTCTCGCGCCCGACGCCGCTGGCCTTGACGCCGCCGAAGGGCATTTCCACCGGGGTCAGATTGTAGGTGTTGATCCAGCAGGTGCCGGCCTCGAACCCAGCCGCAACGCGGTGGGCGCGGGCCAGATCGCGGGTAAACACACCTGCCGCCAGCCCAAAGGCGGTGGCATTGGCGCGGGCCAGAACCTCGGCTTCATCGTCGAAATCCAGCACCGACAGGACCGGGCCAAAGATTTCCTCGCGGGCGATGGTCATCTGGTCGGTGACATCGGCAAAGATCGTCGGCGCGATATAGCAACCGGGACGGTCCAGCCGCGTTCCGCCCAGCACCAGCCGCGCGCCTTCGGCCACGCCCTTGGCGATATAGTCCAGCACGATCTGCCCCTGCGCCTCGGTGGCCATGGGGCCGAAATTGGTGGCCTCGTCCAGCGGATCGCCGATCACCGCCGTGCCGACGCGGGCGGCGAGACAGTCCAGGAACGCGTGTTTCAGCGCCTTGTGGACGAAAACACGGGTGCCGTTGGAACAGATCTGGCCCGAGGAATAGAAATTCGCGTTGATCGTCGCGCTGACGGCGTTTTCCAGATCCGCGTCCTCGAAGATCACCAGCGGAGATTTCCCCCCCAGTTCCATCGTCACATGCTTGATCCCCGCCGCCGCCGCCGCATAGACCTTGCGGCCCGTGGGGACCGAGCCTGTCAGCGACACCTTGTCGACCCGCGCATCGCCCACCAGCGCGGCGCCGACCGCGCCCATGCCCTGCACCACGTTGAACACGCCGTCGGGCAGGCCTGCTTCGGTCAGGATCTCGGCCAGTTTCAGCGCCCCCAAGGGCGTGGTTTCCGAGGGTTTGAAAATCATCACATTGCCGCAGGCCAGCGCCGGGGCCGCCTTCCAGCAGGCGATCTGGGTGGGATAGTTCCAGGCGCCGATGCCGACACAGATCCCCAGCGGCTCGCGGATCGTATAGGCGAAATCATCGCCAAGCTGGATATGCTCGCCGGTCAGGCTGCCGGCCAGCCCGCCGAGGTATTCCAGCGCGTCGGCGCCGCTGGCCGCATCGGCCACCAGCGTTTCCTGCAACGGCTTGCCGGTGTCCAGCGTTTCCAGAACCGACAGGTCGCGGTTGCGGTCGCGGATCAGGTCGGCAGCGCGGCGCAGGATGCGGCCGCGTTCGGTGCCAGTCATGGCGCGCCACGCCGGCAGGGCCGCCTGCGACGCCGCCAGCGCCTGTTCCACCACGGCGGGGGTCGCCGCGTGCAGATGCGCGATCGTGCTGCCATCGGCGGGATAGATCACCGCTATCGGTTCCCCGGCGGTGTCCTCGACGAAGGCGCCGTTGATATAGTGGCTGGCGCGGGGCTGGGCGGTCTGGGGCATTGGGTCACTCTCCGCGCGGGAAGCGCTGGTTTTCTTCGACTTTGTTCAGGTCCATGTGGTTGCGCATGAACCGTTCTGAAGCTTGTTGCAGGGGCTGGAAGTCCCACGGGAAATAGCGGCCGTTGCGCAGCGCCTCGTAGACGATCCAACGGCGGGCCTGGCTTTCGCGCACCTGCGCATCGAATTGCGCCAGATCCCAGCGGTCGGCGGCCAGATCGCGGAAATGGGCCAGGGTTTCGGCATGGGCGGGATCGTCGGCAAGGTTGGCCAACTCGTGCGGATCGGCGTCCAGATCGAACAATTGCTCGGGGTCCAGCACGCAGTTGGTGTATTTCCAGCGCCCGGCCCGCAGCGCGATCAGCGGCGCATTCGAGGCTTCGGCGGCATATTCCATCGCCACCGGCTTGCCCCGCGCGTCGCCAGGTCCGACCCCGGCCAGCGACACCCCTTCGACCCAGGGGGAGACCTCTTGCAGGTCGACGCCCGCCAGTTCGCACAAGGTCGGCGTCACATCCAGCGTCGAAACCGGATCGTCCACGCGCCCGGCCGTCATGCCCGGTGCCGCGATCATCAGCGGCACCCGCGCCGAGCCTTCATAGAAGCACATCTTGAACCACAGCCCACGCTCGCCCAGCATGTCGCCGTGGTCGGACACGAAGACGATCACCGCCTCTTGCCGCGTGGCCTCCAGCGCCCTCAGGATTTCTCCGATCTTGTCGTCCAGATACGAAATATTGGCGAAATAGGCGCGGCGCGACCGGGCGATATCGGTCTCGGTGATGTCGAAACTGCGCCAGTCGTTGGCGTCGAAGATGCGCTTGGAATGGGCGTCCTGATCCGCATAGGGCATGGCCGGGATCTGCGGCGCCAGATGGGCGCAATCTTCGTACAGGTCCCAGTAGTCCTTGCGCGCCACATAAGGATCATGCGGATGGGTGAAGCTGACCGTCAGGCACCACGGGCGCGGATCATGGCCGCGCGCCAGATCGCGGATCTTTGCGGTGGCGTGGAAGGCGACCTCGTCGTCGTATTCCATCTGGTTGGAGGTTTCCGCCACCCCCGCTCCGGTCACCGACCCCATGTTGTGATACCACCAGTCGATGCGTTCGCCGGGCTTGCGGTAATCCGGGGTCCAGCCGAAATCGGCAGGGTAGATGTCGGTGGTCAGGCGCTGTTCGAACCCGTGCAACTGGTCGGGACCGACGAAATGCATCTTGCCCGACAGGCAGGTCTGGTAGCCAGCGCGGCGCAGGTGATGGGCATAGGTCGGAATGTCCGACGTGAACTCGGCGGCATTGTCATAGACCCGCGTTCGCGACGGCAGCAGCCCCGACATGAAGCTGGCCCGCCCCGGCGCGCACAGCGGCGAGGCGGTATAGGCATTGGCATAGCGGGTCGAGCGTGCCGCCAGCGCCTTGAGGTTCGGCGCATGCAGCCAATCGGCCGGACCGTCGGGAAACAGCGTGCCGTTCAACTGGTCGACCATCAAGATAAGGAAGTTGGGACGGGTCATGAACGTGCCTCCGCAGCGATGGCCATGTCCAGATAGGCCATGACATGGCGCACGGCGGCCTCGGCCCGTGGGCCGTCGGCCTTCAGGACCTGACGGATATAGAGCCCGTCGATCAGGGCGCCGGTGGTTTCGGCGATATCCTCGGCCCGCGCGCCGACAAGGGGGCGCAGATCATGCACAAGATTGCTGTGCAGACGCCGCCGATACAGCCGCAACAGCCGCAGCGTGGCGTCGGAATTCAGCGCGTGCACATAGAAGTTCAGCCAGGCCGCCACCACGCCGGGCCGGAAACTGGCCGGGGCGAAACAGGTCTGGACGACGGCCCGAAGCCGCGCCCGCGGGTCCGTCTGCCCGGCCAGCGCCAAGCGGGCCTCGGCCCCGAAATCGGTCAGAACGGTGCGCATCGCGGCCAGGAACAGCTTGTCCTTGCTGCCGAAATAGTGATGCGCCAGGGCACTGGACACCCCCGCCCGGCGGGCGATCTGGCTCATCGTCACCTCAAGCGACCCGGCCGCGCCGATCTCGGCGATGGTGGCGGCCACCAGCGTCTGGCGGCGGATCGGCTCCATTCCCAGTTTTGGCATTTTCAACCTTACCTGTTGCAAAATTCATTCTTTCGGTTCTTAATTGACTCGTCAATCAATAAAACACGGGGAGTCCTCATGACCAAATTCCTGACCAGCACGGCGTTGGCGCTGACCCTCACCGCCACCACCGCCGCCGCCGATTGCGGCGAAGTCAATTTTGCCGATGTTGGCTGGACCGACATCACCGCCACCACTGCAGCCACCACGGTGATCCTGGATGCGCTTGGCTACGAGACTGACGTGAAGGTCCTGTCGGTGCCAGTGACCTATACCTCGATGGCCAAGGGCGACATCGACGTGTTCCTCGGCAACTGGATGCCGACGATGGAGGCCGACATCGCCCCCTACCGCGAGGCGGGCACCGTCGACACCGTACGCGAGAACCTTGAAGGCGCGAAATACACACTGGCGACCAATGCTGCAGGGGCCGCCTTGGGCATCACTTCTTTCGCTTCTATCGCAGACCATGCCGACGCGCTGGACGAGACCATCTATGGCATCGAGCCAGGCAATGACGGCAATCGCCTGATCATGGACATGTTCGCGGCCGACGCCTTTGGTCTGAAGGATTTCGAGGTCAAGGAAAGTTCGGAACAGGGGATGCTGGCGCAGGTGGCCCGCGCCTCCCGCAAGGGCGATCCGGTGGTCTTCCTGGGGTGGGAACCGCATCCGATGAACGCCAATTTCGAGCTGACCTATCTGGAAGGCGGCGACGACTGGTTCGGCCCCGATTTCGGCGGCGCGACGGTCTATACCAACACCCGCGCGGGCTATGTGGACGAATGCCCCAACGTCGGCGCGCTGTTGAAGAACCTGAAGTTCACGCTGGCCATGGAAAACGAGATCATGGGCGCGATCCTGAACGATGGCGAAGATCCCGACGATGCCGCAGAAGCCTGGATGAAAGCCAATACCGATGTGGTGACGGGCTGGCTCGATGGTGTGACAACCATTGATGGCGGCGACGCGAAGGCCGCGGTTGCGGCAGAACTGGCGGACTGACGATCCTGACCCTCCGGGTCCGCCCGGAGGGTTGAACCGAAAGGGGCGCCATGACCTGGCTGACAGAAAACAAGATCCCGGTCGGAGACTGGGCGGAAGCCTTCTTTGACTGGTTGCAGGTGAATGGCGCCTGGGCCTTCGACGGGTTGGCCGAGGCCATGGAATGGCTGATCGAGGCGATCCTCTGGGTGCTGCAAACGCCGCATCCGCTGATCGTCGTCGCGGTCTTCGCGCTGGCGGCCTATGGCTTGCAGCGCAGTGTGAAAATCTCGGCTTTCGTGGTGCTGGGCTTCCTGTTCATCCTGAACCAGGGCTATTGGGAAGAAACCACCGAAAGCCTGACGCTGGTGCTGTCGGCCTGTGTGGTCTGCATGGGGGTCGGCGTGCCCATCGGCATCGCCGCCGCGCACCGCCCGCACCTGTACCAGGCGATGCGGCCGGTGCTTGACCTGATGCAGACCCTGCCCACCTTCGTCTACCTGATCCCGGCGATCGTGTTCTTCGGCATCGGCATGGTGCCGGGGCTGATCGCCACGGTGATCTTCGTGCTGCCGGCTCCGATCCGGCTGACGCAACTGGGCGTGGCCTCCACCCCGAAACCGCTGCTGGAGGCCGCGCAAGCCTTCGGAGCCACACCCTCGCAGACCCTGTGGAAGGTCGAATTGCCCTATGCGCTGCCGCAGATCATGACCGGGCTGAACCAGACCATCATGCTGTCGCTGTCGATGGTGGTGATCGCGGCACTGGTTGGTGCCGACGGGCTGGGGGTGCCGGTGGTGCGGGCCCTGAACCAGGTCAACACCGGGCTGGGCTTTGAAAGCGGCTTCATCATCGTGGTGGTCGCCATCCTGCTGGACCGGATGCTGAGGGTGCGGGATCAATGAGCGCTGCTGTCGAATTCGACGATGTGAACATCGTCTTTGGGGATCGTCCCGATGCCGCCCTGCCGCTGATGGATGCCGGCCAGTCCCGCCCCGAGATCCAGGAGCAAACCGGCCAGGTTCTGGGGGTCCACAACGCCAGCCTGTCGGTGGCCGAGGGCGAAATCCTTGTGCTGATGGGCCTGTCGGGATCGGGCAAATCCACGCTTCTGCGCGCGGTCAACGGGCTGAACCCGGTGGTGCGCGGCGAGGTGCGCGTAAATGACGGCGACCGCATGGTCTCGGTCACCCATGCCGATGCCCGCACGTTGCGCCACATCCGCCAGCATCGCGTCGCCATGGTGTTCCAGCAGTTCGGCCTGCTGCCGTGGCGCAGCGTCCGCGAAAACGCCGGGCTGGGGCTGGAACTCGCGGGCATGAACCCCGCCGAACGCCGCCGCAAGATCGACGAACAGCTTGAGCTTGTGGGGCTGTCGGACTGGGCCGAGCACAAGGTCGGCGAACTCTCCGGCGGCATGCAGCAGCGCGTCGGGCTGGCCCGCGCCTTTGCCACGGATGCGCCGATCCTGCTGATGGACGAGCCGTTTTCGGCGCTCGACCCGCTGATCCGCAGCCGCCTTCAGGACGAGCTGATCGAGCTTCAGGGACGGCTTCGCCGCACCATCATCTTCGTCAGCCACGATCTGGACGAGGCTTTCAAGCTGGGCGACCGCATCGCCATCATGGAAGGCGGGCGGATCGTGCAATGCGGCACCCCCCGCGACATCTTCTCGGATCCGGCCTCGGACTATGTGGCCGACTTCGTGGCCCATATGAACCCACTGGGGGTGCTGACGGCCCGCGACGTGATGGGTCCGGCGGCGGGCACGGACGCGCCGCGCATCGATCCTGAAACCACCGTCGCCGATGTGATGGAGCAACTGTCAGACGACGGCCAGATGCTGGTCGAGGAAGACGGCAAGATCATCGGCGCGGTCACCGCGCAGACCGTGGTCGAACGCCTGAAGGGCTAGGCCCGGATCGCTGCGTATTTCATCGTCCCGGCACGGGGGCGATGAAGTTTTGACGACAATCAGGCCCGGGCTGATTTCGATCAAGGCGGCCTGTCGCGGCGTCTTATTTCTGTCGGTCTGTCGCGCTATGCCAAGGCGCAGTCATTACTCAAGGAACCCAGATTGTCCCAGAACGGCAGGTCCTTCCCGATCCCGGTTTTCGCCCGCGATCCGGCCACCGCACCCGGCAGCGCGCCAGCGCGGCTGGCGCCGCGTCGATCCGCAACGGCCCCTGGGCGACCAGCGGGGCATCGGTGGCGGCGCTGCCATCGCCGGAGGCAGCCATTGGCACTTGCAACACCCCGTGGCAGAGGCCCATTCTGCCCCAAACCTCCACGGGGCACCTGCTCCGGAAAGGACACCTGATGAAGATTCTGCGCAACACGCCCTTCGACCAGCTTGCCGTGGGCATGGAAGCCGAAACCCGCCGGCTGTGCGTGGCCGATGACCTCTATGTCTTTGCCCATGCCTCGGGCAATTTCAATCCGCTGCACCTGGCCTCGGAAGACGGCGATGGCGACGGGCTGCCCGAAGCGGTGGCACCGGGCGCCTGGGTCGGGGCGCTGATCTCGGCGGTGCTGGGCAACCAGTTGCCGGGGCCGGGCACCGTGTACCTCAGCCAGAGCTACCGCTTTCTGGGCCGTGCCATTGCCGGCGACGAACTGATCGCCAAGGTGCGGCTGACCGGCAAGGGCGCGGGCAACCGCGTCACCTTCGACACCTGGGTCGAACTGGCGGACGGCACCCGCATCCTGGATGGCGAGGCCGAGGTGATCGCCCCCGCCGGCGACATCAGCTTCGACGCCGCCGAGATGCCCGGTCTCAGCGTGCAGCGGCACCGGCATTTCGACAAGCTGCTGGCCGAGGCCGAACCGCTGGACCCTGTGCCCACTGCGGTGGTGGCACCCGAAGAGACCAATTCGCTGGGCGGCGCGCTGCTGGCCCATGACCACACCATCATCCAGCCGATCCTGATCGGTGACAGCGCCAAGATCACCGCCGCCGCGCAGGAGCTTGGGGCCGATATCTCGGGGCTTGAGGTGATCCACGTGGACACCCACCGCGATGCCGCCGCCCTGGGCGTCAAGCTGGTGCTGGAGGGCAAGGTGCAGGCGCTGATGAAGGGCCATCTGCACACCGACGACCTGCTGCGGCAGGTGATGAAACGCGAGGGCGGGCTGCGCATCGGACGGCGGCTGAGCCATATCTTCGTGATGGATGTGCCGGGGCTGGATCACCTGCTGTTCGTCACCGATGCGGCGATCAACATCGCGCCGGATCTGGAAACCAAGGTCGACATCACCCAGAACGCCATCGACCTCGCCCGCGCGCTAGGGATCGAGACCCCGAAGGTGGGCGTACTGTCGGCGGTGGAAACGGTGACCACCAAGATCCCCTCGACGCTGGATGCGGCGGTGCTGTCGAAAATGGCCGATCGCGGCCAGATCCGCGGCGGCATGGTGGACGGGCCGCTGGCCATGGACAATGCCATCGACATGGGGGCGGCGCGCACCAAGGGCATCAAGTCGATGGTTGCAGGCCGCGCCGAGATCCTGATCGCGCCGAACATGGAAAGCGGCAACATGCTGGCCAAGGAACTGACCTTCGTGGCCCACGCCGAGGCCGGCGGCATCGTTCTGGGTGCCCGCTGCCCGATCATCCTGACCTCGCGCTCCGATGACGACAAGGCGCGGCTGGCCTCCTGCGCCATCGCCGCGCTCTATGCGAAAAGGACCGCCCTGTGAGCCGCATCCTGACACTGAATTCCGGATCCTCCTCGATCAAGTTTTCGGTCTATGCGGCGGGCGATGCGCCTGCCCGGATGGCCGAGGGTCAGGTGGACCGGCTGGGCTCGGACGCGGCCGCGCTGACGCTGAAATGGCAGGGCACCAGGACCACCGCGCAGATCGGTCAGGTCGATCATCGGGGCGGGTTGCAGGCCATTCTGGACGCGCTGCGCCCGGTCCTGGCCGGGGCCGAGGTGGCCGGCGTGGGCCATCGCATCGTGCACGGCGGGCCGCGCTTCGACGCCCCGGCACTGCTGGACGACGACACGCTGACCTATCTGGAAGGGTTCGAGGCTTTCGCCCCGCTGCACCAGCCGCACAATCTGGCCGCCGTGCGGGGTGCGCGTCTGGCCTTTCCCGCCGCGGTGCAACTGGGCTGTTTCGACACCGCCTTTCATCGCGGTCATCCCTGGGTCAACGATACCTTTGCCCTGCCCCGCAGTTTCTATGACGAGGGCGTGCGCCGCTACGGGTTTCACGGGCTCAGCTATGCCTATATCGCAGGGGAACTGGCGCGGTTGGATCCGGGGGCGGCGCAGGGTCGGACCGTGGTGGCGCACCTGGGCAACGGCGCCTCAATGTGCGCCCTGCACGACGGAAAGTCGGTGGACTCGACCATGGGGTTCTCGGCGCTGGAGGGGCTGGCCATGGGCACCCGTTGCGGCCAGCTCGATCCCGGCGTGATGCTCTACCTGCTGCAACAACGCGGGATGACGCCAGAGGCGGTGTCGGACCTGCTGTACAAGCAAAGCGGGCTAAAGGGGCTATCGGGCCTGTCCAACGACATGCGCGAGTTGGAGGCCGCCGATACCGAGGCGGCGCGCGAGGCCATCGCCTATTTCGTCTCGCGGATCCGGCGCGAATTGGGGGCCATGGCGGCTGTTCTGGGCGGGCTGGATACGGTGGTGTTCACCGGCGGCATCGGCGAGAATTCGGCGCAGGTACGGGCGCAGGCCTGTGCCGGGATGGACTGGCTGGGGATCACGCTGGATGCGACGGCCAATGCCCAGGCGGCGCACGTGATCTCGACCGGGCCGGTGACCGTGCGTGTCATCCCGACCGACGAGGAACTGGTCATCGCGCGGGCGGTGAACGCGCGGATTGATGGCTGACGCAGGGGCCTTGAATTTCTTGTCTCCGGCGGGAGTATTTTTGCCCAGAAAAAGCCTGTGGGGTGGCAGGGCAGCGGTTGCGGTAGGTCACGGCCTCGGCCAGTCTGGGACCATGGCGGGTTTCTGGGCACCGGGTGTGCGGCTTTTTCATCTGATCTTGCTGGTGCTTTTTTCGATCTGCGGGACCGCGCGGGCCGATGAGGTCACCGTCTTCGCCGCCGCCAGCCTGAAGACCGCGCTGGATGAGGTGGCCGCCGGCTGGGAAGCCGCGACCGGGCACCACGTGCGGGCGGCCTATGCGGGCAGTTCAGGGCTGGCGCGCCAGATCGCGCAGGGCGCGCCCGCCGACCTGTTCATCTCGGCCAACACCGCCTGGATGGATTGGCTGGAGGTCGAAGGCGCGATTGATCCGGGCAGCCGCCGCGCTTTGCTGGGCAACCGGCTGGTGCTGGTCGGGCCGGCAGGGGCGCCGCCGCTGGACCTGGCCGCGCTGCCGACGAAGCTGGGCAGCGGGCGGTTGGCGATGGCGCTGGTCGACGCGGTGCCGGCGGGGATCTACGGGCGTGCGGCGCTGGAGCATCTGGGCCTGTGGCCGGATCTTCGGGCGCAGGTGGTGGAGACCGACAACGTGCGTGCCGCACTGGCCCTGGTGGCGATTGGAGCGGCGCAGATGGGAATTGTCTATGGCACCGATGCGCGGGCCGAGCCGCGGGTGGCGGTGCGGGCGGCGTTCGATCCGCAAAGCCATCCGCCGATCCTCTATCCCGCAGCCCTGATGCCGGGTGCCTCTGCGGTGGCGGCCGCCTTTCTGACCTATCTGTCGGAGCCGGAGGCCGGCGCGGTTTTCACACGCCATGGCTTCGCGGTGATACCGTGAGCGGGTTTTCCCCCGAGGTCTGGCAGGCCATCGCGCTGTCACTGAAAGTGTCGTTCTGGGCGGTGGCGGCCAGCCTGCCGTTCGGCATCTTCGTGGCTTATGCACTGGCGCGCTGGCGGTTTCCGGGCAAGGGGGTGGTCAACGGGTTGGTGCATCTGCCGTTGATCCTGCCACCTGTGGTGACCGGCTATCTGCTGTTGCTGACCTTCGGTCCGCAGGGGCCGCTGGGCCGGGGGCTGGCGGTGCTGGGCCTCGAGGTGGCGTTCCGCTGGACCGGGGCGGCGCTGGCCGCCGCGATCATGGCGTTTCCGCTGATGGTACGCGCCATCCGCCTGGCGATCGAGGCTGTGGATCCGAAGCTGGAGGAGGCCGCTGGCACGCTGGGCGCACCGCCGCTGTGGGTCTTTGCCACTGTCACCCTGCCGATGGCCGCGCCGGGCATCCTGGCGGGCGCGGTTCTGGGTTTTGCCAAGGCGATGGGCGAGTTTGGCGCCACCATCACCTTCGTCTCGTCGATCCCCGGCGAGACCCGCACCGTGCCCTCGGCGATCTATGCCTTCCTACAGGTGCCCGGCGCGCAACCGGCAGTTTTCTGGCTGGTGGCCCTGTCGGTGGCGGTGGCCATGGCGGCCCTGCTGGTGTCGGAACTGGTGGCGGCGCGCATCGCGGCGCGGGTGCGCGGACGATGAGCGTCTCCGTTGCCCTGTCCCACGCCCTGCCCGGCTTTGCCCTGAACGTGGGCTTCGAGGCCCCCGACGGGGTGACCGCCCTGTTCGGCCGTTCGGGTTCGGGGAAAACCAGCGTGGTCAATGCCATGGCCGGGTTGCTGCGGCCCGACCGGGGGCGCATTTCGGTGGGGGGCGAGGTCCTGTGCGACACGGACTCCGGTCTGTGGCTGCCGCCGTACCGCCGCCGCGTGGGCTATGTGTTTCAGGATGCACGGCTGTTTCCGCATCTGAACGTGCGCGACAACCTGGAGTACGGCCAGCGTTTCTCGCGGCGCGGGCGGCGCGCGGGCATCGACCATGTGGTCGGGCTGTTGGGGCTGGAGGCGCTGCTGGCGCGTCGTCCCGGTGCCCTCTCGGGGGGCGAGCGCCAGCGGGTTGCCATTGGCCGGGCCTTGTTGTCGGACCCGCGCATCCTGTTGCTGGATGAACCGCTGGCCGCGCTGGACGAGGCCCGCAAGGCCGAGATCCTGCCGCATCTGGAGCGGCTGCGCGACGACAGCCGCATTCCCATCATCTTCGTCAGCCATTCGGCCTCAGAAGTGGCGCGGCTGGCGACCACGGTGGTGGCCATGGACGCGGGCCGGGTGGAGCGCGTGGGTCCCGCCGCCGAGGTGCTGTCGGATCTCTCGGCAGTGCGCACCATCGGTGTGCGCGAGGCCGGTTCGGTCCTGACCGGGCAAGTGGCGGCGCATCATTCGGACGGGCTGAGCGAGGTGCGGGTCTCGGCCGGATCGCTGTTCCTACCGCGCTTCGGGGCGGCAGTGGGGGCACGGGTCCGTGTGCGGATCGAGGCGCAGGACGTGATCCTCGCCCGTGGGCGGCCCGAAGGGTTGTCGGCGCTGAACATCCTGCCCGGCGAGGTCATCGAGATGCGCGGCGGCACCGGGCCGGGGGTCATGGTGCAGTTGCAGATCGGCGCCGACCGCCTGCTGGCGCGGGTCACGCGGCGGTCGGCCGAGGCGCTGGGGCTGGCACCCGGCGCGCCCTGTCACGCGGTGGTGAAATCGGTCTCGGTGGCGCGGCTGGACGTGGGTGTTGTGGACACGGTCAATCCGGGCGAGGATCAAGCCGCGCCCGTCACGGCGGGCAGGGAACAAGATGCGCCCGGCACGGCGGGCGATGATCAAGGCGCGCCCGGCATGGCGGGCGACAGCGGGGAGAAAACGCGATGAAGAACCTTCTGTCGGGACTGGTGATGGCGGCCTTGGCAGGCGCGGCGGGAGCCGAGACGCTTGAAGGCCGGGCGCAGATGCCTTCCGGCGTGCAGACACCGGGCGGCGCAACGTTCGAGGCGGTGCTGGAAGACATCTCGCTGGCCGATGCACCTGCGGTTGAACTGGGCCGCAGCGCCTTTGCCCCGCCGCAGACCTATGGCTGGCCCTTTTCCATCGACTATGACACCGCCGCACTGGACCCGCGCCACAGCTATGCGGTGCGAGGGCGGGTGACCGGGGCAACGGGGCAGCTTCTGTTTGTCACCGACACCGTGGTGCCGGTGCTGGAAGATGGCGCCGATGCCCCTGTCCTGAACCTCGTGGCTGTCGCCGGGGCCGACCAGCCGGTTGTCGGGGCGCATGGTCTGCGCCTGCCCGCGACCTTCACCGGCACCCTGCCCTGCGCCGATTGCGAGGGCATCGCGCATCACCTGGATCTGTGGCCCGACCAGACCTATCACCTGCGCCGCATCTGGCAGGGCAAGACGCCGCCCCTGATCCGCGACGAGGTCGGGCGATGGTACGTGGATCCGGCACGCGCCGCGCTGGTGCTGCATGGCGCCGCCGAAATGCCGCTGCAGTGGGAAATCCAGGCCCCCGATCGCCTGCGCGCGCTGGACATGCAGGGCAAGGTCATCGACAGCGACCTGCCCTATGAATTGCAAGGCACGGTCCCCCTTGAGGAAACCGATCTGGACCTGCCCTTGCAGGGCTTGGTGACATACTTTGCCGATGCGGCACAATTCGAGGTCTGCCTGTCCGGCAAGACCTACCCTGTCGAGATGTCCGGCGACTACCCGGCGCTGGAACGCGCCTATGGCGAGGCCCGCCCCACACCCGGCGCGCCGCTGCTGGCCACGGTCATGGGGCGGCTGGAACTGCGCCCGGCGATGGAAGGCCCCGACCGGCGCAGCCTGATCGTGGACCGCTTCGTCAGCATCTGGCCGGAAGGCACCTGCGACCGGCACCGGGCTCCGACGCGGCTGGAAAACACCTATTGGCGGATCGCGCAGCTGAACGGCGAAACACTCACCGCACAGCCAGGCGGGCGTGAGCCGCATCTGCTGCTGCGCGGCGGTGCCGACAACGCCTATCAGGCAACGGTCGGCTGCAACGGGCTGGGCGGCAGCTATACGCGCGACAGCGAGAACGGCCTGCGCTTCGAACGGGGCATGTCGACGCTGATGGCCTGCCCACCGCCGCTGGACGGTTGGGAACAGGCGTTCGCCGGGGTGCTGGGCGCCACCCGAAGCTGGGACATCGCGGGTCAAAGCCTGATGCTTCTGGACGACAACGGCGATGCGCTGGCGGTGCTCGACGCGGTCTATCTGCCCTGACCCGTCCTGCACTCGACCCCCGCGCGCCCCAAGTTTGCAGTGGCGCATCCCGGCATTTTCCGGCAAATCTGAGGCACGTCCCGTCAACCGAGGAAGACCCATGAGCGACACCCGCGCCAAACGCCGTTTCCGTTCGCAAGAGTGGTTTGACAATCCCAACAATCCCGGCATGACCGCGCTTTATATCGAGCGCTATCTGAACCAGGAATACACACGCGGCGAATTGCAAGGCGACCGCCCGGTGGTGGGCATCGCCCAGACCGGCAGCGACCTGGCCCCCTGCAACAAGATCCACGTCTTCCTGATGGATCGCATTAAGGCGGGCATCCGCGACGCGGGCGGCATCCCGATGGAATTCCCGGTGCACCCGATCCAGGAAACCGGCAAGCGGCCCACCGCCGCGCTGGATCGCAACCTGGCCTATCTGTCGCTGGTCGAGGTGCTGCACGGCTATCCCATCGATGGGGTGGTGCTGACCACCGGTTGCGACAAGACCACACCGGCGATGCTGATGGGTGCGGCCACTGCCGATCTGCCCGCCATCGCGCTGAACGGCGGCCCGATGCTGGACGGCTGGTGGGACGGCAAGCTGGCCGGGTCCGGCACCATTGTCTGGGAAAGCCGCCGCCTGCTGGCCGAAGGTGCCATCGACTACGAGGAATTCATGGGCCGGGTCTGCGCTTCGGCGCCGTCGCTGGGCCATTGCAACACCATGGGCACCGCCAGCACCATGAACGCCATGGCCGAGGCCCTGGGCATGACCCTGCCCGGCAACGCGGCCATTCCCGCCCCCTTCCGCGAGCGTATGGCCATGGCCTATGAAACCGGGCGGCGGGCCGTGGATATGGTGCTGGAGGATCTCAAACCCTCGGACATCCTGACCCGCGAAAGCTTCGAGAACGCCATTCTGGTCAACGCGGCCATCGGCGGCTCGACCAACGCGCCGCCGCATCTTCAGGCCATCGCCCGCCACGCCGGGGTGGAGCTGACCGTGAAGGACTGGGAAACCGTCGGCTTCGACATCCCGCTGCTGGTCAACATGCAGCCCGCCGGTGCCTATCTGGGCGAACGCTTCTACCGCGCCGGTGGCGTGCCGGCGGTGATGGGCGAATTGCTGGCCGCCGGACGTCTGCACGCGGATGCACGGGCCGCCACCGGAACCACCATGGCCGCGGCCCTGGGCAAGGCCCGCAGCACCGACACCGAGGTGATCCGCCCCTTCGACAACCCCCTGCGCGAAAACGCGGGCTTTCTGGTCCTGTCGGGCAACCTGTTCGACAGCGCCCTGATGAAGACCAGCGTGATTTCAAAGGACTTCCGCGCGCGCTTCCTCTCCGAACCGGGGCGGGAAAACATCTTCGAAGCCCGCGCCGTGGTCTTCGAAGGCCCCGAGGATTACCACGAACGGATCAACGATCCGGCACTGGAGATCGACGACCGTACCATCCTGTTCATCCGGGGCGTCGGCTGCGTCGGCTACCCCGGCTCGGCCGAGGTGGTCAACATGCTGCCCCCCGACGCGCTGGTGCAGGCCGGCGTCAACCATCTGCCGACGGTGGGCGACGGGCGACAATCGGGCACTTCGGAGAGCCCTTCGATCCTGAACGCCAGCCCCGAAAGCGTGGTCGGCGGCGGTCTGGCCCTGCTGCAGACTGGCGACAAGGTGCGGCTGGACCTCAACACCTCCAGCCTGAACGCGCTGGTGTCCGACGAAGACTGGGCCGCCCGCCGCGCCGCCTGGACCCCGCCCGAATTGCACCACCAGACCCCTTGGCAAGAGATCTACCGCACCCATGTGGGCCAATTGGCCGAGGGCGGCTGCCTGGAACTGGCCACCGCCTATCACAAGGTCGCCCGCGACCTGCCGCGCGACAATCACTAGGCCAGCCAAGATATCGGAGCGACAGATGACCGGAACCATCCTGATCACCGGTGCGGGCCGGGGCATCGGCAAGGCCTGCGCCACCGCCTTTCTGAACGCGGGCTGGAAGGTCGGCCTCGTGGGCCGCACCGCCGCAACCCTGGAAGACGCCGCCGCCGGCCATGAGGCCGCGCTGGTCCTGGCCTGCGATGTCACCGACGAAGACGCGGTCGCGGCAAGTTTCGCCCGCGCCCATCAGCACTGGGGCCATCTCGACGCGCTGTTCAACAACGCCGGGGTCTCGCTGATCGGCACCAGCTTCGAGGATCTCTCGGTCGCCGATTTCCGCCGCCTGATCGACATCAACCTCACCGGCAGCTTCATCTGCGCCCACGCCGCCTTCCGCCTGATGAAGGACCAGTCCCCCCAAGGGGGCCGGATCATCAACAACGGGTCGATCTCGGCGCATGTACCGCGCTGGGGCTCGGCGCCCTATACCTGCTCGAAACATGCGATCACCGGGCTGACCCGGTCGATCTCGCTGGATGGCCGCCCGCATAACATCGCCTGCGGCCAGATCGACATCGGCAACGCCCGCACCGAGATGATCGCCCCCAGGGCCGGGGCCCTGAAACAGGCCGATGGCCACCCCAAGGCCGAACCGCTGATGGATGTGGACAACGTCGCCCGCTCGGTGCTGCACATGGCCAGCCTGCCGCTGGACGCCAACGTGCAGTTCATGACCGTGATGGCCACCACCATGCCCTATATCGGCCGCGGCTGACGCTGGCCCGACAGCCTGCCCAGCAAGGAGACCCCGCATGAAACTTCTCAGATACGGCGCGCCGGGACAGGAACGCCCTGGACTTCTGGACGACGACGGCCAGGTGCGCGACCTCTCGACCATCCTGCCTGATCTGGAAGGCACGCATGTGTCAAAAGCGGCCCTGTCGCATCTGACCGATCTCAAATCTTCAGCCCTGCCGCTGGTCGAAACCCCCGGCCGCCTCGGGCCCTGCCTTGCCCGGGTGCCCAATTTCCTGTGCATCGGCAAGAACTACGCCGCCCATGCCGCCGAAACCGGCTCGGACGTCCCCACCGAACCGGTGGTCTTCAACAAGGTAACCTCGGCCCTGGGCGGCCCCTTCGACGATGTTGCCCTGCTGCGCGACAGTGACACCACCGACTGGGAGGTCGAGTTGGGCGTCGTCATCGGAAAAGAGACGCATTACGTGTCCGAGAAGAAGGCGCTCGGCCATGTGGCCGCCTATTGCACCGTCAACGACATTTCGGAACGCACCTGGCAAAAGTAGCGAGGCGGCAATTGGGTCAAGGGCAAATCCGGCCCCGGCTATGGACCCATCGGCCCCTGGCTGGTCACCGCCGACGAGGTGCCGGACCCTCAGGCCCTGGCGCTCTCGCTCGACCTCAACGGCAAGCGGATGCAAGAGGCGACCACGGCGGACATGATCTTCTCCGTGGCCGAACTCATCGCCTATATCTCGCGCTTCTGCCGGCTGATGCCCGGCGACATCATCGCCACCGGCACGCCATCCGGCGTCGGTGCCGGGATGACCCCGCCGCGGTTCCTGAAACCCGGCGACGTGATGGAACTGGAAGTCGAGGGCCTGGGCCGCCAACGCCAGACCATCACTGCCCCGATCTGATCGCGCCGGGCTGCGCGCAATCGCATAGGACGGCGCTGGAAACGCGCCGCCCGTTCGCGCCTGAAACGCTCTCCCAGAGCGGGTCCGAGACGGCGCCCCTTTTTCTTGTCAAAAGTACTCCCGCCGGAGGCATGAAATCCGCCCGCAGGGCGGCTACAGGATCTTGCCGATCCGCGCCAACGCCTCGGTGATCTGCTCCAGGCTCGCGGCATAGGAAAACCGCACGAACCCCTCGCCGAACTTGCCGAAACTGGTGCCCGACACCGTCGCCACCCCGGCTTCGGTCAGGAACCGGTCCTGCGCCTCGCGCGCAGTCAGGCCGGTGCCCTCGATGTTGGGAAAGGCATAGAAGGCGCCGCCCGCATCGGCACAGCGCACGCCGGGCAGCGCGTTCAGCCCGGCCACGATCACCTGCCGCCGTTCGTCGAATTTCGCCACCATGTCGTGCACCGCGTCCTGCGGTCCGGTCAACGCCGCAAGGCCCGCGTATTGCGCCGAGGCATTGACGCAGGAATGATCGTTGATGCACAGCCGCGTCACCGCATCCACCATCGCTTTCGGCCAGACCGCGAAGCCCAGCCGCCAGCCAGTCATGGCATAGGTCTTGGACCAGCCGTCCAACAGGATCAGCCGGTCGCGGATCTCGGGATAGCTCAGCAGGCTCACATGCGACCGGCCACCATACAGCATCTGGGAATAGATCTCGTCCGACATCAGTACCACATCCGGCCAATCGGCCAGCCCGGCCACCAGCTTGTCGATCTCGGCCTTGGGCGTGACCCCGCCAGTGGGGTTGGCGGGCGAATTGATGATGATCAGCCGGGTCGCCGGGGTGATCTGCGCCAGCACCGTCTCGGCGGAAAAGGCAAAGCCCTGCGATTCCTCCAGCGCGATCGGCACCGGGGTCGCGCCGGAGTAGCGGATCACGCTTTCATAGATCGGAAAGCCGGGGTTGGGATACATGATTTCGGCGCCGGGCTCGCCCAGCAGCATCACCGCGAAGAACATGGTTGGCTTGCCGCCGGGCACCACCACCACGCAATCGGGATCGACCTCGGCGCCGTGCCGGCGGTGCAGATCGGCGGCCACCGCCTCGCGCAGCACCGGCAGGCCGTTGGCGGGCGTATAGCCGTGATGGCCGTCGCGCAGCGCCTTGATGCCGGCCTCCACGATATGCTCGGGCGTGCGGAAATCCGGCTGGCCGATGCCAAGGTTGATGATGTCGCGCCCCTCGGCGGCCAGCTTGTTGGCCCGTGCCAGAACCTCGAAGGCCGACTCGGTGCCCAGCCGCGCAGCACTTTGTGCCAGTTTGATCATGATGTCGCCCCGTTCCTGTCTTGCGTTCGCGCCACCAATGCCCCCTTCTGGATCAAAGGAAAAGGGGAGATTGACCATGGCCGCCATCGGCTTTCTGGGCACCGGCGAGATTGCCGCTTGCATGGTGCGCGCGCTGACCGGGCAGGGTCATCGCCTCCGCGTCAGCGACCGAAACGCCGAGGTGGCGGCGGAACTGGCCACCCTGCCCGATGTCACCGTGCATCCCAACGACGAGGTCATCGTGCACAGCGAGGTGGTGATCCTGTGCCTCGTGGCCAAGGTGGCGCGGCAGGTGCTGGCGGATCTGCCCTGGCACGCGGATCAGGCGGTGATCTCGGTCATGGTGGATGTGCCGCTGGCCGATCTGCACCGGTTGTGTGCGCCGGCCAAGGACATCGCCCTGACCATCCCGATGCCCTTCATCGAGCAGGGCGGCTGCCCGCTGCCGGTGCATCCCGACAGTGCGGCGCTGCGCGAGATCTTCGGGCCGCGCAACCTGATCCTGCCGGTGGACAGCGAAGCCGCGCTGAACGCCCATTTCGCCGCCAGCGCACTCAGCGCCCCGCTGCTCGAGTTGCTGGCCCTCGGCGCGGCCTGGCTGGCCGAGGAAACCGGCGACCCCGCCGGTTCGGAGGCTTATGTGGCCGCCCTGTTCAAAGGCTACATGTCGCCCGATGGGTCGGGCGAGCACTTCCTGGGCCTGCTGGAAAGCCTGTCCACCGAAGGCGGCTTGAACGCCAGCCTGCGGGCGCGGATGGCGCAGGCCGGGGCGCCCGAAACCCTGATCGATGCCATGGACGGGCTGCGGCCCCGGTTGGGGCTGGCCACCCGCTAGGCGCGGTCTAGGGCAGCATCATGCCACGCAGGGCGTAGAAGAACAGGCCCGCAAGAAAGGCCGCCACCGGTACGGTGATGATCCAGGCCGACACGATCTTCAGCAGCGACGAGCGTTTGACCAGCTGCCGCTTCAGCGCCTGCCGCAACTCCTTGCGCTGCGCCTTGGTGATGACCGCCTCGGCGCCCATCTGCTTCATCCGGTCCAGGAGGTCGGACTTGGCTTCGGGCGGCATGTTCTCGAAGTCGCGCAGAACCCGCTCGACCTCGTCGAAATGCGGGTCTCCGCGGTGTTGGGCCAGAACGTTCTCGACCACGCTGTGCATCCGCTTTTCCAGGAACTCACGCAGGAAACCGACACCGAACACCGCCCCCAGCGCCACATGGGTCGAGGAAATCGGCATCCCCAGCTGGCTGGCGATGATGACGGTGATCGCCGCCGACAGGGCGATGCAGAAGGCGCGCGAGCGGTCCAGTTCGGTAATCTCGGAGCCGACCGTGCGGATCAGTTTCGGCCCGAACAGGGCAAGACCGACCGAGATCCCCAGCGCACCGATGCCCATGACCCACAGCGGAATGGACACGCTGCTGCCGCCCTCGCCCTCGGTCAGCACATCCACGATCCCGGCCAGAGGCCCCACCGCGTTCGCCACGTCATTGGCACCATGGGCAAAGCTCAGCAGGGCGGCTGCAAAGATCAGCGGCAAGGTGAACAGCCGGTTCACGCCGTCGCGGTCGCGGGTCAGCCTCGGCACCGCGCGCCGGATCATCGGCGCCACGACAACCCATGTCAGCAGCGCGGCCACCAGTCCCAGCAGCAGCGCCATCGGGAAGGAAATCGACACGATCTTGGCGATCCCCTTCAGGCACAGATAGGTGGTGAAGGCCCAGGCCATGATTGCGATCATCACCGGCACCACGGATTTCGCCGCCTCCAGGGGGTCATTCTTGAAGAACACCAGCCGCTTGAGACTATACAGCGTCAGGGCCGCGATGATGCCGCCGGTCACCGGCGAGATCACCCAGCTCAACGCGATCTTGGCCATGGAGTCCCAGTTGACGATGTCCCAGCCCGCCGCGGCAATCCCGGCGCCCATGACGCCGCCGACGATCGAATGGGTGGTCGAGACCGGCGCGCCCAACCAGGTGGCGAGGTTCAGCCAGATGGCCGCGCCCAGCAGCGCCCCCATCATGACCCAGACAAAGGTGATGGAATCCGGGATGTCGGCCGGGTCGATGATGCCCTTCTTGACCGTCTTGACCACGTCGCCGCCAGCGATGATGGCGCCGGCGGCCTCGAAGACCGCCGCGATGACAATGGCGCCGGTCAGGGTCAGGGCGAAGGAGCCGACCGCCGGGCCGACGTTGTTGGCCACGTCGTTGGCCCCGATGTTCAGCGCCATATAGGCGCCGATCACCGCTGCTGCGACCAGCAGATAGGATTGCTCCACATGCGCGAACTTGGTGCCGGCATAGATCATCACCGCCACGATGAAGAGGATCGCCGTCCCCAGGCGGCCCACCTCCGAACGGCTGAGATCCGCCGCGCTTTCAATCTTCAGAAAGTCTCTGATTTTCACTGCCCACACCCCCGTCAGCGCCTTCGCTCCGGCAGGCCCTGGCAGGGGCGCGGCGCCGGAATCGACTCATTGCGGCGCGACCTTACGCAGACCGCTCACAAAATGGATTTGAGATGTGTCATTGCGCACCCGGCGCGATGCCGGTTGTATCAATAATACGACACATTTGCGATGTTCTTGCGACAGCGCGGGGGGACGTCGGGACGGCCCCGCTGGGGTGCACCTACATTTCCAGCCGCCAGAACCGGAACCGCGACTGGCCGGTGACTTCGCGCACCAGTCCCAGGTCCTCGAACCGCAGCATGTTGCGCTGCACCGCGGCGCGCGACGCGCCGGTTTCGCTTTCCAGCATCGGGGCCGAGACCAGCGGCCAGGCCATCAAGGCATGGACAAGATGTTTCGGCGTTCGGCCCGACATGGTGGCGGTGCGTTCGACGGCCAGCGCCTGCCAGCGGCTCAGCCGGTCGGCCTCCATCAGCCCGCGCAGGGCGGCCTGTTCGATGCCGCGCAGCCAGGCCGCCAGCCGGTCGCGGGCATCGCCGACCCCGGTCAGCGCGCTGCCACTGCCCATGGCCAGCGGCACGAAACCCAGCCCGCCGGCGCGCAGCACCTGCCCGCCCAGCCGGGCCGCCATCACCGCGCCTTCCAGTTGCGCGCTTTCCCCCGACAATCCGCGCCGCCGCCAGCCGTGCCAGGCCAGCGCCGCGCGGGTCAGCGGATGCAAGCCCTGGCCGCTGTCGACCTCGGTGCGCCAATCCTGCGCCAGCGCGTCGAATTCGGCGCCCATGGGCCGTACGCTCAGATCGATGTCGAGACTGTCGTCGCGCCGGGCGCGGCCCAGAAAGCCGGGCAGATCCTCAAGATCGGCCTGCAGGTCACCGCCGCGATCCAGCCGCCGCACCGCCCAGGCCGCGCGCGCCAGCACCGAGGCATCCTCGCCCACCGCGGCCAGCCGCAGCACCAGGTAAAGCGCCAAGCGGTCCACCGTCACCCGGTCGCCCAGATGCCAGCACAACTCGGCCACCTCCGAGCAGATCAGCCGTTGCCGCAGCCCGCCGGGGCCGATCCGCACGCGTTCGTCCAGCGCCCCCAGCGCCAGGGCGGCGCGGGCCAGCGGTGCCGACAGGTCCGCCTGCGCCTGCGCCCAGGTTGCGGCCCGCAGGTCCGGGCCCGCATGGCGCGGCGCGGCCCAGGGCATGTCGGCGGGATCTTCATCCAGCGGCGCCGGCATGAACCACAGCTCGTCCTCCTCAACCTCGCCGTCGTCATAGGGGCTGGCAGGGGTCAGATCGTCCGGGATCGGCGCGTCGGGATCGGGGGGCAGGGTCATGCCCCCACCTTACGACGCGGGCGGCGGAGTTCAACGCCTGCCGCGCATCGTCCCACGCATGCGCCGCAGCCAGCCCAGCGGCCACAGCAGCGCCAGCGCCCCGCCTAGCCCCAGCGCCGTCGCGGGCAGCGGTACCGGCGCGGTGATGCCCAGCCGCTGCTGCGCCACCGCGGTGCCCAGCACGGTCTGCACCACGGCGGTTCCGCCCGACAACCCGTTGTAGCGGTTCAGCGCGAAGCTGGTTACGCCCTGCGTCACCGGCAGGTTGGGCAGACCGGTCACCGTGCCAAAATCGTCGTAACGCGTGCCGGTGTAGGAGATCGTGGCGCCGATCCCGGCCAGCAAGGCATTGTAGCCGGTCAGCACCGACGACGTCGACGCCTCGGCCACCACGATCACATTGCCGGTGTCGAAGAGAAAGTCGTGGATCGCCCCCTGCTCGGTCACGGAATAGGCAAGTGGCGCATTGTAGAAGGCGGTCAGGATCAGCAGATCGACCCCCGCCAGCAGCGCCGAGGTCACCGACCCGGCCACAACCGTCGCGGTCTGGCCCGGCTGGGCGTTGATGTGGTCCTGCAACCGGCCCAGTTGCGCCCGCTCGCGCGAGATCACCACCGTGGTGCCACGCCCCAGCAGATTGTCGAACATCGGCTGGTTGGCCTCGACCCCGGCGTTCACGTCGCCCATGACGGTCAAGGTTCCGGCACGGGCGGGCGGCCCGCCAAGCGACAGGGCCAGCAGCCCCGCGGCCAGACATGAAAGGATCCGGCCCCCGGCCGGGCGAAGAAACTGTGGCACGATCAATGCTCCCATCTGCGGTTCGGTTGGGAACAGAGATAGAACCGCCAGTCTTGCAACAGGGTTAATCCGCCCGCCAAGGCGCGAAGAAACCGCGGGGATCTCGCCCCCGCGGCTGCTCAGCTCCGACGATCAGACCAGAACGCTGACTTCCTCGGCACCGTTGTACAGCGTGATGGCATAGCCGCCGCCCGCCGCGCTGACGTCGATCCAGTCCTCGCTGTCCAGCGCCAGCAACTCGGCGGCCGATGTGGCGAACACCTTGGTCGGGCCGAAAAAGTTGAACTGCAACCGGTCGGCCTGCGCGAAGTCCAGATCGGTCACCACATGGGCATCGCCATCCTGCATCCGCCGGGCATCGAAGACGAAAGTATCGGCGCCTTCGTTGCCGGTGGCGGTGTCCTGTCCGAACCGCAGCCGCACGGTGTCGTCGCCCGCGCCGCCCTGCAGGGTGTCATCCTGCCGCCAGCCCGCCAGGTTCAGCGGCGTGGCATTGGCAATGGTCAGCCGCGCCACCAGCGGATCATGGTCCGACGCCCGCGCCGATGTTTCGGCGAACTCCGAATTCACATGCACCGCGTCGAACTCGGCCCCCGCCTGCAAGCCGCCGCTGACAAGGATGTGGTCCAGCGACTGGCTGTTGCCCTGGAAGCCATAGCTGTAGCGTTCGACCTCGGGCAGGGTCTCGGTCAGGTTGTACAGCACCTGCTCGGGCACATCGATCGGATCCTTGGCGGGATCGCCCGCATCCAGCGTCTGGCTGCCTTCGATGATCTTCAGCGGCGAGATGAACTCGAACTCGTTCATGTCGCCCAGAACCAAAACATGGGCCGCCGGATCGCCCGCCAGCACGGTGTCGACGAAATCATTGACCTCCTGCGCCTGCGCCCGGCGTTCGTCGAGCGAGCCGTTGACGGTGATGTCCTCCTGCCGCGCCGCAAAATCCTGCGAGGTGCCCATGATCGGGGCGGAGCCGCCCTTGGACGACAGGTGGTTGTTCACCACGGTCACGGTTTCACCGTTGAAGGTGAAATCGGCGGCCAGCGGCAGCCGCGCCCCGTCAAAGGTCTGCCCCGGCGCCTGGCTGCCCACCGCCTGCACCGAACCCGCCACCAGATCAACCCGCGCGTCTTTGTACAGGAAGGCGGTGCGGATGTTGCCACCCGGGAAGCCGCCGGACTGATCCTCGCCGATGAAGGTGTTGTCGATGAAGCTGTAGGTCGGCCCGCCCGCCGCGGTGATTGCATCCACCAGCATCTGCAAGGTCACATCGGCCGAGGTCACCCCGGTGCCGGTGCCGCCCAGGGTGCCGTTGTTGTCCTGCACCTCCTGCAGACCGATGATGTCGGGCGCGCCCAGGTTGGCCACGATCTGTGCCGCGATGGCGTCGAACCGACCGTCGGCCACATCGGCATCGCCATCGGTGTCCTCGGGATCGAGGTTCAGCACGTTGTAGCTGGCCACCGTCAACTGGTCTTCCGATCCGGTCAGCGACGTGGTTTCTGCCGTCAGCCCCGACGCGGTGATCTGCGGGGTGAAATCGGCGGTCGGGTAGATCTCGAAATTGCCGAAGCCATAGCCCATGACCCCGGTCACATCGCCCAGCAGCGCGCCGGTGTCGACCTGCGGGAAGGCGAAACTGAAGATGCCGCTGTCCTCGTCGATCTGGATCTTCTCGGGGTTGAAGTCATCGGCGGCGATGTTCAGCGTATCACGCGCGCTCAGCCCGGTGGCACCGGCCCCCTGATCGACCACGGCGAAGATCTCGCCGAAGCGGTTGGTGCCGCTGACCGCCAGCAGATCCTGCGCGGTGACCAGCATGCCCTCCAGGCTTTCGAAGAAGTCGATGCCATCCTGATCCGGGTCGAAGCTGCCAAAGGCGTCGTCGTCGAAGGTGCCGGTCACCGGCACCCGTCCGCCCTGCCCGATCACCGTGGCAGCGGGCAGCACATTGCCGCTGCTTTGCAGGGTGATCGACGGGCTGGACAGTTGCGTGGTGGACAGGTTGCCCGACCCGCTGCCGCCCGGCGTGAATTCTGATACCGTGCCCGAAACGTTCAGCGCATCGCCGACCGAGACCCCCGGCGCGCTGCCGGTAAAGACGAACAGCGCATCCGAGGTCGCCACATCGCCATCGCCCGCCGCGTCCTGCAGGTAGAACCCGTTGGTGTCCACCGCCGTCACGATGCCCGAGGTCATCACCGCCGCCCCCACGATGGGGGAGGTATGGGCCTTACCCTGGATGTCGTAGATCGCGGTCACGACCGGCCCGGTGCCGCCGCCGCCGGTGTAGCTGGGATTGACCCCGCCGAAACTGTTGATGGCCGAAGTCGGATTGCTGTCAAAGTCCGACCCGGACAGAACCGTGCCATCCAGCGCGATCACATCGCCGCCATCGGGGTCGTTCAGCGCGTACCAGTCGTCGGTGGTGCCATCGCGGAAGATCAGCTTGGGCTCATCCCCGGTATAGGTAAAGTCCGCCCCGCCCAGGGCCGCGCCTTGCACAAAGGCCTCGTCAGCGGCACTGTCGGGCACGCCGATGGCGTCCAGAACATTGCCGAAGATCGACGCATTGGCGCCGGTGAAACTGTCCCCGACATTGGCCGTGGCGGTGTCATCGCTCAGCACCAGCGTGAAGCTGGGGTTTTCCAGATCGGGAATGCTGACGGTCAGCAGGCCGTTGCCGTCAAACGTGCCGGAAATCGCGGCCTTGCGGTCGACCGACTGCGGCAACCCACTGTCGGCCTCGATCGAATACAGGAAACCCGAGAAACTGGCGCCCGCCACCCCCTTGAGTTCGACCGATGCGGTGGCCGGGTCGCTGCCGAAAGGATTGGGCTCGATCTCGTTGATGATGGCGATGCCGCCGGTGCCCTGTGTCGGGTTGGGTGTGCCGAAGGTGGTGCCGACCAGCGGGCTGACGTCGAACAGGCTGGGGTCAACCGAATTGCCGTCGATGTCGATGACTTCGCCAAAGTCGGGGTCGTTGACCGCGAACCACGCGCGCGACACGCCATCGCGGAAGATCAGCTTGGGCTCATCGCCTGTATAGGCGAAATCCGCCCCGCCCAGGGCCGCGCCCTGCACGAAGGCTTCATCGGCGGTGCTGTCGGGCATGCCGATGGCGTCCAGCACATTGCCAAAGATCGACGCATTGGCCCCGGTATAGCTGTCCCCGACATTGGCTGTGGCCGTGGCGTCGGTCAGCACCAGCGTGAAGCTGGGATTTTCCAGATCCGGGATGCTGACGCTCAGCAGGCCGTTCACATCGAAGGTGCCCGAGATGGCGGCTTTCCGGTCAACGGATTGCGGCAAGGCAAAATCAGCTTCGATCGAATAAAGAAAACCGGAGAAACTGCTGCCCGGCGTGCCCAGGATCTCGACCATCACATTGGCCGGGTCGCTGCCGAAAGGGTTGGGTTCAATTTCGTTGATCAGAACGGTTGGCATCGTGAATCTCCTCAAGGGCAATTGGTCTGCCGGTGACATTCATTAGTGCTGTGCCGTCACTATGACCGCAATTTTAACCTTCTGTGAAGATTTCGCGTGAAGTTTTCCACACGGCACCGGCGTGCCGCCAAAACCCGATCAGCGGCGATAGGTGCCCGTGGGCATTCCCTTGACCGGGATATCCACCGCGTACAGCCCGCCGGCCTCGGGGGTCTTTTCCAGATCCTCGGCGCGCATGCCGATCCGGGCGGTGGTGATGAACAGCCGCTGCATCTTCATGCCGCCAATGGCACAGCAGGTCACATTCGGCACCGGCACCCGCACCGTCATGTCACGACCCCCGTCCGGCAGCCAGCGTTGCACCATTCCGCCGCCGAAAGCCGCGCTCCACAGCGCCCCCTCGGCATCCACGCAGGCACCATTGGGTACGCCCTCGCCCGGCTCCAGCGTCGCGAAAATGCGCGGGTCGCGCGGGGTTCCGGTCACCGTGTCATAGTCATAGGCCAGGATGTCGGGGCCACGGCTGTCGGCGAAATACATCCGCGTGCCGTCGGGCGAAAAGGCGGTGGAATTGGCGCAGCCGACCCCGGTCAGGATCGTGTGCACCCGGCCCCGGCTGACCGACCAGACCGGGGTGACCGGCGCCATGCCGGGGGTGTGGATGCCGCCGATGATGAACCGGCCCTGCCGGTCCAGCCCGCCGTCGTTCATCCGGGTGTCGGGGTCGTCGGGCATATAGGGCTCGATCACCCGGCGCACACCGGAGCGCGGGTCCAGCCAGCACAGCGCATCCGCGAACCCCGCCAGCATGTTGCCATCCGGGGTGAAGGCGAAAGCGCACAACGGAGCGTCCAGCGCCACCTGCCGCACCGCCTCGCCGGTTTCGGCGGCCGACCACAGGGTGTTGCCCTCGATATCGGTCCAATAGACCCGGCGGGTCTGGCGGTGCCATTGCACCCCCTCGCCCAGCCCGGCCTCGCAGTCCACCAGCAGGCGCGCGTGCAGCGGTTCACTCATGGCAGCCACCCCCCGGAACGCGCTGATCCCAGGGCCGATGCCCGCGAAGTCATGATCTGCAGTCTGGCCAATCGGGTGTTCCGCGCTGTTTCCTGTGAATCAAGGATAGCCCCCTGACCCTGCCGGAACAAATACCCCGCGCCGGGGTTCTGTCAACCTAGCCCCGATCGCGCCCCTTCGCCGCAAAACGCGGCAGAAGCGCCGAGAAATCAAGCCCTTGACCGTTTTCATGTGTGACAAATGCATCATATAGCTCGGTCGCGCGCTGGCCCATGGGGGTGTCGGCGTCCACCGCCTCGGCGGCCTGCTGGCTGAGTCGAAGATCCTTCAGCATCAATTCGGCCGCGAATCCGGGCTTGTAGTCATTGTCCGCCGGCGACTGCGGACCCACCCCCGGCGCCGGGCAATAGGCGTTCATTGACCAGCTGTAGCCCGAGGAGGTCGAGACCACATCGAACATCTTGCCCCGGTCCAGCCCAAGCTTGTCGGCCAGCGCGAAGGCCTCGCAGGTCACCGCCATGGTGGCGCCCAGGATCATGTTGTTGCAGATCTTGGCGGCCTGCCCGGCACCCGAGGCGCCGCAATGCACGGCCTTCTGGCCCATGATGTCGAACAGCGGCGCGGCGATGGCGAAGGCCGCGTCTTTGCCGCCGACCATGAAGGTCAGCGTACCGGCCGCCGCACCCCCGATGCCGCCCGAGACCGGCGCGTCCAGTGCCAGCACGCCCTTGGCCTCGGCCTGTTCGGCCACGGCGCGGGCGCTGTCCACGTCCACGGTCGAGCAATCCAGCAGCACCGAGCCTGCCGCCATGCCCGGCAGAACCTCGTCGGCCACGGCGCGCAGGATGGCGCCATTGGGCAGCATGGTGATGACCACCTCCTGCCCCTCGGCGGCGGCGGCGGCACTTTCGGCCTTTGCCACGCCGTCCGGCATGTCGGCCACAAGGTCAAAGCCGGTCACCGCGTGGCCTGCCTTCATCAGATTGGCCGCCATCGGCGCGCCCATGTTTCCAAGGCCAATGAACCCGATTTTCATGCCATCTCTTCCTTTTCGAATGTCAGGGCATCCTTGCCCAGCGGCATCAGCATCCGCACCACGTCCAACCCGCCCACGGCGTCGATCCCCTCATGACGCCAGCGCGGGGTGCGATCCTTGTCGATGATCGCCGCGCGGATGCCTTCGATGAAATCGCCGTGCTCCATCGCGCGATGGGTAAAGCGGTATTCCAGATCCAGCGCCCGGCGGATGTCGCCCACACCGCGCAGACGATGCACCATTTCCACCGCACAGGCCACGGCCAGCGGCGAGTTTCGTTCCACCGCCTTCAGCGCCCCGGCGGCCCAGGCACCGCCATCGGCCACCAGCGACCGCTTGATGTCGCCGATGGTCTCGCCGCCGAAATGGGCGTTGATCTGATCCATCTGCGCGGCCAGCGTGCCCTCGGGGGCCTCGGTCCCGAAATCGTCCAGCACGGCGACATCGCCGGCATCCAACAGGGCGGCCACCAGATCGGGCCAGCGGTCCTGCGGCACGAAAACATCGGCAAAGCCTGCAAGGATCGCATCCGCCGGGCCCATGCGCGTGGCCGTGGTGCCCAGGTATTCGCCCAGCCGCCCCGGCGCATTGGCCAGGATCATCGAGCCGCCCACATCCGGCACCAGCCCGATGCCGACCTCGGGCATGGCGACCTGGCTGGTTTCGCCCACCACCCGGTGCGAGGCATGGCAGCCAACCCCGACCCCGCCGCCCATGGTGAACCCCTGCATCAGGCTGACCACGGGCTTGGGGTATTCGTACATCTTGGCGTTCATGCGGTATTCGTCACGCCAGAACCTGCGGCCATAGGCGAAATCCCCGGCCCGCCCGGTGTCGTACATTTCTTGAATGTCGCCGCCGGCACAGAAGGCGCGGTCGCCCGCGGCGTCGATCAGCACCAGCGCCACGGCGTCATCCTCGCGCCAGGCGTCCAGAGCGTCCTCGACCGCCAGACACATGTCATAGGTCAGCGCGTTCAGCGCCTTGGGCCGGTTGAAGGTCATGCGCCCGACCTTGCCCTCGACCCGGATCTCGATGTCGGCCATCAGCCGCGTGCCTCCAGAAGTTGCCGCGCGACGATCACGCGCATGATCTCGTTGGTGCCTTCCAGGATCTGGTGCACCCGCAAATCGCGTACCAGCTTTTCAATCCCATAATCGGCCAGATAGCCATAGCCGCCGTGCAACTGAAGACACTGGTCGGCGACCCGGCTTCCGGTCTCGGTCACCAGTCGCTTGGCCATGGCGCAGAACTTGCTGGCATCGGGCGCGCCGCTGTCCAGCTTCCACGCCGCCTGCCGCAGGAAGGTGCGCGCCGCCTGCAACTCGATCTCCATGTCGGCCAGCCGGAACTGCAACGCCTGGAACTGGTCGATGGATTTGCCGAAGGCCTTGCGCTCGCCCATATAGGCCAGTGTCGCGTCCAGCGCCGCCTGCGCCCCGCCGATGCTGCAGGCCGAAATGTTCAGCCGCCCGCCGTCCAGCCCGGCCATGGCATAGCGAAAGCCCTTGCCCTCCTCGCCCAGCAGGTTGTGCGCGGGCACCGCCACATCATCCATCTGCACCTGCCGCGTCGGCTGGCTGCGCCACCCCATCTTGTCTTCCAGCCCGCCGAAACTCAGCCCCTCGGCGCCGTCCTCGATCAGCACCGTCGAGATGCCCTTCGGCCCGGCCTCGCCGGTGCGGCACATAACGATATAGGCATCCGAATAGCCACCGCCCGAGATGAAGGCCTTGGTGCCGGTCACCCGGTATCCCTGATCGGTCTTCTCCGCCCGCGTCTTCAGCGCGGCAGCATCCGACCCCGACCCCGGTTCGGTCAGGCAATAGCTCAACACGGTGTCCATGGTCAGCGCCTTGGGCAGGACCCGCGCCTTCATCTCGTCGCTGCCGAACTTGTCGATCATCGCGGCGCACATGTTGTGGATCGACAGGAAAGCCGCCACCGACGGGCAGGCCATCGACAGCGCCTCGAACACCAGCGTTGCATCCAGCCGCGTCAGGCCCGACCCACCCTGATCTTCCGAAACATACAACCCGCCAAAGCCAAGCGCGGCCAGTTCCGGCCACAGGTCCCTGGGGATGGTGCCGTCGGCTTCCCAGTCCCGCGCCTGCGGCGCGATACGCTCGGCGCCGAACTCCCGCGCCATGTCGAAAATAGCCTGCTGTTCCTCGCTGAGCGAAAAATCCATGACTGCCGCCTCCATTGCCGTGCGCGTTTATATACAGCCGTTCAATTAATCGCTGTCAAACGCCTTCTTGGCGGCGAATCCTCACAAACACTCGCGATTATAGCGGCCCGCGACACTTCGCGCGCCCCGCCCCGGCTGCCGACGCCCCTATCGGAATTATCCTTGAGACCCGCGTTGCTAGTGGCATACTTCCCGGCAATGGGGAAAAACCAAGGATTTTCAAGCGGCTTTTGTACGCGGCCTGTCTTAACGTGATGCCCTATGTCCTTTTACGACATGACGATGTCGTTTATGAACCTACCTGATCGGGCGCCAAATGCCTGACTGGGAAAAAACCAACAGAGGAAGTTACATGACCAGAACCAAGACAACCCTGCTTACACTGCTCGCTGCAACCGGGCTGGCCAGCGCGGCCCATGCAGACTGCGGCGAAGTGACAATCACCGAAATGAACTGGGCCTCCTCGGCCGTTGTGACCCATGTGTCCAAGTTCCTGATGGAACAGGGCTATGGCTGCAAGGTGGTCACGGTACCCTCCTCGACCACCCCGGCGCTGATCTCGGTGGCCGAAACCGGCACCCCCGAGATCGTCACCGAACTGTGGATCAACGGCACCCCCGCCTATGACGACCTCTCGGCCGAGGGCAAGATCCTGACCATCGCCGACGTGCTGTCGGACGGCGGCATCGAAGGCTGGTGGGTGCCGCAGTACCTTGTGGACGAACACCCCGAACTGGCCACCATCGAAGGCGTCCTGGCCAACCCCGACCTGGTCGGCGGCCGCTTCCACCAGTGCCCGGACGGCTGGGGCTGCAAGAACACCAACCTGGCGCATATCAACGCCTGGAACGTGGAAGACGCCGGCATCGAGATCTTCCAGCACGGCTCGGGCGAGACCATGGCGACCTCGATCGCGGCCGCCTTCGAAAGCAACGAACCCTGGCTGGGCTACTATTGGGCGCCGACCTCGATCCTGGGCAAATACCCGATGGTCAAGGTCGACTTCGGCGTCGAACACAAGCCCGACGTGTTCAAATGCTATGCCGATCCGGAGTGTCTGACCGACGAAAAGACCACCTATCCGGTGGGTCCGGTGAAAACCGTGGTCACCACCGATTTCGCCGAGACGTATCCCGAACTGCATGACCTGATGTCGAAAGTGTCGTTCACCAACGCGCAGATGGGCGAGATCCTGGCCTGGGCCGAGGAAAACCAGGCCTCCAGCGAAGAGGCCGCGGTCTACTTCCTGACCACCCAGTCCGACGTCTGGTCGCAGTGGGTCAACGACGCCGCCCGCGAAAAGCTGGCCGCCCTGATCCAGTAAGGCCATCGGATGCAAGGGGCGCCCTCACCGGCGCCCCTTTTTCCGTTCCGGGCCCTGCCCCGGCCTTTCCGACCGCAACAAAGGACAATCTACCAATGGCATTCTATGACGGGCTGATTGACAGCCTCGGTCTGCGCGACTGGTGCGACAAGGACGCCACCGACGGTCCCATGTCGATGGCCCAGCTTCTGGCACAGGCCTCCGGCGAAAACGACGCCGACGCCGCCCCCACCCCGCTTCTGGAAACCCCGTTTCCCTCGCTTGACGTGCTGCACGAAGCCTGCCCGGCGATCTCGCAAACCCGCGACATGACCACCGGCGTCGAAAACGCCTTCCTGGCCATCAAGGATCCGCTCAAGGTGGTGCTCGACCCGCTGACCCAGCCGCTGTCCTGGGCGTTGGACGGCTCCCTCGCCTTTTTCGAGGCGGTGCCCTGGTTCATCATCATCCCGGCGCTGCTGGTCCTGACCTATTACGCCTGCCGCAGCCTGTCGATCACCGCCTTCGTGGCGGTCTCCTTCCTGTTTCTCGCCTTCATCGACCACTACGACTACGCGATCCAGACGCTGTCCATCATCTTCGTCTGCACCATCATCAGCGTGCTCCTAGGGGTCCCCATAGGCATCCTGATGGCCCGGCACGACACCTATCAGAAGATCAACATCCCGATCCTCGACATGCTGCAGACGCTGCCCACCTTCGTCTACCTGATCCCGCTGATCTTCCTGTTCTCGGTGACGGAATCCAAGCTCTATGGCATCGCCATCATCCTTTACGCCATCGTCCCGGTGATCCGCCTGACCGACCTCGGCATCCGCCTGGTCGATCAGGACGTGATCGAGGCCGCCGACGCCTACGGCATGACCGACCGGCAGAAGCTGTGGGGCGTGCAGATCCCGCTGGCGTTGCCCAACATCATGGCCGGCGTCAACCAGACCATCATGATGAGCCTCGCCATGGTCGTCATCGCCTCGCTGGTCTCGGCACCGGGTCTGGGCGTTCTGGTCCTGCGCGGCATCCGCAACCTGGAACTGGGCGTCGGCCTTGTCTCGGGCTTCGGCATCGTGCTGCTCGCCGTGGTCCTGGACCGCACCACCAAGGCGGCGCTCAGCCGCATCAACGCATCCACCAAGGCGTGAGGTCCAGATGACTCAAGACCCCAAGGTTTCCATCAAGGGCCTGTACAAGATCTTCGGCCCCGACCCGCAATCGGTCCTGCCCCTTGTCCTCAACGGCATGGGCAAGACCGAACTGCTGGAAGACCACGGCCATGTGCTGGGCCTGCAGGACATCAACGTCGACATGCAGCCCGGCGAGATCACCGTCATCATGGGGCTGTCCGGCTCGGGGAAATCCACCCTGATCCGGCACCTCAACCGGCTGATCGACCCCACCGCCGGCGAGGTCCTCGTCGATGGCGAGGACGTGCTGCAATACGACGAAACCCGCCTGCGCCGGTTCCGTCAGGAACAGATGTCGATGGTGTTCCAGAAGTTCGCCCTGCTGCCGCACCGCACGGTGCTGCAGAACGCCGCCATGGCCCGCATCACGCGCGGCGAGGACGAAGCCCCCGCCCAGGTCGAAGGCCAGAAGTGGCTCGAACGGGTCGGGCTGACCGGCTATGAAGGCCACTACCCGCACCAATTGTCGGGCGGCATGCAGCAGCGGGTGGGCATCGCCCGCGCGCTGGCCTCCGACAGCCCGGTGATGCTGATGGATGAGGCCTTCTCGGCCCTCGATCCGCTGATCCGCACCGACATGCAGGATCTGCTGCTGGAACTTCAGAAAGAGCTGCACAAGACCATCGTCTTCATCACCCACGATCTGGACGAGGCCCTGAAGCTGGCCGATCACCTTGTGATCCTCAAGGACGGCTATGTCGTCCAGCAGGGGGAACCGCAGCAGATCCTGCTCAACCCCAACGATCCCTACATCGAAGACTTCGTTTCCGACATCAACCGCGCCCGCGTGCTGCGGGTGCGCTCGGTCATGCATCCCATGGCCGAGGCGAACGGCATCTCCTTCGCCGGTGAGGTCGAACCGGACGACAACCTGGAAAAGCTGATCTCCATGTCCGAGGGCGACACCACCAAGTGCTACAAGGTCAGCAAGGACGGCCAGGACATGGGCTTTCTGGACATGAAGGAACTGGTCCGCGCGCTGGTGCCGGCGCAACCGGGCAGCACCGGCGCCGTGCGCTAGGCACGGCCCAGCACCCCTTGCAGCGCCGCACAGGCGGCGCTGCCCCCCCTGCCCCGGTCTCTGGCCGGGGCTTTTTCATGTCCACGGGCCGCGTCGCATGGCGACCCTGTAAACGGATGACTTTCCGGCTGCAGGTCCGAAACGGATGATCCCGGAATCGGGTACCTTTCAAACAGGCCCGCCGCCGGGCTTGTTCCCGCAAACGGGCACCCTAGGTTCCTGCAAGCGGGTGCCTTCAAACCCGTGACAGGGCAGGCTCCCTCACCTGCCCTGTTTCCCGCCCCCGAAAATGGCGCATATAGGGTGGTTCAGCCCGGCCAAACCACTATTTCTGGGGTTTTCGCGGCGAAACCGGGGCACAGGCGTTCGACAGGCCCGCCCATGTGCGCCCTTCCCCGCGATCTGCGGAGAATAGGCGCGCATTTCCCCCTGCCCTTCCCGAAAACGGATACCTTTGCCGGTTTCGCATCGACCAAGGGTGAAGACCCCACGGCAAATATCTGCAATTGCCCGGTTTTTGCCCCGGCCTGTTCAGGCACCCGTTTGCAGGACACCTCCCTGCCCCAAAGGCACCCGTCTGCGGGACGGACCACACCTCGACCACAGGGGCGGAATCCGGCCAGATTGGGGTTTTCGTCGCTGCCTTCAAATTTATGCACTTTCAGCAGGTCCAAAAATCAATGCGCCATTTTACTGCATTATGCACACAACAAAAACGGGGGCCGTCTGGCCCCCGCATCCCCTCCCCCTTCGGGTTTCGCCGCGAAACCCCGGCCCTAGCGCGGCTCCAGCAGGCGTTTGACCTCGAACATCACGGCCTCGACCATGTCCATGTTCACCGGGGTGCCTTCCAGACGGATGTAATAGCCCTTGCTGTCGCTCTCACGCCGGATCGTGATGCCATTGTCCAGCCGGTAGATCCCCGGCCCGTCGGCCTTCGGACTGGTGGCCTTGCGCGGCCGCCCGCCCTTCTTGCCCGGCTGGGTGTCGGCCTCGGCCTTTTCCACCAGCGGCTCCATCAGCGCCCATTCGGCCTCGGCCTCGGTGCCTTGCCCGCTCGACAGCGCCTCGCGGATCTCACCCGCCAGCCCGCCCCTCAGGGCATTGGCCAGCCGCAGCCCGGCGCGCTCGGACAGTTGCTCGGGAAAGACCAGCATGTCGCCCAACTCCTCATGGACCAGCGCGAAGGACCGGATCTTGGACCGCTTGGCCTTGCTGGCGGCGTGGAACAGCCCGTTCACCGCGGCCTCGACCGTGTCATAAGCGCCCTGCTGCACCGCCAGAACCGCCACCCTGCCGCGCTCATAAGGCGTCAGGCTGGCCCGGATCTCGTTCTCCTCGACCATCGCCAGATAGGCCCCGGCCACGCTTTGCGGCTGGCGCAGGATGGCACGGATGGTTTGGTAGCCCGCCGCTCCGGTCTCGGATTCCAGCGCCCGGATCGCGGCCAGACGACGATAGCCCGACAGCAGACCATAGGCCGGCCCGTCGCCCGGATCGGCAATCTCGAAGACCTCGATGGGCAGCCGCAGCCCGCTCAGCGCGATCGAGGCTTTCAGCTCGCCCATGGCCTCCGCATCCATCACCAGACGGTCGCGGGTCAACTCGTCGGCAACGATGTCATCGGTGGCGATCTCCACCAGCACCAGCCCCTCGGCCTCGGCCCGGCGCAGGCGTTCTGCGTCGCGCTTGTCCTTGGCGGCCTCGGCCCGCATCTCGGCGGTCATGGTCGGCGTCGGTGTCAGAGCCGCGGCCTCGGCGGCGACCTGGGCAATGGGTGGCATCATGCCCGACGGTCCGGCCACCGAAAGCCCGGAGGGTTTCGCGGCGAAACCCTCCTCGATGGCGTGCAACTCCTCGGCGGATGGCGCGGTCAGTTTTCTGCGCTTGGCCATGGGTTACTCCGCCGCTTCCGACTGCGCCATCTGCGCATCGCGCCACCACGATCCTATCAGGATTTCCTTCAACTCGGCATATGTCCGGTCAAACGCCTCGCGGCCCCGGACATAGGTCTCGCGGTTGAACTCGCGATAATCGGCCTCGTAGATGCCGTTGACCTGTTCGCCCGCCTGACCGACCAAAGCGGTGAATTCCTGCCGGTGGGCGTTCATGAAATCGCCGAAATAGGCCTGGATGACATTGGCCAGATCGGTCTGCTGGTTGGCGTCGAACCGGGTGATCAGCGTGCGCACCACGTCCCATTCGAACTTGACCTCATCCAGACCGGCAGCGCGCCGCACGTTGTTTTCCCCGTCCTCGATCGAGGCGAAAGTGGAATAGAGCATGTCAAAGAAACGTCCGGTGCTGTCGAACTCAAGGAAGGACGCCCCCAGCGGCACCAGCAGGATATCGGCCGCCGCCAGCGCGTTGATGGTCAGATAGCCAAGGGCGGGCGGCGTATCCAGAAGGATGACGTCGTATTGGTTCAGCAGATCCTCGTCTTCCAGAAAGTTCGTCAGCGCATCCCACAGCGCCCAGCGACGCAGGGCCATGCGCCAAACCGGGATCTGGAACTCGGCCCAATAAAGGTTCAGCTGTGCCCCGATCAGGTCGATGTTGGGCCAATGGGTCGGCTGCACGATGTCAGCGGCATGGGTGTCGAGCGCCGCTGTCAGGGTCTCGTCCAGGGGCAGGGGGTCCTGACCCGAGGCGGTGCGGACGAGGTTCTCCTCCTGGACCTGACGGGCATAATCCTTGGCGATCAGCGGAAAGACGGTTTTCCATTCATCCTCGACCTGGCCGCCCATGATCGAGGTCATCGAGCCCTGGCTGTCCAGATCCACCACCAGCACTCGGTAGCCATCGAGGGCTGCCGACATCGCCAGATGCGCCGCCGTCGAGGTCTTGCCGACGCCACCCTTGAAATTGGCCACGGCGACGATCTTGGCCGGCAGGCCTTCGGGGCGGTAAGGCTTGTATTCCTTGGTGGAAATCCCGCCTTCGGCGAAATGGCCGCGCAGGGTCATGACTTCTTCCAGGGTGAACCATTTCGAGCCGCCGGCACCTTCGCCCTGCGGCAGGTCTGGGTTCTGCTTCAACACCCGCCGCAGATGCGCCGGGGCCACCGGGATCAGGTAGCGGCAGATCTCCCAGGTGGAGAACTTGCGCAGGCGTTTGCGGCCGTCGGGAGCATAGCCGCGTTTGGCCAGATCCTCGCGCCCGCGGGCGGCGAAAGCGGCGGCCTTGGCGAATCGGGCGGTGTCGCTGGGGTGCGGGAGACGGGCTGCCGCGGCCTGGGGATCGAGGTTGAAATAGGGTGGGGGCGGGAGTTCTGATTTTTTCGACATGGGTGCGCCTGTATGAAGATGTGCTCGGATTATTGTGATTTTCGGTGACTATCGCACATCGCATGGGCTGTGTGAATTCCCGATGAGAGACCGCACATCGGGAATTCTGGCGCAGGTTTCGCCGCGAAACCCCTATTTTCAAAGAAAAATCAACGCAAGCCACCCTCCCTATAGCTTGTAGGAATCTTTCAGGTCTTTAGAGTATTTGGGACAAGAAAAAGACTTAATAACAATGCGTTAAAGGTCATTGGGTCGCCAGATTCAGGATGAAGGGTGCCGTGATGCGGGGGCAGGGGGGCCTGTCTTCGGGACAAGGGGGATATGTTTGCGGGGCAAAGGGGGGCTGCACACGGGATTGGTGGTTTTGGCCCGGATTGGAGGGTCAGAAGGTGGGCAGGGGGCCGCGCAGCGGGCCGGGACGGCGGGGCAGGGGGGGTGAAGGTGCCCGTTTGCGGGACGCGGAGACGCCTCTCCCGTAGAAGGGTACCTTTGAAATTCTTGAGTTCGGGCACCTTCTGTGCCACGGTTTCGACCAAGCGGCACAGACCGCAGATGAGGCATATTCCAGGCAGGATCACGACCATGTCCCACGAGACCATGGCGGGAGAGATCCCACGCGACAAGCTGACCGGACCGCTGCGGCGGGACTCGGTGAAGAAAAACGTGGCTGCGATCCACGTGTCGGGCAAGCTGACGCTGTTGCAGCGCAAACTGTCCAACGTGCTGCTGCTGAACGCCTATGACGCCTTGGCCAGCCAGCCCACCCACAGGATCGACGCGCGCACCCTGTGCCTGATGATCGGCTATAACTCGAACGATATGGACACGCTGAAGACCTCGCTTCGGGGGCTGGCGGAGACCGTGGCGGAATGGGACATGCTGGGCGAGGATGGCGAACATGAATGGGGGGTTTCGGCGCTGCTGAGCTATGCCAAGCTGAAGGGCGGGGTTTGCGAATATGCCTATTCCCCGGCGCTGGCGGCCAAGCTGCATGATCCCAAGGTCTTTGCCCTGATCAACCTGAACATCCAGCGGCGGTTCACCAGCGGCCATGCGCTGGCCCTGTACGAGAATTGCTATCGCTTCGTGCGCACCGGCAGCACCGGCTGGTGGGATCTGGACCTGTTCCGGCGGCTGATGGGCGTGGAAGGGTCGAATTACTACGAGGTGTTCAAGCATCTGAACGCCAAGATCATCAAGCCGGCGGTGGCGGAGGTGAACCGGACCTCGAACATCCTGCTGGAGCCGGAGACCCGGAAGATGGGGCGGGCGGTCTCGGCCATTCGGTTCCGGATCAAGGACAATCCGCAACTGGCGATGCTGGACATGGACGATGGCGCCGGGCTGCGTCAGAGCGGGGTTTACGACCGGTTGAGCGCACTGGGGGTCAGCGACCGTCTGGCGCGGCAGTGGATCGGCGAGCATGGCGAGGCCTATGTGGCCGAGAAGCTGGACTATGTCGGGCGGCAGTCCGGGGTGAAAAGCCCGGTGCGCTATCTGTCTGCGGCGATCCGGCAGGGGTTCGGCGCCATCGAGGGGACAGAGACCGCGCCTGCGCCGGTGGCCCCCGAGGTGATGCAGGCCGCCGCCCAGCGGCAGATCGAGACCGAAATCCGGGCCGCCGCGCAGGAGGCGCGGGAGGCGGCGGTGGCGGGCGAACGCAAGGCCCGGGCAGTGCGGATGGCTCGCGTGCGCGAGGTCGCCGAAGCCCGGCGGCCGACCCAGCGGGACGCGGACAAGCGGTTGTTCCTGTCGGCGGTGAAAGACCCGCTGGAGCGCGAGGATTTCACCCGGCACGGCTGGGCCTCGGCCCTGAACGCCCGCGCGATCTGTGCCTTCTGGGAAGAACTGGAGCCGGATATCTTCGCGGATCTGCCCGAGATCTGACGCGGGGCAGGGGGGGCCGGCAGACCCGGTTGGGCCCGCGCGGGGAAGTTCGGCCGGGCAGGGGCCTCAGACGAAATCGAAGTCCGAGGCGGTCAGTGCCGAGGCCAGGGTATCGGCCAGTGTGATCTGGTCGGCCCCGCCCGCGCTGAGGGTCAGGATCACATGGGCGCCCGATTGGCTGATGGTCAGGTCGGCCAGTTTGGTGACGCCGCTGTGGGCGGTGAAATCCAGCCGGTCGAGGCCATCGGTGTAATCCTTGACCACGTCGCGCCCAAAGCCGTCGGACCAGGCGAAACTGTCGGCCCCGGCGCCGCCGAGGTAGAAATCGCCGCCCGCGCCGCCGTCGAGCCGGTCGTTGCCCGCCGCCCCGATCAGCGCATCGGCCCCGCCCGCGCCCAGCAGCGTGTCGTTGCCGGTGCCCGCGAAGATCACGTCGCCCGCCGAACCGCCGGTCACCACGTCATCGCCGGCGCCCGAGGCGATGGTAACCCCGGTGGCCAGCCCGGTGGCGTCGATGGTGTCATTGCCGGTCAGCCCGTTGATCCGCTCGACCCCGGCCCAGCTGCCCACCGACAGCGTCAGGCCCGCGGCGTTGGAGACCACGGCCTTGTCGAAGCCCGCGCCGCCGTCGAAGACCACGTCGCCGTTCTCGCCGATAAAGAGGATGTCGTTGCCCGCGCCGCCGTCGAAGCTGTCATTGCCCGCATTGCCCAGCAGCACGTCGTTGCCGCCCATGCCCGACAGGGTGTCATTGCCATTGCCGCCGATCAGCACGTCATTGCCCGACCCGCCGGTCAGCGTGTCGTCGCCATCGTCGCCGAACAGCAGCAGGCCGGTGGTCTGGCTGGAGCCGTCGATGGTGTCGTCGCCGGTGAAGCCGTTGACGCGCTCGACCCCGCTCCAGCCGGTGAGGGTGACCGAGGTGCCGCCGGCGTTGTTGATCTGCGCCTTGTCGAAGCCGCGCGTGCCGCTGTCGGTGATCGTGTCGAACCCGTCGATGACGTAGAAGTCGGATTCGTTGCCGCCATCCATCAGGTCGGCGCCCGAGCCGCCGAACAGCTGGTCGGTGGAGGCCCCGCCCGTGATCGTGTCGTTGCCCGAGCCGCCGAACAGCAGGTCGTTGGCAAAGCCGCCCGTGAGGGTGTCGTTGCCCTCGCGCCCGAAGAGGGTGAGGGCGGTGAGCACACCGGCCCCGTCGAGGGTGTCGTCCCCGGCCTCGGCCGAAACTTCCTCGACCGAGGTCCAGAGCGCGAGGTTCAGGGCCAGCCCGAGGGTTGTCTCGAAGCGGACGCGGTCGGTGCCGCTGCCGCCATCGACCACGTCGCGCGCGCTGTCGACGAAGATCTGGTCGTTGCCGGCGCCGCCGTTGAGCGTGTCGTCGCCCTTGCCGCCGAACAGCATGTCGTCGTCATTGCCGCCGCTGAGCGCGTCGGTCTCGGTGCCGCCGAACAGCATGTCGGCCCCGTCGCCCCCGGAGACAAGGTTTGTGCCGGCGATGCCGTAGATCTCGTCATCCCCGGCGCCGCCGAAAAAGACATTGTCGCCGGTGGAGCCGAACAGGCGGTCGGCCTGGTCGGTGCCGATGGCGGATTCGATGGACTCCAGCCGGTCGATCTTGCCGTGGCTGTCGCGGGCCAGGGGGCCGGTTTGCCCCGCCACCAGACCCGCCGCGCCGGACAGATCCACCTCGACCCCGGCGGTGCCGGTCTCAAGGCTGTAGTCGGCGGTGTCGCGACCTTCGCCGCCGCGCAGGATGTCGGCGCCATCGCGCCCGGTGAGGAAGTCGTCGCCGCCGCTGCCGTCCAGCGTGTCGTTGCCGGTGGTGCCGCGCAGGGCGTCGGCGTGATCGGTCAGCACGACAATCTCGATACCCGTCAGATCGGCAAGGTTGCGCAGCGGGCCGAGCGTCGGGTCAAGGGTCGCGGCGTCGCGGGTGCGCACCTCGACCGCGGCGGCGAGGTCCAGTTCCACCGCCGCGCCGAAACGCGAGAAATCGGCGGTGTCGATGCCGCCTGCGCCGTCGACCCGGTCAAACCCGCCCTGACCTGCAGCGCCCGCGATGAAGAAGGTCTGGTCGGCGCCGTCGCCGGTCAGGTTGTCGGAGGCCAGCCCGCTGACCACGGCCTCGAACCCGGTCAGGGTGTCGGTGCCGATGTCGGCGCCCGTGGCGTTGCCGCCGATGGCCAGAAGGGCAACGGTGATGGATTGCGTTGCGGTGGAATAGTCGACGATGTCGAACCCGTCCTGCGGATCGGCGCTTTCCAGATCGCCGAACAGGTCGTCGTCGCCGCCGCCGCCGGTGATGATGTCGTCGCCGTAGTCGCCCAGCAGGCGGTCGTTGCCGTCGCCGCCGAAAATGTGGTTCACCCCGGTGTGGCCATAGACCTCGTCATCGCCCGATCCGGTGCGGACGGCGTCGATGCCGCTGATGGTGTCGATGCCGACCTCGGCGCCGGTGGCATCCTCGGCCACGTCGAACAGCAGGTCGATGAACAGGTCGCCGGTGGCCTTGGCATAGTTCAAGGTGTCAAAGCCGTCACCGCCGTCATAAGTGTCGTCGCTGCCATCCAGACCGGCGACGATTTCGTCATTGCCACCGCCGGTCACAACTCTGTCCGCACCTCCCCCATCTTCAAAGATGTTGTCCTGTTCGTTGCCGGTGAACACATCGTTCTGGTGGGTGCCAAGAAATCTTTCGATACCGGACACGGTATCGGTTGCGCCCAACTGATCTATCACCGTGCCCGTCAGCAGATCGACCGTGACGCCTTGGGGGTTCACCGGGGAAAAATTCAGATCCAGCGTATCAAGACCGGCACCGCCATGGATGGTCTGACTGCCCACGCCGAGAATGAACAGGTCGTCGCCATCACCTCCGCCAAGGGTCAGCCCATCGCCCTTCACGTCGAACCGGTCATCGAAGGCGGTGCCGACGAATTGCTCGGTGTTGATGACGTTCAGGATCTCTTCGTCCAGTGCCCCGGTGATGTCGGTGTCGCGGTCGGTGCGGATGCCGTCGGCGGCGCCGAAGCCCTGGGTCACGTGGATGGCATGTTCGAAGGGAGAGAAATCGGCCAGGTCGATCCCGGCGCCACCGTTGAAGCTGTCGAGACCGTTTTCATCCGCTGCGGCGGTGGTGGGGTCATCCTCGCCGCCGTGCACATAGGTGTCGTCGCCCGCACCGCCAAAGGCGCTGTCGGTGCCACGGCCGCCGATCAGCGTGTCGTCGCCCGCGTCGCCGCGCAGGGTGTCGTTGCCATCGCCGCCGGACAGGAAGTCGTTGTCGTCGCCGCCGTTCAGAATGTCGTTGCCGTCGTCCCCGAACAGCTGGTCGCGGCCCTGATCGCCGAACAGCGTGTCGTTGCCTTCGTCCCCGGACAGCAGGTCGGCGCCCTCGCGGCCCGCCAGCGTGTCGTTGCCCGCCGCCCCGAAGATGATGTTGGCGGCGCGGTCGCCCAGCAGGGTGTCGCCGTTGTCGGTGCCGAACAGGTTCTCGATGCTGACGAGGATCTCGCCATCCGCGATGCCGCGCGATCCGGCGCGAAAGATCAGGTCCACGGTGACGCCCGAGGCACCGCCCAGGGCGTTGTAGGAGACCGAATCCGCCCCGGCGCCGCCGTTCAGCAGGTCGGCCCCGGCGCTGCCGTTGAAGAAGTCGTCACCCGCCGCTCCGGTCAGGTTGTCTGCCCGCGCCGAGCCCTGCGCGCTGAGGTCGTCATCGCCCGAAGTGCCGATGGCGGTGGTGCCCGCCGCGGCCGGGGTGACGGCGGCGCCGCCCAGATGCGACAGGTCGATGCGTCCGGTGAAATCGGTGAAATCGTATTCGAAATCCAGCCCGCGCCCGCCGGTGGCGAAATAGTCATAGATGACCAGCGTCGGAATGCTGCCGCCGTTTTCGGTCAGCGCCAGATCGTCGGTGCCGGCGCGTGTGAAGGTGATGTCGCCACGCGCGACATTGTCGAAGTAGATGCGCGCGCCCTGATGGGTCTCGCGGGCGATGAAATCGGCACCATCGCCAGAGCGGAAGGCATAGGTGTCCAGCCCGTCGCCGCCGACCATGATGTCGATGCCAAGGCTGGAGACCAGAACGTCGTCGCCGCCATTGCCGAAGAGGTTGCCGTTGCGCAGGGGGGCGACCAGGAAATCGTCCTGATCCGAGCCCTGGATCAGCATTTCCTCGATGTTGCGATAGGTCAGGCTGTTGGTGCCGTCGCCGAGGGTCAGCCCCGCCGCGAAGGTGGGGTCGGCGGCGAACATGGCCGTCAGATCGGCGCGGCTGGTGGCGGCGCCGGTCAGGGTTGCGCCGATCCGGGTGCCCGCCTGATCGAGGATGGCGAAGCTGAGCGCGCCGGTGGTGGCCTCGAAGTTCAGGATGTCATAGTCGCCCCCGGCGCTGCCGCCGTCCACATCCGCGACCCCGCCGCGATAGGTGATCACATCGTCGCCCAGCCCGGTGTTGGCCCGGTCGGGGGTGGCTTGCGTGCCGCCGGTGCCCAGATCGACGATATCGTCGCCATCGCCGGTGTCGATGCTGTCGGCCAGCGCGCCGCCGAACACCGTGTCATTGCCGCTGCCGGTGCGCACGTGCAACCGTTCGAACCCGCCCACAAAGGTGCCGTTGCCGATGTCGCGCACCCCGGCGAACCCGGTGAAATTGCCATCCGCGTCAAAGGCCTGGGTCCCATCGGCGGCGGCATCCCCGGCGTTCTGATCGCTGTCGGCAAAAAGCGTCAGGTCGGCGGTCTCGGCGCTGAGATCGGCGGCAAACAGATCGGCGTCCCCGACCTGATCGCCGCCATAGTTGATGAGCCCGTTCTGATAGAGCACCAGATCGTCGTGATCATGCGCGCCGGCCACATTGACCGCCTCGATCCCTTGATAGAGCAGGGATTCCCCGTGCGAGCGGGCCACCATCAGCCCGGCCAGCGGCAGGTTGTCGAGCGCCGCGTCCAGTTCGGCGCGGGTTGCCCCGGCGCCCAGGTTGCCGGTGCCCAGCGGGTTGAAGCCGGCGTCGAACAGCGACCATTTCAGCCCTTCGCCGCGCCCGCCCATGACCAGGTGGTCCAGCCCGTCGCCGCCGCTGATGAAGTCCGAGCCGTTGCCGTCCCAGAACAGCAGGTCGTCGCCGGCCTCGCCAAAGATGCGGTCGTCGCCGTCGCCGCCCTGGATGATGTCGGCGCCGTCGCCGCCGAACAGGCGGTCTTCAAGCGCGCCGCCCTTCAGGCGGTCGTTGCCGCTGCCGGCCTTGACGATGCCGCGTTCGAAGCCGCGCAGGAAGACGCCGTTGGCCAGTGTCACCCCGGCGGCGTTCTCGGCGCCGAAGGTCAGGTCGATGCCCACCTGCTGGGCCGAGAAATCGGCGGCGAACACATCGCCCGGACCGCTGCCTTCGCCGCCCGCGTCATAGGTGGCCCCGCCCTCGTAAAAGATCAGGTCCGAGGCGGTGTCGCTGCCGGTGACATTGACATGCTCGATGCCATGGTAGTTGAGGAAGGGATCGTCGCCGGCAAAGCCCAGCGTGTCGCCAAAGCGCATTCCCCGGCCCAGCGTCAGGGTCTGGCCCGCGACGGGGACGGTGAAATCCGCCAGCAGCCCCATCGCCCGTTCGATGTCATCGGCCGAGGCGGTGGCGTCGAACACCTCGCGCGTGGGGGTCGCGGTGGTGATGGCGGTGGGGGTGTAGAGCCCGTATTCCAACCCCTGCGATCCGGCCTCGGCCGCGACGATCAGCCAGTCCAGACCGGCGTCGCCCTGCAGGATGTCGGCGCCATCGTCGGACCAGAAGAAGATGTCGTTGCCATCGCCGCCCGACAGGGCGTCGCGTTCCTCGGTGATGGTGCCGGAGGTCAGGAAGCCGCGCGGATCGAAGACCATGCCGGGGAAGGGGTCGAATTCCCCGCCGTCGATCAGGTCATTGTCGCCGCCGCCCTCGAAGCCGTCGTCGAAGCGTCCGCCCAGGAAATTGTCGGCGGCATCGGTGCCGCGCGCGACCAGCCGTTCGAACCCGTCGAACACGGTTTCGCCGAAGCTGAGGATCTGGTTGGCGCCTGTCTGGCCAATGCGGTTGGCGGCCACCAGATAGACCCCGGTGTCAACGCCCGCGCGACCGGTGTAGACGCCGAAATCGGCCAGCAGCGTGTCCTGATGCTGGGTGCCGAGGGTGCCGCTGAAAGTTCCGTCGCCGCCGAAATATTGCAGCCCGCCGTTGTAGAGCACCAGATCGTCGGTGAAGTCCGAGCCCAGCACGTCCACCGCTTCCACGTCTGCATAAAAGTCGATGCCCACGGTGGTGCCCAGCTTGCCATAGCGCAGGAAGTCGCGGTCGGCCTCGGCCTGGGTGAAGACATCGCGGGTCAGCTCGTTGCCGGACTGGCCGAAGGTGGTGGTGTCGCCGAAGCGGCCGCCGTCATGGGTGTCGAGCAGGGCGAACAGGCTTGTCACAGCGGAGTGCGCGGTGCCGAAGTCCTGCGTGGCGCCGTCGTCGACCGAAACCAGAATCTCGATGGGCACGGCGAAGGATTCGGGCGAGGGCTGGGGGCCGGTGTAGACATCGGTCGCCTTGAACACGCCGATGTCATGGCCGGTGCCGCCGAAGACCGTGTCGGGAAGGGCCGCGTTGTTGGTGTCGACCACGTCATAGCTGTAGTAGATCACGTCGTCATCGGCGCCGGCGGCCACGAAATCGGCCGCAAGGTCGGGGGCGAGCTGGATGAAGTCATCGCCGCCCGAGGTTTCGAACCAGTCTTCATAGAGGCCGCCCGAGAGGAAATCGTCCTGATCGCCGGTGCGCAGCACGAAGGCCTCGATGTTGCGCAGGGTGACGCTGCCCGCGACGATGATGCCGCTGTCGAAATTCGCCTCGGTGCTGTCGAAGCTGATCGCGGTGTTGGGGAAGATGTGCTTGAAATCGGCGATGAAGTAATCGCCCACGGCGACATTGCCAAAGATGCCGCGGGTTTCCCCGCCGCCGTCGAAATACTTGCCCTCGGCATTGCGCATCACCATCACATCGCCGTTGTCGCTGCCCTGTACCTGCGGGGTCTGCTGCGATTTCAGGATGTTGTCGGCGTTACCGGGGGTGTACTGATAGGTCACATAGGTGGAATTGGCGATGCCGTTCAGCAGCGCGACCTTCAGGTCGATGGAGGTATTGGCGTAGACGTAGGTCGGCTCGGTCGTGCTGTTGGGGTCGAGGTCCAGCAGCGCGTCGGAAAAGGACGGCGATCCGTCATCGACCGACACCGTGGCGCCAAGCACATCCTGCGGCGCGATGCCCGGCGCGACATTGATCACCGTGTAGTTGTTGGACCCGCCGAACAGCGTGACCTGCGCGGAATTGTTGCCAAACCAGATGCGGGTGGTGTCGGTGGCGTTCGGCGGCGGGTTGTTGAAACCCGACAGAATGGCTTGTTCGTCCTGCGCGGGGTTGTTGCCCCACAGGTGCCCGAAGGTGGTGATGGTGCTGTCCACGTTCTGGGCAATGGCGGCCTTGTATTCATAGACCCGCTGCGCCGCATTGGGGGCTTCGGGATCCCATCCCGTGGGCGAGTCGTTGGTGACGAAGACCTCGTAGCTGTCGGTTTCGCGGTTGAAGGCGCCGGCGCTGTAGCCCCAGCTGGCCGGGTCGGTGCCGGCTGCGGGCGCAGAGGCATAGGCCCCGGTGGGCAGGGCGAAGTCGTCGCTGTAGAAGTCGAACAGCTTGGCCTGAAAGCCGCCTTCGGGAAAGGTCAGATCCAGCAGCGGGCCAAAGCTGAAGGCCAGATCGTCGGACACCCAGGCGCCGCCGAATTCGGCCTGCAGGGCGCGGATGGTCAGCGCCGCGTCGATGCCCATGCCCACCGAGTGCGAATACTGCACATCCGTCAGATCGTAGTATCCGGTGACGGTGACCAGCGCGGTGCCATCAGCGCCCAGCCGGTTGGAGCGCGGCATGTCCACCTGCGCGACATTGCCCAGCGTCGTTTGGGTGACCACATCATCGCTGAAATCCGTCGGCGTGCCCGCGTCCGAGCGCAGCACCACGCGCACATCCGGCGTCGCATCGCCGCCGCCGATGTCAAGCGCCACATCCTCGGTCAGCACGGTGCCGGCATTGGCGTCGATGTCCAGAACCGTCGCCGAAAGCTCGAACTTGCCGCGCGGGATGTAGGGCACGTAATCGGCCAAATCAAAGGTTTCGTCGAAAAAGACAAAGTCGCCGACCTTGCTGATGATCGGGCCGACGGGGGGCGGCAGTTTCCCGGCCAGTTCCAGAAACAGCTCGTCCACATCGACGTTCAGTTCCAGGAACTTGGTGTCGGAAAACCCCGACCCGGCCACAAGGCTGCTGCCGAAACTGTTGCCGAAGGTGTCGGCACCGGTGGGCAGGCGGGCAAAGACCTCGATCCCCGGATAAAGCTGCCCCGCGATTTCGAACTCGGGCTTGATCTCGATGATCGGCACGCGTTCCTGGATGTCGATGAGCTTGAAATCGTCTTCTTCGCCCGAGGCGCCGAAGGCGAACCACTGGATGTCGCGAAAGCCCAGTTCGACTTCCAGCACGAAGTCAAGACCGGCGCCGGGGCTGCCCGAGAACCCCTTGCTGTCGATCTGGGCGCTGCGCACCGTCCATTGGGTCAGGTCGAAGCTGACCTGTGCCGGGGCGGTGGCGGTCTGGGCCTTCGAGACGTCGATACCGGGGGTGTATTTCACTGCAACGTCGATGTCGTAGCGGGCGTTGAAATGGCCCGCGTCCAGAAGCTCGGCATAGGCTTCCAGTCCGACCATGAAATTCATGTAGGCCTCGCCGGAAACGCCGGCGACCCAGATGTCGAAATCAAAGGGTTTGGTCAGTTCCGGCGCCGTGTAGATCAGCAGATCGCCGGTGGAAATTCGGAATTCCCGCGCCTGTCCGGGGGCCCAGAGCGACTGGTTCGCGGTGCTGAATTCCAGCGAGGTGTTCTTGACGACCATGGGGGGCCCTTTTCACGATTTAATGCACTGGCCCGGTGTCGAGCCAAAACAGTTAATCATGACAGGCAGCGTCAATACATGCGAATTCGCCGCCACGGGGTGGGGCGATCCGCCATTGCCCGCGGATTAATCCGCGAGCAGGTGTTCGTAGCGCGCGTCGGTCAGGGTCTTCAGGAAGGCGACCAGCGCATCGATGCGCATGTCCTTCAGGGCCGGGCCGTGGGTCAGCTTCTCCAGCGCCAGGGTGTCGGGCACTGGTGGCGGACCGAAGGGTTTGCCGGTTTCGGGGTTGATCTTTCGGGCGTCCGAAATGGTGTTGTAGCTGTTGTAGAACAGAACGACGGTGCGCAGATCGTCGAAGATGCCGTTGTGCATATAGGGGCCGGTGACGGCCACGTTGCGCAGGGTCGGCACCTTGTATTTGCCCATCGCCTGCGGCTCGGCGACCAGCGGGTTTCCGGCCAGCCCGATGTCCAGCTTGGCCGGATCGACACCGTTCATCGCACGCAGGGCCAGGTTCGTCGGCACGCCGATGTTGAAGTATTCGTGGTTGGTGAACACCTCTTGCCGGTCCGCTGCGCTGAGGCCGATCTTGTGGCACTGGTCGCAATTGGTGAATTGCGGCGAGAAGAACAGGACGCGGCCCAGTTCCTCCATGTCGGTCAGGTCCGCCTCGCCGCGCAGGAAGCGGTCGTACTTGCTGTCGAAGGGCGAGATTTCGGGCGTGCGTTCGAAGGCGGCGATGGCTTGCGTCATGGCGGCATAGCCGGTGTCGGGATCGTCCAGGGTGCCGGGGCCGAAGAGGACTGGGAAAGCCTGCGTGTAGACCGGGTTTTCCAGCAGGCGGGTCAGCACGGCGGCGGTGTCGGGCATGCCCATCTCGGCCGAGTTCAGGGGCGGGCCGCCGGCCTGATCTTCCAGTTCCGGGGCGCGGCCGTCCCAGAATTGGCCGCCGACCCAATCGCCCGCGTCGTTGCGGTGAAAGCCAGGGCGCAGTGCGGCATAGGTCACCGTGGGCGCGTTGCGGTCGCCCAGCGACACGCCATCATCGCCGGTCGAGGCCATGCCGCGCGGATCGGCAAACCCGTGGTCCGGATCGTGACAGGTGGAACAGGACTGGGTGCGCTTCAGGGACAGGTTCTCATCGAAGAACAGCAATTCGCCAAGCGCCGCCCTCGTGATGGGCACCGGGGTGTCGGCATTGGCAAGAGGGGCGAGAAACAGGGCGCAAAGAACAATGGAAAGACGCATGGCAATAACTTCGTATCTAGAGATGGGGAATTCCTAGTAGCTGCTAGAGCGCTGTCCTTGATCCGGGTCAAGTCAGCCTTGGTGTGCATTTTCGACGACCGGGAGGGATTCGATTCGGGAGGAAGGCCGGGCGATTCACCCCGCCTGTGGAGCGGCAACGCGCAGGTCGCGGGAGCCAGGCGGGGCCGGGCCGGCGCTTTGCACGGGCAGCCCGAAAGCATGAAAAATACAATGAAAACAACGGAAGTTTGTTTTTTGAGGTACGAACCTCAAATTTTTCTTTACGGATTGGATCAGGCTCTCGTACCGTGAACCTATCCAGCGATTCGCCATCCACGGTCGCCGGCGAGATAAAAATGGGGAGGAATGGATGTCTTACAAGAAACTGGTTTCGGCCAGCGCGATTGCGCTGTGCACATCCTCGATCACGTCGCTTGCACAAGCGGATGATCTGACCTTGTGCTGGGCCGCTTGGGATCCGGCCAACGCGCTGGTGGAACTGTCCAAGGAATTCGAGGCCGAGTCCGGCCACACGATGAATTTCGAATTCGTCCCCTGGCCGAATTTCGCGGACCGGATGCTGAACGAGCTTAACTCGGGTGGCAAGCTGTGCGATCTTCTGATCGGTGACAGCCAGTGGATCGGCGGCGGGGCCGAGAACGGGCACTACGTCAAGCTGAACGACTTCTTTGATGCCAACGGCATTTCGATGGACGATTTCGCGCCGGCCACCGTTTACGCCTATTCGACCTGGCCCAAGGGCACGCCGAACTATTACGCACTGCCCGCCATGGGCGATGCCAACGGCTGGTTCTATCGCAAGGACTGGTTCGCGCGCGAAGACATCCGCGCCGCATTCCTGGAGGCTACCGGCCGCGAGTTGGGCGAGCCGCAGTCCCAGAAGGAACTGCTGGAGATCGCGCAATTCTTCCAGGGCCGCGAGATCGACGGCAAGAAGGTCTATGGCGCGGCGATCTTCACCGAGCGCGGCTCGGAAGGGATCACCATGGGCGTCACCGGGGCGCTGTATCCCTGGGGCTTCAAATACGAGAACACGCCGGGATCCTATGACATGGAAGGGGCGGTCAACTCGCCCGAGGCTGTCGAGGCACTGGAATTCTACAAGGAGTTCTACGAGACCGCGACGCCGCCGGGCTATACCAACTCGTACATGGGCGAGAGCCTGGACGCCTTCAAATCGGGCCAGGTCGCCATGGCGATGAACTGGTTCGCCTTCTTCCCCGGCCTCTACGCCGATCCCAACACCGGCGGCGACAAGATCGACTTCTTCGTCAACCCGCCGCAGAACCAGGCCGGCTCGACGCTGGGCGGGCAGGGCATCTCGGTGGTGTCCTATTCCGACAAGCAGGATGCGGCGCTGGAATACATCCAGTGGTTCGCGCAGCCCGAGGTTCAGGCCAAGTGGTGGGAACTGGGCGGCTATTCGGCGCACAACTCGGTGCTGAACGATCCGGGCTTCGTGGACAGCCAGCCGTTTGCCGGCGACTTCCTGGAAGCCATGGGCGCGGTGCAGGACTTCTGGCAGGAGCCGGCCTATGCCGAACTGCTGCTGGCGATGCAGAAGCGTATCCACGACTATGTGGTGGCCGATCAGGGCACCGCGCAAGAGGCGCTTGACCTGCTGATCGAAGACTGGACCGAGGTCTTCGAGGACGAAGGCAAGCTCTGACACCAGACCCCGGAAGCAGGCTTCGGCCTGCTTCCGACACGACCTTCGGCCCTTTGCGCCGAACCTCATAAAAAATCGGAAGTTTTCCCATGTCCGAGCGGACCATAGACCGCGTTGCCACGGCAACGCCCCCGAAAGTTGCGCGCAAAATCAAGGGTCTGTCCGACCGGGCCATCGCCTGGATCTTCGTGGCGCCGACGATTTTCCTGCTGCTGGCGATCAACATCTTTCCGCTGATCTGGACCATCCAGCTGAGCTTTACCGATTTCAAGGCGAACCGCATCGGGCGCGAGGTCAAGAACATCGGGCTGCGCAACTACGAGCGTATCCTGACCGACAATGACATCTGGCTGAACATGCAGGCCACGGCGCATTTCCTGTTCTGGACGATCTTCTTCCAGGTGCTGATCGGCTTCACGCTGGCGTGGCTGATCAACAAGAAATTCAAGGGCAACGATCTGTGGACCACGATCATCGTGCTGCCGATGATGCTGTCGCCGGCGGTGGTCGGGAACTTCTGGAAATTCCTGTACCAGCCGCAGATCGGCCTGTTCAATTACATCGTGGCCTTCTTCTCGGGCAAGGATCCGTCCAGCTTCCAGATGCTGGGGCAGGTCAATCTGGCGCCCTGGTCCATCGTCATCGTCGACACCTGGATGTGGACGCCCTTCGTGATGCTGATCTGTCTGGCCGGGCTGCGGTCGATCCCCGACTATATCTATGAAGCCGCCGAGATCGACCGGGCCAGCAAGCTGCGCCAGTTCTTTACCATCACCATTCCCATGGTGCTGCCTTTCCTGATGCTGGCGGTGCTGTTCCGGGGCATCGAGAACTTCAAGATGTTCGATCTTGTGGTGCAGCTGACCGGCGGCGGTCCCGGCTCCACCACGGAACTGACCTCGATCAACCTGAAACGCGAGGCCTTCGAGAAGTGGCGCACCGGCTATGCCTCGGCCTATGCGATCATCCTGTTCGTGACCGTGTTCGGGCTGGCCTCGATCTATGTCAAGGCGCTGAACAAGGTGAAGGAGCGGTGAGCATGTCCGTCCCCAACCCCGCGTTCCGCCCCGGCCTTCCTGCATCGAAAGTGTCCTCGTCATGAGCAGCTTTTCCGTCACCACACCGTCGAACCGGTCGAAATGGCTGGCAGGCACACTGGTCATCACCTACGCGCTGATCACCATGCTGCCGCTGGTCTGGATCCTGATGACCGGGTTCAAATCTCCGGCGGATTCGATCAGCTATCCGCCCAAGGCGATTTTCGAGCCGACGCTGGAAGGCTATGTGAACCTGTTCACCACCCGCACCCGGCAGACGCAGGAATTCCTGGCCGAGAACCCGCCGCAGAACTGGGCCGACGACATCGTGCGCAAGTACGACATGGTCATCGTCGGGCCGTCGAAATTCGGCGAACGCTTCCTGAACTCGGTCATCATCGGCTTCGGCTCGACCTTCCTGTCGATTTTCCTGGGCACGCTGGCGGCCTATGCCTTCAGTCGGTTCAAGATCCCCCTGGCCGACGATCTGCTGTTCTTCATCCTCAGTACAAGGATGATGCCCCCCATCGCCGTCGCGATCCCGATCTTCCTGATGTATCGCAAGCTGGGGCTGTCGGACACGCATCTGGGGATGATCCTGCTTTATACGGCGGTGAACATCTCTCTGGCGGTCTGGCTGCTGAAGGGCTTCATCGACGAGATCCCGCGCGAATACGAAGAAGCGGCGCTGATCGACGGCTACACGCGGTTCCAGGCCTTCTACAAGGTGGTGCTGCCGCAGGCGGCCACCGGCATCGCCTCGACCGCGATCTTCTGCCTGATCTTCGCGTGGAACGAATATGCCTTCGCGGTGCTGCTGACCTCGGCCACGGCGCAGACAGCACCCCCCTTCATCCCCACAATCATCGGCATTGGCGGGCTGGACTGGCCCGCGGTGGCGGCTGGCGCGACCATCTTCCTGCTGCCGGTCATGATTTTCACCATCCTGCTGCGCAAGCATCTGCTGCGTGGGATCACCTTCGGAGCGGTTCGCAAATGATCCAGTTCTTTACCGGCCTGATGCGCCTGCGCCGCGGTCCCTGGGAAATGTTGGCCACCATCCTGATTGCCCTGGGGGTCTTCATGTTGATGCAACCCTTCGTGCTGTGGGCCTTCACCTATTCCTTCATCGTCACGCTGGTGGGCACGGTGATGTTCATCGTCGTCAGCCACTTCCCGGAGTAACCCATGGCCCAGATCGTCATCCGGAACCTCCAGAAGAATTTCGGCGATTTCACCGCCGTGCGGGAGAGTTCCTTCACCATCGAGGACGGTGAGTTCTTCATGCTGCTGGGGCCGTCGGGCTGCGGCAAGACCACGACGTTGCGCATGATCGCGGGGCTGGAGCTGCCCACATCCGGCGAGATCTTCCTCGACGGCGAGGAGATCAGCCAGCGGCCTCCGTCCGAGCGTGACATCGCCTTCGTGTTTCAGATGTTCGCCCTGTACCCGCATATGAACGTGCGCAAGAACATGAGCTATCCGCTGGTCTCGCAGGGCATGTCGCGCGCCAAGGTGCGCGAGAAGGTGGCCGAAGTGTCCAAGATCCTCGGCATCGAGGATATCCTTGACAAGCCGGTGGGCGGGCTGTCGGGCGGCGACCGTCAGCGCGTGGCGCTGGGGCGGGCCATCGTGCGCGAGCCCAAGGCGTTCATGATGGATGAGCCGCTGGGCGCGCTGGACGCCGAGTTCCGCGAACATATGGCCGAGGAATTGCGCGCCCTGCACGACCGCATGGGGGCGACCACGGTCTATGTCACCCACGATCAGCTTGAAGCGATGCAGATGGGCGACAAGATCGTGGTCATGAACAACGCGGTGGTGGAGCAATTCGGCACCCCGCAGGAGATCTACGACAAACCCGCCACCATGTTCGTGGCCAATTTCATCGGCTCGCCGTCGATGAACTTCCTCGACTTCAAGGGCCAGGTCGGGCCGGGGGCGACCCATGTGGTGCTGAACGGCCATGACACCCAGGTGCCGGCGCTGCGCGAGGGGGCCGAGGGTGATCTGGTCTTCGGGGTGCGCCCCGAACATGTGCGGCTCTCCGACGCCAGCGATTACCGCGCCCGCGTGCTGGCCACCGAATATCTGGGCACCACCCAGATCCTGACGCTGGAAACCGCCAACGGCGAAATCAAGGCGCGGATCAGTGCGGCGACGAACGTGCAGCCCGACACCCATGTTGGGCTGGAGTTCAAATCCGAAGCCGTCACCCTGTTCGATCGCGGCAGCGGGCGGGCGTTGCGCTCGTCCCTGAATGAAGGAGTGCTGTCCCATGGCTGAGGTCACGCTGGAAGGGATCTCCAAGGCGTTCGGCAAGACGCAGGCGGTCAGCGACATCACCATGACCATTGCCGACGGCGCCTTCGTGGTGTTGCTGGGGCCGACAGGGGCGGGCAAGACCACCACGCTGCGGCTGATTTCGGGGCTGGAAAAGCTCGACAAGGGGCAGATCACCATCGGCGGGCGCAATGTCGGGACCGAGACCCCGGCGCAGCGCGACGTGGCGATGGTGTTCCAGCAGTATTCGCTTTACCCGCATATGACGGTGCGGGACAATCTGGCGTTCCCGCTGCGCTCGCCCATCCTGAAGACGCCCGAGGCGGAGGTGACCGAAAAGGTGCGGCGCATCGCCGAGGTGCTGCAGATCCCGCACAAGCTGGACAACAAGGCGACCGAACTGTCGGGCGGCGAGATGCAGCGCGTGTCCATCGGCCGGGCGCTGGTGCGCGACCCGTCGATCTACCTGATGGACGAGCCATTGAGCTCGCTGGATGCCAAGCTGCGCGCCGACCTGCGGGTGGAGCTGAAGCGCATCCATGCGGATCTGGGGTCGACCCTGCTCTATGTGACCCATGACCAGATCGAGGCGATGACCATGGCCACCCATATCGGGGTGCTGGAGGAGGGCCGTCTGGTGCAGTACGGCACCCCGCGCGAGGTCTATGAAAATCCCGCCAGCATCTATGTGGCCAGCCGTCTGGGTTCGCCCCGGATCAACGTTCTGCCGTCGGATCTGTTTGCCGGAAGCCACAAGGGGCCGCTGATCGGGCTGCGCCCGGAGAACATCCGCGAGGGCAGCGAGGGCGTCGAGGCCCGCGTGATCCGGTCCGAGCATCTGGGCGACCAGACCCGGCTGCATCTGGAGCTGCGCGGCCATGCGATCACCACGGTGATCGACGCGCATGAGGACTATACCGCCGACACCACGATCAAGATCAGCCCGCAGGCGCCGCTGTATTTCAGCGCCGATGGCGCCCGCATCTTCTGAGGGAGGACAGACATGGCACAGTTTCTGAACGCCAAGGAAAATCTGGTGACCGAGGCCATCGACGGCCTGCTGGCAGGCTCCGGCGGGGCGTTGTCGCGGCTGGATGGCTATCCGCACATCAAGGTGGTGTACCGGTCTGACTGGGATCGCACCAAGGTGGCGCTGATCTCGGGCGGTGGCTCGGGCCATGAACCGGCCCATGCGGGGTTTGTGGGCAAGGGGATGCTGACGGCGGCGGTCTGTGGCGAGGTTTTTGCCTCGCCCTCGGTGGACGCGGTACTGGCGGGCATTCTAGCGGTGACGGGGGCGGCGGGCTGTTTGCTGATCGTCAAGAACTACACCGGCGACCGGCTGAATTTCGGGTTGGCGGCGGAACGGGCACGGGCGCTTGGCCGCAAGGTCGAGATGGTCGTGGTCGATGATGACGTGGCGCTGCCGGATCTGCCGCAACCGCGCGGCGTGGCGGGCACGCTGTTCGTGCACAAGATCGCCGGGGCGATGGCCGAAGCCGGGGCCGATCTGGCCCCTGTCGCAGCCGCCGCGCGCGACGTGATCGGCCGGGTGGCCAGCATCGGCATGAGCCTGGACACCTGCACGGTGCCCGGCTCGCCCAAGGAAGACCGGATCGCGCCGGGCAAGGCCGAACTGGGGCTGGGCATCCACGGCGAGCCGGGGGTCGAGCAGGTGGAATTCTCCACCGCCATGCACGCCATGGACACGGTGATCGACAAGCTGCGCCCGCGACTGGGCGGCGCCAACAAGGTGGCGCTGGTCAACAATCTGGGCTCGACCACGCCGCTGGAAATGTCGGTGTTGACCCATGCGCTGACCGAAAGCGGCGCGGTGGGCCATCTGATCGGCCCGGCGCCGCTGATGACCTCGCTCGACATGCACGGGTTCTCGGTCTCGGTGCTGGATGCGACCGAAGCCGAACTGCAGGCGCTGGCCGCCCCGGTCAGCCTGCCGGCCTGGCCGGGGATGGCCGAACTGGTGCCGATCCGGGTCACCCCGCTGCCCGACGGTCTGACCCCGATCAAGCCGATCCCGTCGGACAATCCGCGCACCCAGGCGATCATCGAACGGGTCTGCGATCTGCTGGTCGGGGCCGAGGGCAAGCTGAACGAGCTGGACGCGAAATCCGGCGATGGCGACACCGGTTCGACCCTGGCGACGGCGGCGCGGGCGCTGAAGCAGGGATTGGGGGGGATGCCGCTGGCCGATCTGACGCAACTGTTCCCGGCGCTTGGCAACGCGTTGAGCCAGACCATGGGCGGCTCCTCCGGGGTGATCCTGGCGATCTATTTCAACGCCGCCGGGGATGCCTGCGCCAAGGGCGCGCCGGTGCCGCGGGCGCTGGTTGATGGGTTGACGCGGGTGTCGCAGGTGGGCGGCGCACAGGTCGGCGACCGCACCATGGTCGATGCGCTGGCGCCGGCGCTGGAGGCCTTGCCACAGGGCATCGCCGCCGCCGCCGCTGCGGCGCGGGCCGGGGCCGACAGCACCGCCGCGATCCACCGTGCCAAGGCGGGTCGCGCGGCCTATGTGCCCGAGGAGAACCTGAAGGGGCACAACGATCCCGGGGCCGAGGCCGTCGCGCTGCTGTTCGAAGGGCTGGCCGCGGAAATGGGCAGCTGAGTTCGGGGTGACGAAACCGGACGTCCATACCGCCCAGAAACCCACGGTCAACGACATCGCGCGTGTGGCCGGGGTCAGCCTGGCCACCGTGGACCGGGTTCTGAACGAACGTCCGGGCGTGCGGCGCGTGACCATCGAAAAGGTGCAGAACGCCATCACCGAACTGGGCTATGTGCGCGACACGGCGGCGGCCAATCTGGCGCGCAAGCGGGTTTATGACCTGCTGTTCGTCCTGCCCGACAACCGCAATGAATTCGTGCAGGCCCTGCGCAGCCAGATCACCGAACAGGCCGGCAAGCTGGTCAACGAACGGACCCGGATCTCGGTCCGGCAGGCCGCCCCTTTCGAGCCGCAGGACATCGTGCGCATTCTTGACCGGCTGGAGCGTCCCTCGACCGACGGGGTGGCGGTCTTCGGGCCGGAAACCCCGGCGGTGCGCGACGCGGTGCGGCGGGCGCGGGCCAAGGGCATCGCCGTGGTGACGCTGGTGTCGGACCTGCCCAGCTCGGACCGGGATCATTTTGTCGGCATCGACAATGTCGCCGCCGGGCGGACGGCGGCGCAGTTGATGGGCCGGTTCGCACGGAGGACGGGCAAGGTGCTGGTGATCACCGGCTCGCGGCTGGCGCGCGACCATCTGGAACGGCGTCAGGGCTTCGATCTGGTGATGGCGCGGGACTTTCCGCATCTGGATGTGGTCGCCTCGGTCGAGGGGCGCGACGATCCCGACCTGATCGGGGCGCTGCTGCCACAGGTCTTTGCCAGCTATCCGGACCTGTGCGGCATCTATTCCTCGGCGGCGGGCAACGCCGGGCTGATCCGCTTCCTGTCCGAGAACGATCTGGGCGGCGACGTGGTGGTGATCGCCCATGAATTGACGCCCATGTCGCGCGCCGCCTTGCATCGCGGCCTGTTCGACGCGCTGATTTCGCAGGACGCAGGCCATCTGGTACGCTCGGCCGTGCGTCTGTTGCGGGCCACCGCCGATGACGTGCCGTTCAACGCCGCGCAGGAGCGTATCCGCATCGACATTCATCTGAAGGAAAACACACCGCCCTGAAGGGCGGAGCATTGGGGAGGAGACATCATGAAGACCATCAAGGGCCCGGCCCTGTTTCTGGCGCAATTCGCCGGAGACGAGGCGCCGTTCAACTCGTGGGACGCGATCACGAAATGGGCTGCGGACTGCGGCTACAAAGGGGTGCAGGTGCCCAGTTGGGATGGCCGCCTGTTCGATCTGGACAAGGCCGCCGCCAGCAAGGACTACTGCGACGAATTCAAGGGGCAGGCGGCGGCGAACGGCATCGAGGTGACCGAACTGTCGACCCATTTGCAGGGGCAGCTTGTGGCCGTGCACCCGGCCTATGACACGGCTTTCGACGGGTTTGCGGCCCCCGAGGTTAGGGGCAACCCCGCCGCCCGTCAGGAATGGGCGGTGAATCAGGTGAAGAAGGCGCTGACCGCCTCGCGCCACATGGGGATCGGGGCGCATGCGACGTTCTCGGGTGCGCTGGCCTGGCCCTATATCTATCCGTGGCCGCAGCGCCCCGCTGGGTTGGTCGAAACCGCGTTTGACGAGTTGGCCCGGCGCTGGCGCCCGATCCTGGATCACGCCGAGGAGTGCGGCGTCGATGTCTGCTATGAAATCCATCCGGGCGAGGATCTGCACGACGGCGTGACCTACGAGATGTTCCTGGAACGCACCGGCAATCACGCGCGCGCCTGCATGCTGTACGACCCCTCGCACTATGTGCTTCAGTGCCTCGATTACCTCGACAACATCGACATCTACCGCGACCGCATTCGCATGTTCCACGTCAAGGATGCCGAGTTCAATCCGACCGGGCGGCAGGGCGTCTATTCGGGCTACCAAAGCTGGGTGGACCGCGCCGGGCGCTTCCGCAGCCTGGGCGACGGGCAGGTGGATTTCGCGGCGATCTTCGCCAAGATGGCAGCCAATGATTTCGACGGCTGGGCCGTGGTCGAATGGGAATGCGCGCTGAAGCATCCCGAGGATGGCGCGCGGGAGGGCGCGCAGTTCGTCACCGACCACATCATCCGGGTCACCGAAAAAGCCTTTGACGATTTCGCCGACGGCGGCACCGACGAAGCGGCCAACCGCAAGATGCTGGGGATCGACTGATGGTTACGGGACGCAACGAAAACATTGGCCGCCGGATCCGTCTGGGCATGGTCGGCGGTGGCAATGATGCTTTTATCGGCGGGGTGCATCGCATCGCGTCGCGCATCGACGACAAGTTCGAACTGGTGGCCGGCGCATTGTCCGCCACCCCCGAGAAGGCGCAGGCCAGCGGCGAGGCGCTTGGCCTGCCGCGCATCTACGACGACTTCAAGCAGATGGCGATCCGCGAGGCGCGGCTGAAGAACGGGATCGAGGCGGTGTCCATCGTCACCCCGAACCACGTGCACTATGCCGCCGCGCGCGAGTTTCTGAAGCGCGGCATCCATGTGATCTGCGACAAGCCGCTGACCTCGACCCTGGCCGATGCCAAGAAGCTGGTGAAGGCGGCCGAGGCCTCGGACGCGCTGTTCATCCTGACCCACAATTACACCGGCTATCCGATGGTGCGGCAGGCGAAAGAGATGGTCGATGCGGGCGAGCTGGGGGCGCTGCGTGTGGTGCAGGTGGAGTACGCGCAGGACTGGCTGACGCAGGACGAGACCTTCAAGCAGGCCGAATGGCGCACCGACCCGTCGCGCACCGGGGCCGGGGGCTCGACCGGTGACATCGGCACCCATGCCTTCAACCTGGCCAGTTTCGTCACCGGGCTGACCGCCGAAAGCCTTGCCGCCGACATCCAGGCCTTCGTGCCGGGGCGACAGGTGGATGACAACGCTCATGTGATGCTGCGCTATGCGGGCGGCGCGCGCGGGATGCTGTGGTGTTCCCAGGTGGCGCCGGGCAACGAGAACGCGCTGAAGCTGCGGGTCTATGGCGAGAAGGGCGGCCTGGAATGGGAGCAGGAGAATCCCAACAACCTGTGGTTCACCCCCTTCGGCGAACCCAAGCGCCTGATCACCCGCAACGGTGCCGGGGCCGGGGCGGCCGCCGGTCGCATGAGCCGCGTGCCGCCTGGTCACCCCGAAGGCTACCTGGAAGGGTTCGCGAATATCTACAGCGAGGCCGCCGAGGCGATCATCGCCCATCGCGACGGGGACAGGCCCGATCCGGCGGTGACCTATCCCACCATTCAGGACGGGTTGAAGGGCGTGCAATTCGTGGCTGCCTGCGTCGAAAGTTCCAAACGCAACGCGGCCTGGGTGTCGCTGGACAAATAGTGCGTCGGGCCGGGGATATTGGACTCTCCGGCCCGCGTTTGCGCCGCCGCGACCGGCGCTGAGAAAGGTTTAACCTCTGCCCCCTAGGCTGCGCGCCATCCGTGTCGTCTGGGAAACTGTCATGTCGCGTCCTGAGTTGTCCATTGCTCCCCCGCCCTCTGAAGGTCTTGGTGCCGCTGCCGCGCAGGTCGCCAGGGGGCTGGCCCGTCCCTCGCTGGCGCCGATCCGTCTGGCCGCCATTGCTGCCGGGGTCGAAGGGCTGGTGCTGTCGGTCACCTTCTGGTTCGTGCAATACGCTGCCACCCCGGGGACGCAGTTCCATCCCGGCATGGCCGGTCTGGCCGGGATCGGCATGGCGATGCTGGCACTCGGTCTGACGGCGGCTTTTGGCGGCTTTGCCCTGCGGGTGATGGTCAACGCGCGGCGCAGCCTGCCGCGTACCCTGCCGGGATACCTGCTCGCCTTGGTGGCGATGGGTGTGGCGGGGCTGGGCCATATCCTGCCCGGCGGGGTGTTCTGGGCCGGGCTGACCGCTTTTGGGGTGGTGCTGGTGCCGCTTCGGTATTGTCTGTCTCTGGCGGCCGACTGGGCCGTGGCCAGCGGGCTGACGGCGCGGCGTGCGGTGCTGGCGGGAGGCGGCCCCGAGGCCGAGCGGCTGGTGCGCGGCCTGTCCGAGAAAACCGGCAACGAAGTGCGCATTTGCGGGATTTTCGATGACCGGACCGGCAAACGCGCGCCGGACGTGGTTCTGGATGTGCCCAAGATCGGCAGTTTCGACGATCTGGTGCAGTTCTGCCGGATGGCCGAGATTGACCTGATCATCCTGTGCCTGCCGCCCACGGCGGAAGAACGGATCGCGCAATTGCTGGAAAAATTCCGGGTGCTGCCGGTGCCCGTGCATCTGAGCGCCTTCAGTCAGGATTTCAGCTTCGCCGATGCCCCCGATGGCACCGCGCTGCTGCCAGCGACCTTCCGGGCCGAGCGGCGTCTGGCCAAGCGCGTGTTCGACCTGACCCTCGGGGCGTCGATGCTGGTGTGCCTTGCGCCGGTGATGCTGGCCGTGGCGGTGGCGATCCGACTGGACAGTCGCGGCCCGATCTTCTTCCGGCAACAGCGGCATGGCTTCAACGACAGCCTGATCCGGGTCTGGAAATTCCGCACCATGTATGCCGATCAATGCGATGCGCGTGGCAGCCGGATCGTCACCCGCGGCGACCCGCGGGTGACGCGCGTGGGCCGGATCCTGCGCAAGACCTCGCTGGATGAGCTGCCGCAACTGTTCAACGTGCTGGAGGGATCGCTGTCGCTGGTCGGGCCGCGCCCGCATGCGGTGGATGCCCGCTCCAGCCGGCAAGAACGCTTTGCCCAGATCGTGCAGGGCTATTCCGCGCGCCACCGGCTGCCGCCGGGGATCACCGGCTGGGCGCAGATCCACGGCTGGCGCGGCGAGGTCGATGACCCCGAAAGCCTGCGCCACCGGTTTGCCCATGACCTGTTCTATATCGAGAACTGGTCGCTCTGGCTGGACCTCGCCATTCTTTTGCGCACACCGCTGAGTTTGCTGGACACACGGCGCGCGTATTGAACCGTCCAGTGCCTTCGGGGGTTGGCCTGCCCGCCTGCCCGCCGTAGTCTTCGCTCAAGGGCCGACGGGGATCGGCCCGCTGAACAACCGGGAGATTCTTGAATGAACATGTTCACACGCGCGACCGCGGCCGCGCTGACTCTGGCCGTTTCCACCGGTCTGTCCGCTCCAGTGGCGCAGGCCGAAGAAGGCAGCTACATCCTTGCCACCGCCTCGACCGGCGGCACCTATTATCCGGTCGGCGTGGCACTGGCGACGCTGGTGAAGGTAAAGCTGCAGCCGACCGAAGGGATCGGCATGTCGGCCATCAACTCGGCCGGCTCGGGCGAGAACGTGCGCCTGCTGCGCGAAAACGAGGCCCAGTTCGGCATTCTTCAGGGTCTCTACGGCCATTATGCCGCCACCGGTACCGGTCCGCTGGAAAGCTCGGGCGTGCAGGAAAACCTGCGCTCCGTCACCATGCTGTGGCAGAACGTGGAACACTTCGTGCTGGCCAGCGACAAGGCCGAGACCGGAACCGTCGCCGATATGGTGGCGCTGAAGGGCGACTCGATGGCGCTTGGCACCCAGAACTCGGGCACCATCGGGTCCAACGCGGCGCTGATGGCCGGGCTCGGGGTGGACATCTACACCGATTACGAACTGGTTCATGCGGGCTATGGCCCCTCGGCCGAAGCACTGCAGAACGGCCAGGTTTCGGGCATCAGCACCCCCGCCGGTGTGCCGGTGGGCGCGGTCAGCAAGCTGCTGGCCTCGGCGGGTGACAAGGTCACGCTGCTGAACTTCACCCCCGAACAACGCGCCGCTGCCGATGCCGGGCGTGAGTTGTGGACCGAATACCTGATCCCCGCCGGCACCTATCCGGGTCAGGCCGAGGATGTGACCACCATCGCGCAGCCCAACTTTCTGGCGACCAACGCCGATGTTCCGGAAGAAAACATCTACCTGATCACCAAGGCGATCTACGAGAACCTCGCGTTCCTGCAGGCGATCCATCCGGCGACCAAGGCGATGGCCCTCGAAAAGGCGATCTCGGGTCTGCCGCTGCCGCTGCACCCCGGTGCCGCGCGGTACTATCAGGAAGCCGGGGTCGAGATCCCCGAGCGCCTGATCGCCAAGTAAGATGGACTTGAAAACCCTGGGTCAGCATGTGCTGACCGCCTTTTGCGCCACCGTAGCGGTGGCGCATCTTTACCTCGCGGTATTCCCCGTCGTGTCGGAGCTTGAGCGGAACGCCTGGCATTTCGCCTGCTTTGCCTTCCTTGCCGCGCTGCTGACCCCGATGACCAAGGGCAGCCGGCGCACGCCGACAGGCCAGGCCATCGACGCGGTGTTCGGGGCCGTCGTGGCCATTGCCGCGGTGCACCTGAGCTTTGCGGAAAACGCCATCTACGCGCGGGGCGTCAAGCTGGCGCCGGTGGACTGGGCCGCAGCTTGCATCTGTATCCTTGGGGCGATCGAACTGACCCGTCGGTTGACCGGCTGGATCATTCCCTCGCTGATCATCCTGTCCATCACCTATGTGACGGTCTGGGGCAGTTGGGTCGGCGGCGTGTTCAGCTTCTCGGGGCTGAGCTGGGAGACCGTGATCTTCCGCTCGATCTATGGCGACGACGCGATGTTCGGGTCCATCGCACGAATCTCGTCAACTTATGTCTTTCTCTTCATCATCTTCGGGGCCTTCCTGTTGCGTTCAGGCGCGGGCGATTTCGTGATTGCCCTGGCGCGCGCAGTGGCGGGCCGCTGGGTGGGCGGACCCGGCATCGTGGCGGTGATCGCCAGCGGGCTGACCGGCACCATCTCGGGCTCGGCCGTGGCCAACACCGCCTCGACCGGGGTCATTACCATCCCGCTGATGCAACGGGCGGGCTTCAAATCCACCTTCGCGGGCGGGGTCGAAGCCGCGGCCTCGACCGGCGGGCAGCTGATGCCGCCGATCATGGGGGCGGGGGCCTTCGTGATGGCAAGCTTCACCCAGATCCCCTACGAGAAGATCGTGGCGGTCGCCGCCCTTCCGGCGCTGCTGTATTTCCTGTCGGTCGCCTTCTTCGTGCGGATCGAAGCGCGGCGCACCAACCTGCCGCCGATCCCCTCGGACGGCGAGACTCTGGGATCGGCCTTCCGCAAGGGCGGCGCCAGCTTTGTCTTTCCCATCGCCCTGCTGATCGGAATGCTGGTCAGCGGCTTCACCCCCACCTACGCGGCGGTCTTCGGCATCGTCGCGGTAATCGTGTCCAGCTGGTTCACCCAGAACCGCATGGGCCCCGTCGCCATCATCGAGGCGCTGGCCCTGGGCACGCGCAACATGGTGATGACGGCGGTGCTGCTGTGTTCCGTGGGCCTTGTGGTCAACGTCATCGCCACGGCGGGTGTCGGCAATACCTTCAGCCTGATGATCGCCGAATGGGCCGGAGGTCACATTCTGGTGGCGATCCTTCTGGTGGCGCTGGCCAGCCTGATCCTGGGCATGGGGCTGCCGGTGACGGCGGCCTATATCGTGCTGGCCACCCTGTCGGCCCCGGCCTTGGCCGGAATGATCGCCGACCGGGCCGTCATCGACGCGCTGGTGCAAGGGGCGCTGGATCCCGCGGCGCAAGCCGTGTTGATGCTGGCCGCGCCTGAGCGGATGGCCGAATTTGCCGCCCCGATGTCGCTTGAGGCGGCCCGCGAACTGGTCGGCAACCTGCCGCTGGAAGTGGCCGGTCCGCTGCGCGATCTGACCGTCCCGCCCGAGGTGACGCTGGCGGCCTTGCTGTCGGCACATATGATCATCTTCTGGCTCAGTCAGGACAGCAACGTCACGCCGCCGGTGGCGCTGGCCGCCTTCACGGCGGCGGCGATTGCCAAGGCGCCGGCCATGGCCACGGGCGTGGCCAGCTGGAAACTGGCCAAGGGGCTTTACATCGTGCCGGTTCTGTTCGCCTATACCCCGCTTCTGTCGGGGGATTGGGGGGCGGCACTGTGGGTGTTCGGCTTTGCGGTGCTGGGCATCTATGCGCTGGCCGCCGGGATGCAGGGCTGCATGGAGGCGAAGGTCGGCCCCGTGGTGCGCGGACTGCTCTTGGTGGCGGGCGTGGCCTGCGTCTGGCCGGGTGCCACGATGATCCAGATGGCCGGGGCCGTGGCGGTGATCGGGCTTCTGGTCATGAACGTGCGTGGCATGCGGGCGGCCGCCGCTGCCTGATCCATCTCCGCGCCCGGCCATTGCGGCCGGGCGCGGAGAGCCTTCAGACCCGCTGTTCCGACAGGTGCGTCAGCACCAGCCTGCGGGCAAAGGCCAGCAGGAACATCACCGTCAGCCCCAGCACGATGGTCGGCGCCGGTGCGCTGTCGAGGAAGAACGACACATAGGTGCCACCAAGGGCCGCGATCAGGGTCACCACGACCGAGATCCACAGCATATGCCCGAACCGCTTGGTGAGCAGGAAGGCGATGGCACCGGGTGAGATCAGCAGCGCAATCGCCAGAATGATCCCCACCGAGGACAGGGTCGCGACGATGGTCAGCGACAGGATTGACAGCAACCCGTAATGCAGCCATTTCACCGGCAAACCGCTGGCCTGCGCCTGTGCCGGATCGAAGGCATGCAACAGCAGATCCTTCCATTTGCCCAGCAGGATCAGCGCCACAAACGCCGAGATCAGCCCGGCGGTCCACAGATCCTGCGCGCCGACCCCAAGCATGTTGCCAAACAGGATATGGTCAAGGTGCTGGTCGGTCTCGATGCTGGTGAACAGGATCAACCCCAGCCCGAACATGCCCGAGAACACCACCCCCATCACCGTGTCCTGCTTGATCCGGCTGTTGGTGTCCAGAAACCCGGTCAGCAGGGCGCAGATCATGCCAGCGACAAAGGCGCCGATGATCAGGGGAATGCCGGCGACATAGGCCAGCACCACCCCCGGCAGCACCGCGTGGCTGACCGCATCGCCCATCAGTGACCAGCCCTTGAGCACCAGGAAATTGGACAGCAGCGCCGTCGGGATCGAGATGATCGCAGCGATCCAGAACGCGTTCTGCATGAAGGGAAACTGGAAGGGTTGCAGCAGGGTGTCGATCATTCCGCAGGCTCCACCCGTTGCGCGGCGGCCGGCGGGGCCGGGGTCGGCTTCAGCGCGGCGGCGGCCTTGCGGCGCGCGGCCAGCATGCCGTGCTTGGGCGCAACGAAGAACGTGATCAGGAAGATCAGGGTTTGCAGCACCACGATGATGCCGCCGGTGGCGCCGTCCAGAAAATAGCTGGCATAGGCGCCCAGAAAGCTGGTGGAGGCCCCGATGGCCACCGACAATACAATCAGCCGCGGAAAGCGGTCAGTCAGCAGATAGGCGGTGGCGCCCGGCGTGACCACCAGCGCGATGACCAGAAACGCGCCCACCGTCTGCATTGCCGCCACAGTGCAGGCCGACAACAGGGTGAAAAACACCACCTTCAGCAGCCCCGGCCGCAGCCCGATCGACCGCGCGTGGCTTTCATCGAAGAACACCACCATCAGGTCTTTCCACTTGGCCAGCAGCACGGTCAGCGAAACCCCGGCAATCAGAACCAGTTGCAGCGTGTCCCCGGGGGTGATGGCCAGGATATTGCCCAGCGTGATGGTCTGGATGCTGACCGACATCGGCGAGAGCGAGACCATGAACAGCCCCAGCCCGAAGAACGAGGTGAAGATCAGCCCGATCACCGCGTCCTCTTTCAGGCCCGAGCGCTGGTTCAGAAACAGCATCGCCCCGGCCGCCAGCCCGCCCGACAGGAAAGCCCCAAGGGCGAAGGGCAGGCCCAGCATATAGGCGCCCGCGACGCCGGGCACGATGGAATGGCTCAGCGCGTCTCCGATCAGCGACCAGCCCTTCAGCATCAGATAGGCCGACAGGAAGGCGCAGACCCCGCCCACCAGCGCCGAGACCCACATGGCATTGGTCATGTAACCATAGCTGAAGGGCTCCCACAGCAGGCTCATCGCGGACCGGCTCCGTCGTCGTCGTCATAGAAGACCAGCGGGCGCTCATCGTCGGTGATGACGTTCAGGCGGCGCGGATCGTCGTCGTCGTGCAGGTCGGCGCCCTCCAGCGTGAAGTGGCGCAGCACGCCGCCAAAGGCCAGTTCCAGCTTTTCGCGGGTGAACACATCCTCGGTGCGGCCATAGCCCAGCACGGTGCCCTTCACGAGGATGGTGCGGTCGCAGAACTCGGGCACCGAGCCAAGGTTGTGGGTCGAGACCAGCATCACCCGGCCTTCTGCGCGCAATTCGCGCAGCAGGGCGATGATCTGATCCTCGGTCTTCACATCGACGCCGGTGAAAGGTTCGTCCAGCAGGATCACCTGCCCCTGTTGCGCCAGCGCGCGGGCCAGGAAGACGCGCTTGCGCTGGCCGCCCGACAGCTCGCCGATCTGGCGCTGGCGGAATTCGCGCATGTTGACCCGGCCCAGGGCGGCATCCACTGCCGCGTGGTCGGCCTTCGACGGACGCCGCAGAAACCCCATGTGGCCATAGCGGCCCATCATCACCACGTCCTCGACCAGCACCGGGAAGGACCAGTCGACCTCCTCGGCCTGCGGCACATAGGCGACAAGGTTGCGGCGCAGCGCCTGCCGGACGCTCATGCCCAGCACCTCGATGGTGCCGGCGGCGGCGGGCACGAAGCCCATCAGCGCCTTGAACAGGGTGGATTTGCCCGCGCCGTTGATGCCCACAAGCGCGGCGATGGTGCCGGTGGGGATCTCGAAACTGGCATTGCGCAGGGCGGTGTGGCCATTGCGATAGGTCACCGTCACGTCGCGGGCGCAGATGCCGCTGGACAGTGCGGGTTCCGTCTGGGCGAGCGTTTCCGCAAGGCTCATGTGCCGCCCCCGGTCAGCCCGTTCACCACGGTTTGAGAGGTGACGCGCAGCAGGTCCAGATAGGTCGGCACCGGGCCATCGGCTTTCGACAGGCTGTCCACATACAGCACCCCGCCATAGGCCGCGCCGGTTTCCCGCGCCACCTGCTTGGCGGGCGCATCCGAGACGGTGCTTTCGCAGAACACCGCCGGGATCGCGTTGTCGCGCACCCCGTCGATGACCTTGCGCACCTGTTGCGGCGTTCCTGTCTGATCGGCGTTCATGGGCCAGAGATAGAGCTCGTTCAGGCCAAAGTCCCGCGCCAGATAGCTGAACGCGCCTTCGCAGGTCACCAGCCAGCGCTTGTCCTCGGGGATCTCGGCGACGCGGGCGCGCAGCGGCGCCAGCGTTTCAGTAATCTGTGCCTTGTAACGTTCCGCATTGGCGGCATAGGTGTCGGCGTTGCCGGGGTCGTGGGTCGCAAAGGCTGCCGCGATATTGTCGATGTATATCAGCGCGTTGTCGACGCCCATCCAGGCATGGGGATTGGACTTGCCGGCATAGGAGCCCTCGGCGATCGGGATCGGGTCAATGCCATCGGTCAGCGTGGCCGAGGGCACATCGCCGAGGTTCGACAGGAATTGCTCGAACCACAGTTCCAGGTTCAGCCCGTTCCACAGGATCAGGTCGGCATCCTGCGCCCGCACGATGTCGCGCGGGGTCGGGGCGTAGCCATGAATCTCGGCGCCGGGTTTGGTGATCGACACCACCTCGGCGGCATCCCCGGCGACGTTCTGGGCCATATCGGCCAGCACGGTGAAGGTTGTCACCGCCTTGAACTTGTCATCGGCCTGCAGCGGCACGGCCAGACAACACAGCACCAAAGCCTTGGACATCAGACGCAAACGGTTCACGGGGGCAACCTCTTGTTGGGGGTGATGGCCGCACTATATGCAAGCCGTTCGCAACTGGCAATGCAATTGCGAATTAGTCTCAAGTTAATCCGCTTCCGGTCGCCGCCTAGTATTTCGCTGAAATTGCTGCTTACCTTGGCGCGACACCTGTGGAAGGGATCAGATGCACCGGACAGAGATCGACAACGGGCCATCGAGGGTCGGGGGCTCCTCATTGGGCCACGGCGTCTGACATGACCGGGCTGGCCTTTGCGACCCACGGCCTGACCAAGGTCTATGGAGAAGGCCGCGCGGCGGTGCATGCCCTGCGCGGGGTCGATCTGGAAATTCCGCAGGGCGAGATCGTGGTGCTGCTGGGACCGTCGGGGTCGGGAAAATCCACGCTGCTGAACATCATCGGCGGGCTGGACCGGGCCACAGACGGAACTGCGTATTTCCGTGACCAGAACCTGTCCGAGATGAGCGATGCGGCGCTGACCCGCTATCGCCGTGAACATGTCGGTTTCGTGTTCCAGTTCTACAACCTGATGCCCAGCCTGACGGCCCATGAAAACGTCGAGCTTGTGACCGAAATCGCCGCCGATCCGATGGACCCGGACGAGGCGCTGCGGCTGGTCGGGCTGGACAAGCGCAGCGATCATTTCCCGGCGCAACTGTCGGGGGGTGAGCAGCAGCGCGTGGCCATCGCCCGCGCCATCGCCAAACAGCCCGAGGTTCTGTTCTGTGACGAGCCGACCGGCGCGCTGGACAGCGAAACCGGCCGCGCGGTGTTGCAGGTGTTGCACGACGTGAACGCGCGGCTTGGCTCCACGGTGCTAATGGTGACGCATAACGCCAGCACCGCGGCCATGGCCGACCGGGTCATCCATTTTTCCGACGGCAGCATTCGCGAGGTGGTGCGCAACACCGCCAAGCTGGCGCCGTCTGAGATCGTCTGGTGAGCCCGCTGGATCACAAGCTGCTGCGCGACCTGTGGCGCATCAAGGGGCAAGCGACGGCGATCGGCGCGGTGATTGCCATGGGCGTGATGATGCTGGTGATGATGACCGGGCTGACGGCCTCGCTGACCGAAACCCGTAACGCGTACTATGAACGTTACCGGCTGGCCGATGTCTTTGCGCCGGTCAGCCGCGCGCCGGAACACCTGGGCGCCCGGCTGGCCGAGATCCCTGGTGTGTCGGCGGTGCAGACCCGGGTGCAGGGCCGGGCGCTGATCGACCTGCCGGGCGGGGTGCTGCCGGTGCAGGCGCAGGCAGTGTCGCTGCCCGAACATCGCCGGCCGGCGCTGAACGATGTCTATCTGACCGATGGCCGGCTGCCGGCACCGGGACGGCCCGACGAGATCGTGCTGCTGCAAAGCTTCGCTGCGGCCCATGACCTGCGCCCGGGCGATCACCTGCGCGCCACCATGAACGGCGCGCGGCGCAGTTTCGACATCGTCGGTTTGGCGCAAAGCCCCGAATTTCTGTACACCACCGCACCGGGGGAACTGGTGCCCGATGACGCGCGCTTCGGCGTGATCTGGATGGGGCGGCGCGGGCTGGCCGCGGCCTATGACATGGACGGCGCCTTCAACGAGGCGCTTCTGGGGCTGGCGCGCGGGGCCAGTAAGGACGCGGTGATTGCCGCCGCCGACCGGCTGTTGAACCCCTATGGCGGGCTGGGCGCCTATCCGCTGGCCGACCAGACCTCGAACCGCTTTGTGACCGAGGAGATCGCGGGGCTTGAGGCCTCCTCGACCACGGTGCCGCCCATTTTTCTCGCGGTGGCGGCCTTCCTGCTGTACATCGTGGTCAGCCGGATCGTGCAGGCCGAACGGGGTCAGATCGGCCTGATGAAGGCCTTTGGTTATGGCAACGGCGAGGTCGGGCTGCACTATTTCAAGCTGATCCTTGCCATCGCCTCGGGCGGGGCGCTGGCCGGATGCCTGTTGGGCATCGGTGCGGGGCGCGCGATGATCGGGGTCTATTCGGCTTACTACAAGTTTCCCTTCCTTGTCTTCCAACTGGATCCGGCAGCCTTCGTCACCGGGGTGGCGATCAGCATCCTTGCGGCCTCGGGCGGCGGGCTGATGGTGCTGCGGCGGGTCTTTGCCCTGACCCCGGCCGAGGCGATGCGCCCCCCGGCGCCGCCGGATTTCAGCAGGGCCGGGCAGGTAGGTCGGGCGTTGGGGCGTATTCTGGACCAGCCGTCGCGCATGGTGCTGCGCCGGATCACCCGGCAGTTTGGACGCATGGCCGGCGCGACGCTGGGCATCGCCGCGGGCATGGCGCTGTCGGTGTCCATGATCACCATCATGGCCGGGTTCAATCGCACCATCGACCTGACGTTCTCGGTCACCGACCGCAGCGATGTGACGGTCACATTCACCCATCCGATCAGCGACAAGACGCTGCTGGAACTGGCGCGCCTGCCCGGTGTCGACCGAGTGGAGCCGCTGCGCCATGTCGGCGCTGTACTGCGCAACGGGCTGACCACCTATCGCGGTGGGCTGACCGGTCTGCCGGACACGACCGAGTTGTACCGCGCGCTGGACAAGGCTCAGGCCCCGATCGAGCCGCCCGACCATGGCGTGGTGCTGTCCCGTGCGCTGGCCGATGTGCTGGACATCGTGCCCGGCGATACCCTGCGGGTCGAGGTGCGTGAGGGCCGCCAGCCGCTGCTGGACCTGCCGGTGTCGGGCGTGGCCGAGACTCTGCTGGGCGCGCCGGCCTATATGAACATGGATGCGCTGAACCGGGCGCTTGGCGAACCCGGCCGCGTGTCGGGTGCCTATCTGGCCATCGACGAGACCCACGAGACCGCGATCTATGCCGCGCTGAAGGACATGCCCACCGTGGTCGGGGTCAGCCTGAAGTCGCAGGCCCGCGACGCGCTGATGGCGCAGATGAACACCGGCGCGGGCAGCATCCGCTATGTCATGGGCTCCATCGCCTTCGTCATCACCTTCGGCATCGTCTACAATGCCGCCCGCATTGCTCTGGCCGAGCGTGCGCGCGATCTGGCCTCGTTGCGGGTGATTGGCTTCACGCGGGGCGAGGCGGCTTTCGTGCTGCTGGGCGAACTGGCGGTCGTGACCGTGATGGCCCTGCCGTTGGGGGCGGTGATGGGATATTTCCTGTCCTTCGGGATCGCACGGGGCTTTTCCAATGATCTGTACCAGATTCCTGCGGTCTTCGATCCCGCCAGCTATGGTCAGGCGATGATCGTGGTGCTGCTGGCCGCCGTGGTCTCGGGCGGGCTGGTGAAACGCGATCTGGACCGGGCCGATCTGATCCAGGCGCTGAAAACACGGGAGTAGACAATGGCGAGGGCAAGAAAGAGATCGCGGTGGGTGCTGACGCTGATCACCGGCCTGCTGATCGCCGGGGCGCTGGCGGCGGCCTTCTGGCCCCGACCGGTGATGGTTGATCTCGACGCGGTGACGCGCGGGCCGATGATGGTGACCATCGACGAAGAGGGCCGCACCCGTGTCGCCGAAGCCTATATCGTCTCGACGCCGGTGGCCGGGCGGTTGCAGCGGGTGGAGGTAGATCCCGGCGACCCGGTGATCCGGGGCGAAACCGTGGTGGCGCATATGCTGCCCACCAACCCGGCGGCCCTGGACGTGCGCACACGCGAACAGGCGCTGGCGGCGGTGCAGGCTGCCGAGGCGGCCCTGCGGGTCGCCCGCGCCGATCTGAACGCCGCGCTGGCCAATCGCGATCTGGCCCAGGCCGAGCTGGAACGCGCCGAAACCCTGGCCGACCGGCAGTTCACCAGCCCGGCGGCGCTGGACCGCGCCCGGCAGGGGTACCGCGTGTCCGAAGCCCAGGTCGAAACCGCCGAGGCTGCGATCTCGATGCGGGAGGCCAATCTGGCCAATTCGCGGGCGCAGCTGATCGGGTTTGACGATCCGGGGCTGGCCACGGCCATCGGCAATCCGCGCAGCGACGACATTCCGCTCTATGCCCCTACAGATGGGCGCATCCTGCGCATCATGCAGCAAAGCGAAACCACCTTGCCGGCCGGCGCGCCAATCATGGAGATCGGCGACATCGAGGGCGCGCTGGAAGTGGTGGTGGAACTGATCTCGTCGGACGCGGTGCAGGTCGAAGTCGGCAATCAGGTCATCATCGAGGACTGGGGCGGCCCCACCGCGCTGCACGGCACGGTCTCCCGGATCGATCCTCTGGCCATCACCAAGTTTTCTGCATTGGGGGTCGAGGAACAGCGCGTCCCGGTGACCGTCGAATTGTCCGGCCCGGCCGACGAGCGCAAGGCGCTTGGGCACGGCTATCGCGTGGTGGCGCGGATCGTGGTCTGGAAACAGGAAGATGCCTTGCGCGTGCCGGCAAGCGCGCTGTTTCGCAGTGGCGGCGACTGGGCGGTGTTCCGGGCGCAGGACGGTACCGCCCGCGTGACCCCTGTCGAGATTGGCCGTAACAACGGTGTTCAGGCCGAGGTTCTGGCCGGGCTGGAGGCCGGGGATCTCGTCATCCTCTATCCCTCGACCGCGGTCACCGATGGTGCGGCCATCGCCCGCCGGGTGGTCAATTGACCATGGTGCGGGGTTGCCGATTGCCTGAGTCTTCGCCACAGGTGGAGCATCGTCTTGGTCCGTATCGCCCGGGCCGCAAGGAGCACCCATGGTTTCGATCCTGCTGATATTTCACTTCTGCATTGTTGTCGCTTTTACCGTTCGGATTCTGCTGCGCGACGACCTGTTCCCGCCGGCGCGTCTTGCATGGTTCGTGGTGCTGATCCTGGTGCCCTATTTCGGCAGCATCATCTATTTCCTGTTCGGCGAGATCGACATCGGCCATGAGGCCGACAAGCGTCACAAGCGAATCTTCGACCAGATCCGGGCCCGGGCTGCGGCCTATATGGGAACGTCCGAAGCAGCCGACGACCTGATCGATCCGCTGTACCACCCGGCGTTCCGCTACGCGGCCTCGATCAACGGCTTCCAGCCGGTCGCTGGCAATCGCGCCACGCTGATGGCCGATGCGGCGGCCACCAATGCCAGCCTGATCGCCGATATCGACGCCGCGACCGAGCAGGTGCATGTGCTCTATTACATCTGGCTGACCGACAAGACCGGCACCGAGGTCGCCGAAGCACTGATCCGCGCCGCGGGCCGGGGTGTGACCTGCCGGGCGATGGCTGACGGACTGGGCTCGCGCGCGATGATCAAGTCGCAGCTTTGGTCTCGCATGAAAGAGGCCGGCGTCCAGATGGCCGTGGCCCTGCCGCTGAACAATCTCCCGCGCACCCTGCTGACCAGCCGGGTCGATCTGCGCAACCATCGCAAGATCACCGTGATCGATGGCCGGATCACCTATTGCGGCAGCCGAAACTCGGCCGATCCCGAGTTTCTGGTGAAGGCAAAATACGCCCCCTGGGTGGATATCATGCTGCGGTTCGAAGGCCCGATCGTGACCCAGAACGAACTGCTGTTTCTCAGCGACTGGATTGCCACCACCGGCGAAGCGCTGGACAGTTTCCCGCTGAAAGCCAACGTCGGGCAGGAGGGCTTTCCGGCCCAGGTCATCGGCGATGGCCCGACCGAGCGCCGGGGCGCGACCCCGCAGTTGTTTTCCAGCCTGATCGCCTGCGCCCAGGACAGCCTGACCCTGTCCACGCCCTATTTCGTGCCCGACGCCACGGTGCTGGAAGCGATATGCGCTGCCGCCCATCGCGGGGTGAAGGTGACGCTGATCTTCCCCCGGCGCAATGACAGCTGGATCGTCGCCGCCGCCAGCCGCAGCTACTATCGCAAGCTTTTGACGGCGGGCTGCAGGATCTTCGAATACGAGGGCGGGCTGTTGCACGCCAAGACCCTGACGATGGATGGGCTGGTGACGCTAATCGGGTCGTCGAACCTGGATCTGCGCAGCTTCGATCTGAACTATGAAAACAACATCCTGCTGCAGGATCCGGAGGTCACGCAGGCCGTGTGCGACCGTCAGGCCAGCTATGTGGCCCAGTCCGAAACCGTGCATCTGGAGAAGGTCCGCGCCTGGCCGGTGCACATGCGGATCTGGAACAACGCCATTGCCACCATCGGTCCGGTGTTGTGAGCCGCGAACCGGCGGTCGGGGGAGGATTCGGACACTGACGCCCGTTTGACCCCGGCCATTGCCGGGTGACGGCGGATGTCTTTGCCGGATGTCGGCCAATCCGGCGCGCCTGTGCTCAAAAATGAACAGTTGTCAGGTGATTGTTGCGCACTAAGGAATTGTCCAAGTATCTGCATGCAGAGGAGGAGATTTCTGCATGACACAAGGACTGCATCGCGCACGGCCATTGCTGGACGAACAGGGCGTGGTGCTGGACTCCGTGCTGCAGCCCGAGATCTCGTCAAGCTGGCGGCGGTGCCTTGAGCAGGGCCTCGACCCGTGCGCGGACTCGACCGACTGCGTGCTGACCTTCGAAAATTTCCTGCTGCACAAGCAACGCTCCGAGCGGCCGCTGATGCTGGCCCGGCCCGAGATGGAGCTTCTGGCCAGCCAGATCGCCGGTCATGACTATCTGATCGCCTTCGGCGACACCGATGGCGTGGTGCTGGACGTGCTGACCGACACCCAGGCCGAAGGCACCCCCATGGCGCGCAGCATCATTCCCGGCTCGGTCTGGAACGAGGATCTGCGCGGCACCAATGCGCTCGGTCTGGTGGCCAAGCACGCCAGGCGCCTGAGCGTGTTGGGGCCAGAGCATTTCTTTGCCGCCAACGCCGCCATTTCCTGTATCGCCGCGCCGGTGTTCCGCAGCGATGGCAGCCTGGCGGGGGTGCTGGATGTCACCTCTCCGATAGGGGATCGCGAGCGGCATACGGCGACACTGGTGGGGCTGGCGGCACTGAACATCACGAACCGACTGTTCGTGGAAGACCACCGGAACGAGTTGATCCTGTATTGCCACCCGCGCGAGGAATACCTGACCACCCAAAGCGCCGGCCTGCTGGCCTTCGATCGTGACGGGCGTATGACCGGTGCCACCGCGGTGGCGCGCGACCTTCTTCCCGATATTGCGGGTCTCAGATCTCCTCATTTCAGTGATGTCTTTCAGGATGGCTACGCCCGGACTCTGGACAGCATCCAATCCGGTGATAACGCGCAGTTGCGGGATCGGCGCGGCTCCAGCGTCTTTGTCCGGATCCGGCTGACGCGCGGTCCCGTCATGGGCTTGCGCGCACCGGGGCCGCAACTGACGTTGGGCCTGCCCGCGCTTCAGATCGACCGGTCGGACGCCCCGGGACCCGCCGCGAAGCGGGGCACGGGCGATGATTACATGAAGAAACAGATCGAACTGTGCGCCGAAGCCGCCGAGGCCGGGCTGCCGGTGCGGATTTGCGGAAGGTCGGGCAACGGGCTCAGCGAGACCGCGCGGACCGTCCATGCGCATCTGCGCGGCAAGGACCGCTGCATCGAGATCGATTGCGCCATCGCCAAGGAAAGCCACCTGGATTTCTCGCTGCGCGGGCAGGTCGTGGGGGGCGATGGCCCGGCGTTCGGGCCGCTGCTGGAAACGCGGGGCAATGTGACCCTGATCCTGGACGGGATCGAGGCTCTGGGCGACCGGGCCCTGCCGGTGACCAAGCGGCTTCTGTGCCAGCTGGATCAGGTCTCGCGCGACAAACAGGCGCCCGGCAGCTGGACCCTTCTGGTGATCGAACGCTGTTCGGGCACTGATGCCTGCCAGCACGACCGCAGCGCCGTGGCTTTCGACGATTTCTGGGGCCACAGCTTCTGTGTTCCGCCGCTGAGCGAGCGCATGGATCTGGGCGCGGTGTCGCAAACCATCCTGTCTGAGTTCGCCCCCGACGCACGGCTTGCCGATGACGCCCTGCCGGTAGTGCGCCAGTTGGGCGATCATCTGACCTTCTATTCCTTGCGCCGGTTGCTGTTCCAACTCTCCCGACGCAAGAGCAATGGCCTGATCGGGGCCGACCGCGTACGCGAATTGCTGCCCTGGCTGGCTGGACAAGATCCGGTCTGCGAGGCCTGCCAGGGCCATTCCACCCGCGAAGCGAACTGCCGCCGCATCCGCAAGACCATGCGCGAATGCGACGGCAACGTCAGCCTTGCGGCCCGCCGTCTCGGCGTGTCGCGCAACACCGTCTACAAACACGCGGGCACGGCGAAATGACCCGCCGCGATCCTGCCTTCCGCATCACCGGACCACCGCCCGGCTGACGCTTTCGACCCCTGACCCATTCCCACGACCGCCCGAGCATCGTTTCGGGCGCCCGATCCCGGCTGCCCTGCGGTTGCCGGTCTCGACCAAGACTTCACGTCAACAGGAGGAAAACCGTGAAAACACTTCTCACCACTCTCGCCACCACCACGCTGCTTGCCGGCGGGGCTTATGCGCAAGGCGCCGAGGTGCCCGACAATCTTGAAAAGCTTTCGGGCTTCAAGACCACCGGAACCACCGAGTTCACTTTCATCGATCAGACCGGCCCCTTCGCGGACGGCATCAAGAAGACCCTTGAAAACATCGTGCTTCCCGATGGCTTCAAGATCGAGCTTTATGCCGTGGTGCCGGATGCGCGCCACATCGCCGTGGGCTCGCAGGGCATCGTGACCTTCGTTGGCACCCGCAAGGACAAGGTCTGGTCGGTGACCGACCGCAACAAGGATCGCGTCGCCGACGAGGTCAAGGATTTCGCCCCGTCGCTGACCTTCTCGATCCCCAACGGTCCGTGCATGTCGAAGGACGGCTTCCTGTACATCGCCGAACAGAACCGCGTGCTGCTGTTCCCCGCGGCCGAGTATTTCTATGAAAGCCCCGACGTGGCGGCCTTCAACCTGGTGGCCAAGGGCGACCTGATCCCGGTCGAGGAAGAAAGCTACAACCACACCGCGCGCGTCTGCAAGATCGGTCCCGACAACAAGATCTACATCTCGCTGGGGCAGCCGTTCAACGTGGCCCCGGCCGAGAAGCTGGAGACCTATGCCAAGCACGGCATCGGCGGCATGATCCGCATGAACCTGGATGGGTCCGAGCGCGAGGTCTACACCTACGGCATCCGCAATTCGGTCGGGCATGACTTCCACCCGGAAACCGGAGAACTGTGGTTCACCGACAACCAGGTGGACGGCATGGGCGACGACATCCCGCCGGGCGAGATCAACCGTCAGACCGAAGCGGGTCAGAACTTTGGCGCGCCCTGGTATGGCGGTGGCACCGTGCGCACCAATGAATATGCCGATGTCGAGCCGCCCGAGGGGATTGTGCATCCCGCCGTCGAGACCGTGGCCCATGCCGCGGATCTGGGCATGATGTTCTACACCGGCAAGATGTTCCCCGAGAAGTACAAGAACGCCATCTTCTCGGCGCAGCACGGGTCGTGGAACCGCACCACGCCGGTCGGCGCGCGGGTCATGGTGACCTTCATCGATGACGAGGGCAACGCCACCATCCAACCCTTCGCCGAAGGCTGGATCGACGAGAACGAGGAATACCTCGGACGTCCGGTGGATGTGGCCATGCTGCGCGACGGCTCGCTGCTGGTGTCGGACGACCTGGCCGGTGCGCTGTATCGCATCTCCTACGAGGGGTCCGAATGAAGACCGCAACACTCTTGATCCTGGGCGGAGTTTTCTCCGCCCAGGTCGCCCTGGCCGAGACCGCGGGCGACCGGGAAAACGGACGGACCGTGGCGCGTCAGTGCAAGACCTGTCACGGCATCGACGGGGTGGCCAAGCTGCCCATCGCGCCCAATATCGGCGGCGAGTCCCAGGAATATCTGGTGCGCCAGCTGACCGCCTTTCGCGATGGCGAACGCTATCACGAGATGATGTCGGTGGTGGCCTCGGGGCTGGACGATCAGTCGATTGCCGATGTGTCTGCCTGGTACGCCGGGCACACCGCCAGTGCCGGTCTGATGCAGGGGGTCGATGCCGGGGGCGCGCCCGAAGCCTGTGTCGGCTGTCACGGAGTCAACGGACTGGCGCAGATCGAAGACGCGCCCAACCTGGCCGGCGAAACGGTGATGTACATCGACACCCAACTGAAGGCGTTTCGCGTCGGCAAGCGGCAGCACGACATCATGTCCGCCGTGGCCGCCGAGTTGAGCGACGACGACATCCGCGCCGCCGCCGAGTGGTATTCGAAAGCCTTCTTTGCCGTAGAACCAGCAGAGTGATCGCAACGTGGAACGACGGGCGCGCCGGTCGATAGGTGCGCCAGAATCTCCCCAATGAACTTTGACACGCGGACCGGGCCGCCCTTTCCGGGCGGGCCGCCGTTTCCGTCAGCGCCGAAGATGCGCCGCCCACTGGTCTTTCCCGGTCTGGACCCCTAGCATCGCGCCAAAGCCCGCCCGCAACGACGGTGGCTTTGACCGGCGCAAGGCGCCTGCGTGGTTTCGCGGTATCGAGGGGGAGGGGCGTCATGGCGGACCGGTCATCGCCATTGCAACTGTTCTCCAACCAGACGTTCCGGATGCTCTGGATCGCAGCGCTGGCGTCGAACTTCGGCGGGCTGGTGCAAGCGGTCGGGGCGGCGTGGATGATGACCTCGCTGACCTCGTCGGAGAGCATGGTGGCGCTGGTGCAGGCCTCGGTCACGCTGCCGATCATGGTGTTTTCGCTGCTGGCGGGGGTGTTTGCCGACAATTTCGACCGCCGCCGCGTGATGCTGATCGCCCAAGGCTTCATGTTCGTGGTGTCGATCGTGCTGACGGTGATGGCCTATCAGGGGATGCTCACACCGTGGCTGTTGTTGTCCTTCACCTTCCTGATCGGCTGCGGCACGGCGCTGCACAACCCGTCGTGGCAGGCCTCGATGGGCGATATCGTCAGCCGCGAGGAATTGCCCTCGGCGGTGTCGCTGAACAGCATGGGCTTCAACCTGATGCGCAGTGTCGGACCGGCGGCGGGCGGGGCGATCATCGCGCTGGCCGGGGTGGCGGCGGCCTTTGCCGTCAATGCCTTGAGCTATATCGCGATCATCCTGGCGCTTCGCCGCTGGCGGTCCCCGGTGCGCGACACCCGCCTCCCGCGGGAACCGATGGGCACCGCCTTTCTGGCCGGGCTGCGCTATGTGGGGATGTCGCCGAACCTGCTGCGCGTCATCCTGCGCGGGTTTCTGTTCGGCCTGTCCGGTGTCGCCCTGCTGGCGCTGTTGCCGGTGGTGGTGCGCGAGACGTTGCAGGGCACGGCGTTTCTTTACGGCGTGATGCTGGGCTGTTTCGGGATCGGCGCCGTGGGCGGTGCGCTGATGAACAAGCGCCTGCGCGAGATCTTCCGCAACGAGCTTCTGGCGCGTGGGGCCTTCACCGGTTTCGGCCTCAGTTGTCTTGTGCTTGGTCTCAGCCCGCTGGTCCTGCTCAGCGGGGCCGCGCTTCTGCTGGCCGGGGCCTGCTGGGTGCTGGCCATGTCGATGTTCAATGTGACGATCCAGCTGTCGACCCCGCGTTGGGTCGTGGGCCGGGCGCTGGCGCTGTACCAGACCGGGGCTTTTGGCGGCATGGCAGGGGGAAGCTGGCTGTGGGGCGAGGTGGCCGAACGGGCCGGTCCGTCCGGCGCGCTGACCACCGCCGCCGTGCTGTTGTTGTGCAGCGCGCTGGTTGGCATCCGCCTGCCGCTGCCCAACATCGAAGGGCTGAACCTGGATCCGCTGAACCGCTTTCGCGAACCGGCCCTGCAACTGGATCTGAACTATCGCAGCGGGCCGGTGATGGTCATGGTGGACTACATCATCGACCAGGCCGATGTGCCCGAGTTCCTGACGATGATGAGCCGCCGCCGCCGCATCCGCATCCGCGACGGCGCCCAGAACTGGTCCATGTTGCGCGATCTGGAAAAACCCCATCACTGGAGTGAAAGCTACCATGTGCCCACCTGGGGCGAGTACGTGCGCCACAACGAACGCCGTACCCAAGCCGATGCCGAGGTGGCCGACCGCCTGCGCGCCCTGCATCGCGGCCCCAAGCCCGTCGTGCACCGGATGATCGAACGGCAGACCGTGCCGCTGCACGACGACATGCCCCTGAGGAAGACACGGCCGCCGGAAGGTTAAGGCCGGGGCGTCATTCCCCGGCCTCTGGTGCTTGCACATTGAGCGTCCCCTGCTGCGGCGCAGGCCATCAGAATTTCGGGCGTCCGAATTCCCAGTCGGGCTGTTGTTTCTTCATTTCGAAAATGTCATCGCGTTTGCGGATGCCGGTGTCCAGCCAGGCTTGGTACAGACGCGCCAGGGCCGCCCGGTCCAGCGTGACGCCCAGGCCCGGCCCGTCTGGCACGGCCAGCGATCCACGTTCGAACCGCAGGCGTCCGCCTTTGATCACCTCGTCGACCTGCCAGGGATAATGCGTGGCGCAGTCATAGGTCAGGTTCGGGGTGGCGGCGGCCAAGCTGATGCCGAGGTGCGAGTTGGAATGCATCGACAGGCCGACGCCCCAGATCACGCAGATCCGGGCCAGATCGCGGCTGGCTTTCAGGCCGCCCCAGTAATGGTGATCCGACAGCACCACGCGGAAGGCATCCTGCGCCAAGTTCGGCGGCAGATGCGAGGCCTGGATCACATACATGTTGGTAGCCAGCGAAAGTTCGGTCGCGGCCTCAACCCGGGCGTTGCCCTCGATCCCGACGGTGGGAACTTTCAGATACTGGATCAGACCCTCCAGTTGCGGCAGCAGGCCCAGCGTATCGAGAGCGTGAACATAGCTGTCCTTGTCCATCTCGTCGTCGATCCGGTTCTGGTATTCCTTGGGCTTTTCGTAATCCAGGAAGGGGCGCAGCAGGCCGCGTTCGGCGCAGGTCCTGTTGGAAATCGCCAACGACACTTCAAGATTGCCGGCGCCGTGGCCATGGACTTCGCAGGACATGTGGAAGCTTTCGGCCATGTTGGAGATTTTCATCGACGGGGTGATGCCGACGACGTCCCAGACCCCGGTGCGCACCAGGTCCCAGGCTCCGTTCCGGACCCATTCGGCGCGGGTCCAGTGCTCGCCGGTCATGGATTCCAGGCCGAGGATATTCAGTTTCGAGCCCTTGGTCAGCCACTGGTAGGAGGACATCGAAGCTTCCTCCATGCACTCTTCGATCCAGGCGAAGTCCAATTCGGCCAGCTTGTCGGCCAGCCACATGGATTCGGTGCGCGAATAGAAGTGATGCGGGTCCAGCATCAGCGGCATGTCGGGGCCCACGGCCTCGCGCACCGCGGCGCAAGCGGCATAGTCCTTGCGCACATCCGGCGCGCCCGGCACCGGCGGCATCCAGCCGTGCAGTTTTACCGCCTTGTAGCCGCGCTCGTTGACCAGCCAGTCGGCATAGAGGGCGTAATCTGCGGGCGTGGCCAGACCGTTTTCCAGATCGTCACCGCACATGGTCGACCCAATGGCGAGGAACTTCGAGCGGTAGCCACTCAGCAGCCGCCGGGCCGGCGGCCTTGCCTTTCAGATCCCACAACGCAAGGTCAACGGCACAGAGCAGCCGATCGATCCGGCGGGGGGGGGGGGGGGGGGGGGGGGGGGGGGGGGGGGGGGGGGGGGGGGGGGGGGGGGGGGGGGGGGGGGGGGGG
>NZ_JBFBVU010000090.1:0-597 GCF_040689105.1 Meridianimarinicoccus marinus
GCGCGGCCTCCTCGACCGCGTCCAGCGCGTTCCGGATCAGGTTGAAGATCACCTGTTCCAGCTCGATCCGGTCGGCCAGAACCGGCACCGCCCGGGCCGTGCCCCGGATGGCCACGGTGGCGCCCGCCGCCTTGGCCTGGGTGCGCAGCAGGGTCTCGGCGACGGCCACGCAGTCGCGCAGATCGACCACTTGCGGCGCTTGCGCGCGCGGCCGCGTCCAGGTCCGAAGCCGGTCAAGGATGGCCGCGGCGCGGCGGGTCTGCGCGATGATCTCCTCCAGCCCCCCGGCGATCTGGCGGGTGTCCCCGCGCGCCACCAGCCGCCGGGCCGCCTGGGCCTGTGCCAGGACCGCCGTCAGCGGCTGGGTCAGCTCATGCGCCATGCCGCTGGCCATCTCGCCCAGGGCATTCACGCGGCTGGCGTGGCTGAGACGGGTTTCCAGATCGCTCAGCTCGGCCCGGCGTTCGGCGGCCCGGATGCGCGCGCGCTGGCGGCGCAATGCCCGGATGGCAAGGGCGGCAAGGCTGATCCCGGCCAGCACCAGCGCGACCCGGACCGGCGGCAGCAGGTCGCCGGGATGCAACGCCGTGGCGGTCA
>NZ_JBFBVU010000091.1:0-546 GCF_040689105.1 Meridianimarinicoccus marinus
ATGGCGCTCGCCCCGCGAGTTCATCAGGGCCAAAACCGAAACCGCTTAGGTGTCCGGTGAAACGGGGGCTGGATCAGCGGAGACCTCAGATATCGCAGCCCTGGCTGACTTTGCGGTCTGCAATGCGCTTGCGGTTAGCCAATGAATTCCGGCCATCGTTGCGGCGACCGTTGGGTTTGTAGCGGGTCCGCGATCGTCGAACCAGTGATGGTCTGAGCCGTCGAGGGACACTTTAACTTTGCGCATACACGAAATCACTCTGTAAGCCGAATTATGTAACCTAATCTCCGTTGCGCACCCCGAAAATGTAGCCTGCCATTGCGCCGATTAGGGTCGCCGGTAGTTCGCCAGGAACACTTTCGTTGGTTGAAAGCATGAGTATGGAGGGAAGTAGAACAACCAGGCCAAGCGCCTGCATGTTCATACGCCCAATTCCCTTGCTCTTGATCTGTTCGCCAACTACCGAAAGACTGACCCGCACCGGGTTTGCCGGAGGCTCCAACTCCTGAGTAGGATGGAGCATCATGACAAAGACAACGAACAAGT
>NZ_JBFBVU010000092.1:0-535 GCF_040689105.1 Meridianimarinicoccus marinus
GCCGATTTGCCTTCGAGGCGTTTCTATTCAAGCAGGTTTTCCGCAATCTTGACGAAGGTCTCGCCCTGTTGCGCCTGTTTGGTCACCTGTTCCTGCTTGCGCACAAAGGAAGGGTCCTCGCCCTGGCTGAGCAGCCTGCGGGCTTCGTCTCGCTTGTCCCATGCCTGCTTGAGGGGCAGATCGGGGTATTTCCCGAGGGACAGAAGCTTTTCCTTCCCCATCCAGCGGTCCTTGAAGCGCCACAGCTTCGAGCCGCCCGGATTGATCAGAAGGAAGAGACCGTCGAAATCAGATTGCTTGTACGGCTTGTCCCTGGGTTTCAGCGCGCGGATCTTGGTATCGCTCAGCATCGCCATCTGGGGGTACCCTCATGTCACGGTTTCCGCAGTACCCCGAATCGTACCCCCAGTCAGGACGCATGTTCTGGAACCGCCTTGGCTCTTCTCGAACAAGAGATCCGAGAATATCTACGGAATTCAGTCTATTAGGATACAGTGCTGGCCGCAATCGGAAGGGTATATGGTGCCCGGGGGCG
>NZ_JBFBVU010000093.1:0-525 GCF_040689105.1 Meridianimarinicoccus marinus
TGGGCCCCGCGGCGTCGCAAACCCAAGGCTACGATCTAAGAGACGCCAGCGACCGCGGCCTACGCCGGATGGTTACGCCCCGCCGATGTTGAGTTCACGGACTGCCACTGAAAAGAAATGCTCATGGGACTTATGACCGACCCTTGCCACCCGGGCGAAATCCTTCGCCATGAATTTTTTGAGCTGCTTGGTGTTTCCGCGATTGGCCTTGCGAAGGCAATTGGCGTGCCGCGTACCCGCATCGAGCGGCTGGTGAAAAGGCAGACCGGCGTAACCCCCGACACGGCCTTGCGGCTGTCCAACGCGCTTTGGACTACACCGGAGTTCTGGATCATAATGCAGGCCAACTACGACATGGCCGCGGCCCGCAAGAGCGTCGATGCCTCGGGCATCAAGCCGCTGGTTGCTGCTTGAGTCTCCGGCCAATCGCTTAGCAGGCTGCTGAAAAAGGCTCGCGCTTGGAACATCTTCCCTTGGACGGAGGAATCGTGGGGATGTTGGCTGTGGGCAAATAGCCCCTTCGGG
>NZ_JBFBVU010000094.1:0-517 GCF_040689105.1 Meridianimarinicoccus marinus
GGCATTGACCGGACCAGCAAATTCGCAGTCACCCAACTCGTGGACAAGGCAGATCGCAAGACCGCCTGGGAGTTCCTCGAACACCTGCTCGAGGCCGTCCCCTGTCGCATCCACACGATCCTCACCGAGTTGCCAATGATCGCGCCACCGGTCCGAGCGACCATTGGCAACGGTATCCAGTGCGCCGCGCAGCCCCGCAACCGGAACACAGCATATTCACGGCAGATGCGGTTCGACATGATCTGTGAGGCAAATGAGATCGAGCACCGACTGACCAGGCCAAACCACCCGTGGAGTTTGGAGGATCAGAAATCAGTCCAGTGGACTGATTTCCCGACAAACGGCCAGGTCGAGCGAATGAACCGCACGATCAAGGAGGCGACCGTCAAACGCTTCCACTACGAAAACCACGACCAGTTGCGAACACACCTTGCCGACGTCATCGCAGCCTACAACTTCGCCCGCAGGCTCAAGACCCTCAGCGGGCTTACGCCTTACGAATACATCTGCAAGATCT
>NZ_JBFBVU010000095.1:0-508 GCF_040689105.1 Meridianimarinicoccus marinus
GTCTCTGAGGAGTGCTGCGCCTCGATCTGATGGTAGACGTGGTCCGGGAGAACCCGCCACAAGCATCAGGGAAGAAGACGCAGCCGGACGTATTGTGCCGGACTGGAAGTATCGGTCACGGAGACCGCCATTTGCGTTGTCGATGAGGACGGCCTGATCTGCCAGAGATGGAGGGGTCGATCTATCCTGCTGACCTCGCCGTCACGGTCAGCGACATCGGGGGTCGTGTCGAGCGGAGCCGGCTTGAGGCTGGGCCTCTGTCGCCGTGGCTGTTCGAGGGACTGGCACGGCCTGGCCTGCCGGTGATCTGCATCGAGACAAGGCACGCGAAAGCCTTTCTCAAGGCCCAGGCGACGGGACTGATCGCAATGGCGCGCGGGGGATCTCACAGACGATGCGGGTCAACCTGCGCCGTCCGGTGCATGCAAACCCCTCGAAAGCCAGCAGCGGCGTGCCTTGTTGCGCGCCCGAATGCTTCTGCAGGAAATGGTGATCGCTGTCGAAACGA
>NZ_JBFBVU010000096.1:0-490 GCF_040689105.1 Meridianimarinicoccus marinus
CAGAAAGCTCGCACGGATCGCCGCCGACAGCTCTCCGTCGTGGATAGACCGGTCGCTACGTGGCCGTGTCAGCCAGGCATGAAAGCCGCTTCGTGACACACCGAGCGCGTCACACATCCAACTGACTGGCCAGACCCCTCGGTGCTTCGCCACAAACCCAAACATCACAGCTGGTCCTTGGCAAAGTAGGCGGCCGCCTTTTTCAAGATATCACGCTCCGCCTTCAGCTTGGACACCTCACGTCGAAGAGACCTGAGCTCTTCTTGCTCTGGCGACAGCTTGCCATTTCCGGGGAACGCCGCGGGGCCGTCAGCCTCTGCAGCACGCACCCACCTCCGGAGCACAGTGGCATGTCTTCCAAGATCCCTCGAAGCCTGCGCCGCACTGACACCACGCTTCGTCACCAACTCCACCGCCTCCTGCTTGAACTCGCGGCTGAACATCCTTCTTGTCATGTAGATTCTCCAGTTTCATAAACACCTTATCTCGG
>NZ_JBFBVU010000097.1:0-452 GCF_040689105.1 Meridianimarinicoccus marinus
GCGCACAGCTCCGCATCGGCGGCGGTCTCGTCGGCGATGACCATGGTTTCGGTGGGCCCGGCGAACAGGTCGATGCCGACCCGGCCGAACAACTGGCGCTTGGCCTCGGCGACGAAAGCGTTGCCGGGGCCCACCAGAAGATGCACCGGGTCGATGGTTTCGGTGCCGATGGCCATGGCGCCGATGGCCTGGATGCCGCCCATGACATAGATCTCATGGGCGCCGCCGATGTGCATGGCGGCGATCACCGCCGGGTTGGGCTCGCCCTTGAACGGCGGGGTGCAGGCGATGATGCGCGGCACCCCGGCCACTGCCGCCGTGGCCACCGACATATGTGCCGAGGCGACCATGGGGAACTTGCCGCCGGGCACATAGCAGCCCACCGATTGCACGGGGATGTTCTTGTGGCCGAGGATCACGCCGGGCAGGGTCTCGACCTCGATGTCCAGCAT
>NZ_JBFBVU010000098.1:0-420 GCF_040689105.1 Meridianimarinicoccus marinus
TCTCCCGACGGCTCGAGGGGTGGCGTCAGCCCCAGGATCGGCCCCACGGCGCGGGAACTTCGAAAGCGCGCCGGGATGTCGATCGTGCTGACAAAGGCCAGCGACGTCACTGGTCCAACACCCGGGACTGTCATCAGGCGCATGACCACGGCGTCTCCCTATCACGATATCCGGAACCTTGCCGTGCAACCGGGCAAAGCCCTTTTGCAACTTGCGTCTTGTATCGGGCACAACCCTGATCCCCGCCGCCAACTCCGGAAGACTCGCGACCAGGTCCCAAACCCGGCTTTCGAACCTTCCGCGTCCAACTTCCATGCCAGAATTGCGCGGCAAGCCTCGAGTATCGTTTCGACAGCGATCACCATTTCCTGCAGAAGCATTCGGGCGCGCAACAAGGCACGCCGCTGCTGGCTTTCGAGG
>NZ_JBFBVU010000099.1:0-400 GCF_040689105.1 Meridianimarinicoccus marinus
TACTTGTTCGTTGTCTTTGTCATGATGCTCCATCCTACTCAGGAGTTGGAGCCTCCGGCAAACCCGGTGCGGGTCAAAGAGCAGTTCGGCGCCGGTTTTGCTCAGGGGGACGAAGCCGAGTTCATCGATGATCAACAGGTCCTGGCTGACCAGTTGCTTTTGAAGGCGTTGCAGGTGTCGCCCGTCGGCGGCTTCGATCAGTTCGTGGACCAAGGCTGCGGCGGTTGTGAAGCGGACCTTGAGGCCCTTTTGGCAGGCCGCCAATCCCAGCCCCAATGCGATGTGGGATTTGCCGGTGCCACTCGGCCCAAGGGCGATTACACTTGGCCTGCTGCCGGTTTCGTGGACGGCAACTTAAGCTTTCATAGCTCGCTCCTCGAAGGTCATAGGACTTAGATAG
>NZ_JBFBVU010000009.1:0-152077 GCF_040689105.1 Meridianimarinicoccus marinus
CGCCTCCTGCTTGAACTCGCGGCTGAACATCCTTCTTGTCATGTAGATTCTCCAGTTTCATAAACACCTTATCTCGGCGTCCACGAAACCGGCAGCAGGCCACTCGTCGTTGCCTGGCCCGTAACCACTGCTTACGGTTTAGCGGCGCTTTGCATGATGCCGTTCGTGAGCATCCGGGCTAACCGCGCCGGTTTCGGTGGCCCGGCGGTGTTCCTGGTTACGTCGGCCTCGGAATATGTCAGGGGCGAGATTCTGGTGGTAAACGGGGGCTGGATGGGGTGCTGATCGGCGCCCCGCTACCAGTTGGTCACCGACCCGTCGCGGCGGCGCAGTTGCGGCGGATGCCACAGTCGCAGCTCGCCTGTATCCAGTTTGGTTTCATCCACTTCGATGCCAAGCCCCGGGCCGGACGGAACGTCGAAGCTGGTGCCATTCAGCACGGGTTTGCGAATGAACGGATCGACGCCCGTGTCGCCGCCGTAAATCGCATCGCCCCATGCGTTGGTTTCCAGCCAGGCGAAATTCGGCACTGCGGCGGCGAAATGGATGCTGGCGGCGGTGCAGATCGGACCCAGCGGGTTGTGGGGCATCATATCCACGTAATGCGCTTCGGACATGGCTGCGACCTTCATCGCCTCGGTCAGGCCGCCGACATTGCAAATGTCAATCCGGTTGAACTGATGGATGTCGCGCTCGATAAAAGGCAAGAACTGCCATTTGCTGGCGAATTCCTCGCCCACTGCAAATGGGATGTCTGTCAAGCGGCGCAGCGCCTCATAGGCCGAGGGGGCCTCGTCGCGGATCGGTTCCTCGATGAAGTTAAGTGTGCCCGAAGGAAGTTTCTGGCAGAAAGCGGCCGCTTCGGCGACGGACAGGCGGTGGTGCCAGTCGATGCCCAGAATGACATTGTCGCCAAGGTCGGCACGCACGTCGCGGCACAGTTCCGCGGAGCGCGCGAGATGTTCCTGTGGTTCGAACGTCCCCTGGTGGGACATGTCGGGGAACAACCGGATGCAGTTCCATCCAAGGTCCTTCAGTGCCCGTGCATGGGCGCGGGCATTGGCAAAATCGCCGGCCTGGGTACTGGCGAACGTCGGCACACGGTCGCGTTGTTTGCCGCCCAGAAGGTCATGCACCGGCACGCCCAATGCCTTGCCCTTGAGGTCGTGCAACGCGATATCGATGGCCGACATCGCGGCCAAGAGAACGCGTCCGCCTTCGAAATACTGGCCGCGGTAAAGCTGCTGCCAGATTCGGCCGATGGCCATGGCATCGCTGCCGATCAGGTCATGTTCGAAATGTTCCAGCGCCCCTAGTACCGCCTTTTCCCGGCCGGACAGGCCGCTTTCGCCCCAACCATACAGGCCGGTTTCGGTTTCGACCTTGACGATCAACTGGTTGCGGCCGCCGACCCAGGGAACGAAGGCGCGAATGGCGCTGATCGGGTGGGCTGCGGTGCCTGAAGGGAAGGATGCGGGGGCAGGCATTGTCATGGTCATGTCCCTTTAACGCAAGCGCGTCTCGGTTTCGGCGTCAAAGCCCATCAGGTGCTGCGGATCGAAGCGCAGGCCGACCCGCTGTCCGGCCTCGGCCCGCATCTCCCCACGGTCCTCGACCGTCATCTGGGTTCCGTCAGGCGCGGAGATATAGGCATAGGACACGCCCCCAAGGGCCTCGACCAGCTCGATGCGGTGGCTGTCGCCGGCGGGATCGAGCGTGATGGCTTCCGGGCGGAGCCCGACGGTCACGGTTCCGGCATTGCCCGGCAGGGCGAAGCCCGGTGACAGAGTGGTTCCCAGCGCCGGCACCGACATGCTGGTCGGCGACACCACCGAAGCGGTCATGAAGTTCATCGCCGGAGAGCCGATGAACCCGGCCACGAACCGCGTGTCGGGGTCGCGATACAGATCCATCGGGGCGCCGACCTGCTCGATCCGGCCATCGCGCAGCACCACGATCTTGTCGGCCAGCGTCATTGCCTCGACCTGATCATGAGTCACGTAGATCATGGTCGCACCGATCTCCTTGTGCAGCCGGGCCAGCTCGATCCTCATCTCGACACGCAATTCGGCATCGAGGTTGGAAAGCGGTTCGTCGAACAGGAACACATCCGGCCCGCGCACGATGGCGCGGCCAATGGCGACGCGCTGGCGCTGGCCGCCGGAAAGCGCCTTCGGTTTACGGTCCAGATAAGGATCCAATTTGAGAATCCGGGCGGCGTCTGCGATCTTCTCGGCGGCCTCGGCCTTGGGTGTGCCCGACATGCGCAGGCCGAAGCTCATGTTCTCGGCCACCGTCATATGCGGATAGAGCGCGTAGGTCTGGAACACCATCGCCACGCCGCGCTTGGCGGGGTCGGTATGGGTCACGTCGCGGCCCGCGATCCGAATGGTGCCGCCGGTGGTCTCTTCCAGCCCGGCGATCATTCGCAGCAAGGTCGACTTGCCACAGCCCGACGGGCCGACGAAAACGCAAAACTCGCCGGGCGCGACCGACAGGTCAACGCCGTGAACGACTTGGACCGGGCCATATTTCTTGACCACGTTGGACAGGGTGACATCAGTCATGTGTATTCGCTTTCCTGATCTGTCGAGCGGGGTTAAATCGCGCCGAGCCGGGCAGTCATTCCCTGGTCGGCGATGATTTCGGCACCGTTCAGGGCGGCGCTGTCCGGCGATAAAAGCCAGGCGGCGATCCGGCCGATGTCATCAACGCTGTTGACGGTGTTGGTGGCATGCCAAGCGCGGAACTGGTCCATGCGTGCCGTGCTTTCTTCAGCAACGGCCTGCACGGCCTCGGTCAGCGTCAGGCCCGGCGCCAGCGCATTGACGCGCACGTTGCGGCGACCGAAACTCCAGGTCATGGCGCGGGTCATGGCGACAATCGCGCCTTTGGTGCCAGCATAGGCTTCGTAGCCGCTATCCGAGGCGCGGGCATGGTTCGAGGCGATGTTGACGATGGCCCCTCCGGTGTCGCGCATCAGGGGCGCGACGGCCTGGCTGGCCACCAGGACTGCACGCTGGTTGACGCGCCACAACAGGTCCATGTCGGCGATGGTCATTTCTTCAAACGGCACCTGAATGGTGATGCCGGCATTGTTCACCAGCCCGTCGATCGGCCCCGTTTCCCGCGCAATGGCCTGGATCGCCTCTTGCAGCGCGGCGGGATCACCAACATCGCAGATGTGAAACGCACCGCCTTCGGCTTCGACGCGGGCGCGTGCGGCCGGATCGATTTCCAGCACCGAAACCTGCGCCCCGACGGCGACGCACTGGCGCAGGATGCCCCGGCCGATCCCGGCGCCGCCGCCGGTGAGGATGATATTCATTCCGTCCAGTCGTGCGCTCATTTTACCGCCCCTGCCGTCACGCCGGACACGATCCGGCGCTGGAAAATGACAAACAGGATCAACAGCGGCAGCGACCCCAGCACCGCCGCCGGGAACAGCATGTCAGGCTGGATGTTCAGGTTGCCGACAAACCGATAGACGCTGATCATCACGGTGAATTTCTCAGGGCTGGTCAGCAGCAGAAGCGGATAGGTGAAGTCGTTCCACACCATCAGTGTCACGAACAGCGACAGGGTGGCGCTTGCCGGGCCCAGCAGGGGACGGATCACGTGCCAGTAGATCTGCCAGTTGTTGCAGTTGTCCAGACGTGCGGCTTCTTCCAGCTCGCGCGGGATCGAGCCGATGAAACTGGTATAGAAGAAGACCGCCAGCGGCAGGTTCAACGCGGTAAAGGCCAGGATGATGCCGGGATAACTGTCCAGGAGGCCGAGGTTGCGGAAAATCACGTAGATCGGGGTGATGGTGACAAAAGGCGGTGTCGCCAGCCCCAGGGCCACCAGCATCAGGAAGCCGCGCGTCAGGCGGTTCTGGATCCGCGACAGCGGATAGGCCGCCATTGACCCCAGGAACGCGACCAGAAAGGTGACCGACAAGGTGATGCCGACCGAGTTGATCACGCTGCGGAAATAGCTCATCTGTTCGAGAGCATTGGCATAGTTGCCAAGATAGAGCGTCTGCGGCAGGCCCAGCGGGGCTTCGGCGATCTCAGCCGAGGTGCGAAAGCTCATTGCGATCATGTAGAAGACAGGAGCCAGCATGGCGAGGACGGCAACCACAACGGCCGTCTGGGCCAACCAGCGCATAAGGGGCAGGCGGGGCATCACATTTCCTCCCGGCGGCGTAGATAGGTGTTCTGGAGTACCGCGACGATGACCACGATCAGCAGCATCACGATCGACAGCGCCGAGGCGAAGCCGAACTTGTAGGAGCCGAACAGGTTGTTGACGATTTCCAGGCTGAGCGTGTTGGTCGCCCGGTCGGGACCGCCGCGTGTCATGATGAATGGCAGCTCGAACGTCTTGAGCGTGCCGACGGTGGACAGGATGATGTTCACCGTGAAGGACGGCGCCAGCAGCGGCAGCTCAAGATGCCGGAACCGCTGCCAGGACGAGGCGCCATCCAGCCGCCCGGCCTCTTCGATCTCGCTGGGGATATTTGCAAACCCGACAAGGAAGATCGCGGTGGTATAGCCGACGAACATCCAGACATGGGTGATGGCAATGGCGTAGAGCGCCGTCGCAGGGTCGCCAAGCCAGCCGCGCGTCAGCCCCTCGAGTCCGACGGCGGTGAGCACGGCATTCAACCCGCCCGAATAAGGCGCATAGATGAACTGCCAGACATATCCGACAATGACGAAGGACATCATCGCCGGAGTGAACAGAACGGCGCGGCAGAAGTTGCGGATCGCCGGCAGGCGATGCAGGAACACCGCGAAGACCAGCCCGACAAGCGTCTGTATGGTGACGACGAGAAAGGTGAACTTCAGCGTGATCCAGACAGAGTCGAGATAGCGCGAGCGTGAAATGAACCTGTCGTAATTCTTCCACCCCACCCATTCGGCCGTGCCGACCCCGGTGAAATCGGTAAAGCTCATCTTCACCGATAGGACGATCGGGTAGACGAAGAACCCTCCGATCACCAGCAGGGCGGGCAAGGCAAACAGATACATGCTGCGGGAACGGGTCACGGTCTGATCCTCGTGTGTTTCGGGCCTGCCCGAAGGAGAGTCAGGCAGGTCCGGTGTCGTTGATGGCTCAGAAGCTGTCTTCGACGGCTTCGTCCCAACGTTCCAGAACGTCTTCGTTGGATTTTTCGGTATCCAGCAGGAAGCCGGTCAGGCTGTCCCAGATTTCGTTCTCAAGCGGCTTGGGCCAATCCAGAACCGCAAAGGGATACATGATGACGCCCCCATCGATGCGAGACTGGTCGTAGGGCGCGGCCAGATCCGGCGTGCCGCTGGCACCGCCCTTGAAGGGGCTATAGGCCGCTTCGGCGTCCAGCATGACCTGAAGGTTTTCAGGGTCCGCGAAGTACTCGATAAAGGTCTTGGCGGCCTCCTTGTGCTGCGACTGTTCACTCATCGACCAGCCGATGCCAAACAGGTCCAGCGCAACGCCGCTGTTCTTGGCGGACGGGACCGGGGCAAAGACATAGTCCAGGCCGTCAACCGAGGAAAAATCGACAATGTTCCAGGCGCCTTGCGGCATCATGGCAAAATTGCCGGCCTTGAACTCGGTCAGCGCGGTTGACCACGGGTCCAGACCGGCCTGAGCCTTGGGATCGACGCATTTTGCATCAATCAGCTCGCGCACGGTGTCCAGCACCCCGTTGAAGGCGGCCGAGTCGGCAAAGCCGGCCTCTTCCCCGCCCAGTGTCGAGGCCGGGGCGTCCATGGCTTCGATGCCGTTGGCGATGACGAACAGCGGGGCCGAAAAGCCGCCGGTGAAGATCATCGGCTTGATGCCCGCGGCGTCGAGCTTGCCACAGGCGTCCTTCAGCTCGGCAATGGTCGTCGGGGCCTTGTCCACGCCAGCCTGTTTCAGAAGCCCCATGTTGACGAAATTGCCCATGCCGATCACTTCCAGCGGCATGATATGGGTGGCGTCGCCACTGGTGATCGACGGTTTCAGTGAATCTTCGATGCGGCCATACCAGTCGCTGTCGGTGCCAAGATCGGCCAGAAGTCCGGCGTCGGACCAGACCTTGACCAGCGGCATGTCGGTCATCATCACGTCCGGGGCGTTGTTGCCCTGCAGGCGCGGGGGCAGCACCACATTGGTGTCCAGGCGGCTGATATAGCTGAATTCGACATCGATGTCGGGGTTGGCCGCCTCGAAGGCTTCGATCAGCTGGGGCAGGCCGGCGGGTTCGGATTCATTGCCCTTCCAGGCGGTGACATCCAGCGTGACAGTATCCGCCAGGGCCGTGCCGGCGATCATCGCGGCAACCGCCGCCGGGGCTACTGAACTTCTAAGTATAGTCATGACGCTCCTCCTTGCAGCCTTTCGTATGATATGATGGAGCAGATAATATATTAAACTGGCGTCGGTCAACTGGCAATTTGGAAAATAATATACTATACCTCGGTAGCTAGCCGCTAGCCGGCGGGAAAATCTGAAAGCGAACGCGTAAACCAATGAAAACAAAGTCATCCTCCAGCGGCAATGTCTACACCCGTATCCTCGATGACATCGGCAGCGGTACATTTCCCAGCGGCACACGACTGAAGGTGCAGGCGCTTGCCGACCGCTACGGCACGTCGATCATACCCGTCCGAGAGGCCTTGCGGCTCCTGCAGGGCGAGGGGCTGGTCACAATCGCTCGAAACAAGGGGGCGGCTGTATCTGAACTGAACGCTGAAATGATCCTCGAGATTTTCGAGATCCTGCAATTGATGGAACCCTATTTCGTAAAGGCCTTCGTCAAGTCATGCACCGCAGAGGACATCGCGCGGCTTCAAGACGTTCAGGACAAGATCCGCACCACGCCCGTTGCCGACAAGGCCGCGTTCACCGCCCTTGACAAGCAGTTTCACGAGATCATCGCCCGTCGCCACTACAACCGCCGCGCCTATGACATCTGGGAATTGCAACGCCGCATTCTGAACGCCCTGGCGCTGCCCGTCCCGATTTCCACCGCACGTCACCAGGCGATATTGAAAGAACACGAGTCCCTGATTGATGCGTTCAAGCGCAGCGACGAGGCGGATGCGCTCGCGTGCATCAACCAGCACGTCCAGGGAGCCGGCGATCAGATGTATGTGCAGCTCAAACAGCTCGACCGTGAAGCGTAGTGTCGAGAAATGTGGTCCAAGACGTCCGATGCTGATTCGGATGCGCTCCCGCCGTACGTAGCAAAAACCCTACGCTTAGGTGGGTAATGTCAGAGCAACTTCGCTTGCGGCGGGGCAGGTTCGGTCTGACGCGCGTCTCCGCGATCCGCAAGAATGTCAATCGGCCCTTTAATTGCGGATTTCTGTCCAGCCATTGATCTGTACCTTGCCGGGGTCGTGGTCCTTTCCGAGGTTGGAACCCCATGGTGATGTTCGGTTCGAGCGCCTCAACGTATGGATCGCAGTCCGCAAGGTCTGCAGGCGATTGACCGAGGCCACCGCAACCACCGTCCCGGCAGGACAACACGGATCCGGCGTCAGTCCTGCGATAACGTGGTGTCGGCCTTGTCGTTCGGGACATCTTTGCACTCCCCCATTTAAAGACGGTTCCATCGACCCAGATGCAATGCGGGATGACAGCGAGCTTCCACGCCACGGCGACGTGCGCCTTCTTGGTGCCGACCCGTTTTGCCAGGCGGAGCCCCTACGCTTTCAAGGAGCACCGTCGCTTGGTGCGGTGCAGCAGGACGGCCGCCGCCTCGAACTGATATGTCCGCAGGGACCGCTCGCCCCATCTTGATACCCTGCCATTCATAGAGGTGGCTCGGTTTGTCTGAACAGTTTGGAGCCGTTTTCCAAGTGGATCTTCCGCTCAATTCTGCCGCGACCGGGACTGGCCGGGGCGGGTAGTGATATTCCTGATCGGGCGTTTGCCCGTCCAGCGATGAATGCGGTCTCCGCCTGTTATAGAAGGCCAGGTGACGGGTGATCCCTGTACGGGCCTCCGAGACGCTGTCGTAGGCGTACAGGTAGACCTCTTCGTATTTGATCGTTCGCCATAGCCGCTCGACAAAGACGTTGTCGCGCCAGGCCCCCTTTCCATCCATGCTGATCTGGATCTCAGCGGCTTTCAGCGCCTTGATGAAGTCAATGGATGTGAATTGGCTTCCCTGGTCCGTGTTCATGATCTCCGGCTTTCCATGTCTGGCCATCGCTTCTTTCAGAGCCTCCAGGCACGCCTCCGTTTCCAGCTTGACCGATCGCCGCCAAGCCAACACCTTGCGGCTGAACCAGTCCACAACCGCCGTCAGGGAGACGAACCCGCGCGCCATTGGGATGTAGCTGATGTCCATGGCCCAGACCTGATTGGGCCGGGTCACCGCGAGCTTGCGAAAAAGATATGGGTAGATATTGTGGCCGGGTGCCGGGTGCCGGTTGTGGGGTGTTCGGCTTCCGGTACAAGGCTTCGATGCCCATCAGCGTGGCGACATGGCGTCGGCCGGCGGTGAAGCCTTCCTGTCGAAGCAGACCTTTCATCATGCGGCTGCCCGCGAAGGGAAATTCCATGTGCAATTCGTCGATCCGGCGCATCAGGCGCAGATCGTCTTCGCTGGTCGGGCGCGGCTCGTAGTAGAGACTGCCCCGGCTGATCCCGAGCAGCTCGGCCTGCCGCGTGAGGCTCAGCGTGTGGTCTCGATCCGTCATCTCTTTGCGCTCGGCAACAGACCGGCCTTAGCGAGCGCTCCCTCTGAAAAATCGTTTTCCAGGTGAGGTGACCGATCCTGGCATGCAGGGAGGTGATGACGATCTCTGGTTCCTTGCTCTTCGGCCTGTCCTCGAACACATCCGTCACGCCATCGAGCAGCTGGTTTTTCCACTGCTTGATCTGGTTCGGGTGCAGATCGAACTGGGTGGCCAGCTCGCTCATCGTCTCGTCGCCCTTCAGCGCCGCCAATGCGACCTTCGCCTTGAACGCAGCGCTGTGGTTCCTTCTCGGACGCCTTGCCATCTTTCGCGCCTTCTTTCCGGCATCGCTGCCGGATCGGAAGCGGAAAATCCACATAACTCAACCGTTCAGATTTCCCGAGCCGCCTCAATTTTCCGGATATCAGCTTCGGATACGATTGTCCGCGCAGCTATCCACCGCCGGAGATCGTCGCCTTGCTGGATCGAGAACTCCCTGATCCGTAACGCCAAATCACCTACGGGGCTGCCGGGAGCAACGGCCCGACGCCCCAAAGTCTACAAAGTTGGCTGCGAGCCCCCGCATCCAGAAATCCAACAAACAGGACAATTCCGCCGGACGACAAGACCGTCTGGCAGAATTCGACCTGCATATTTTCGTTTTGAACGAGAGAGGCAAAGGGGATAAGCCACTGGCACAAGGAGGCGCGCCCGTGTTGAACGATGTTGCAAACCGCTTCGACTGGTTGAGAAGGCGCGGTACCATCGCTCCGAGCTCAAGGTTTCTGGTTCGCCGGATGCTGGGAAGGCTGGACTTCTCCCGGGACATGGATCTGTTGCAACTGGGGTTCGGCACAGGCGTCTTCACCGAAGAAATCGTCAGGCGAATGACGCCACGCAGTACCGTTACGGTGTTCGAGGTTGACGAAAGATGCCGTGCCCACGTGGTTGACGATCTCAGAGTGACCTATGTCGAGGCCTCGGCCGAAACGATTTCAGAACATTTTCCGGGCAAGAGGTTTGACAATATCGTTTCAACCTTGCCCTTCGCGTCGCTCCCGAGGCAGGTGTCGCTGAACGTGTTTTCCCAGATCCGTGCGCATCTGGCAACGAACGGAAAATTGCTTCAGTTTCAGTATTCCCTCGTGTCGCGGAACGATCTCCGGGATCTCTTTGGCTCTGAACCGGAGATTGATTTCGAACTTCGAAACTTGCCGCCCGCCTTTATCTACGATGTCAGAAACGGTGAGGCGCCGGTTTAGGGACCGCCTTCGATCTGCCTGCACGACAGGCTGTCAGCGGCCGTTGGACGACGCGTCGATATTGCAAGGTTCCATGGGCTGGGGATGGATCGAACACTGGTACTGTCTGGGTGACAGCCCCGTAAACCTTCGAAACGCCCGGGAGAAATGGGATGGGTTCTCGTAGCCGGTGGAATACGCGACGTCGGTGACGCTCATGTCGCCCCGCGAGAGCATCTCGCAAGCCACCTGATAGCGGGCTTCCGCGACAAGGGTCGAGAATTTCAGGTTTTCCGCGCCCAGGTGGCGCTGAAGGGAGCGTTCGCTGGTGCCCAGGATTTCGGCCAGCTCGCCGATCCGGAGAGGGCGGTCGCGCAGATAGGTTTTCAGGATTTCCCGGATCATCTCGGCCGTTGCCAGACAGGCCCGGTCCTGCGGCGGATCAAGAGCCGAAGCAACAGCGGCCGGATCGACCGGGCAGGGGCGGCCCAGCAGCACGCGCGGAACCACGATGGAGGTATGCGTGCGGCCCATCAGAATGCGGGTGTTCGGAAAGGTCTCCAACGCCGCGGCGGGCGGCGCGCGTTTGGAAATGAACGTCATTTCCGCGGGGCACCAGGACGGGCCGGCGACACTGCGAACGATCGAAATGAAAGCCTGCAGCTGCAACCACTCGGCATAGGCCAGCGCGGGGCTGTCCCTGTAGCCGACAATATCGCACACCACGCGCAGGTCATCGCCGCGTGTGACCATGCTGGCGATCAGCGCGCCGTTTTCCCGCGTCGCGCGGGATGCCGCCGCCTGCAGGCGCGCGAGCCCGCTGGGCGCCGACAGGATTGCCGTCCGGGTTTGGGGTCTAAGACCGTCAAGGCCCATCGACCGTGCCGCGGCAAAGCCAAGTTCCATGGCCGCGCCGGCGCCGCCGTTGGCGGAAACGAAATCCAGCACCTTGGGCACGCTGAGATAATAGTTCGGGGTCTCGTCAACCGTCGTCGGAAGCCCGGCGCGGTCGAGGCCCTTGTGGACGGGCACACCCTGTTCGCGCAAGACCTCTAGGTAGACGTTCAGATGGGCGGCCCGGACGAGCGGCACTTTGCGCATGGTGGTCTCCGAGACAGTCGCTGCGCGGCAGGACAGGGCTTGACGAAACCGGCACCCCCGACGCTGGGGAACCATAGGGGCCGCCCCGGATCGAAGGCGACAGGATTGTCCCCGATTGCGCCGCGCAGTCAAGGGGCTGGACGGGGGGAAATGCGCCCGATCCTGAAGCCTGGCGCAAGTCGGGACGGAACCGGCCGAGATGATGCCAAGGCCGGAAATCTGGCGGGAAATGGTAAGGGAGATCGCGTGGCCTCTGTTAACAATTCCTCGGAAAATTTCGCTCCGGCATTGGCCCTGTTGGAAGGAGAACAAGTGCATCGTGCGCGATTGTGGCGCTAACGTGGCGCAATTGATTTGAACACCCTACGAGGACCTTCATCCATGAATCTGATTTCACCGCTTGCAGCCGTTTCGCTTCTGGCCGCTTCGACGGCAATTGCGCAGGTGTCAGAGCAGTCTCTGGCCGCGATCTCGACCCCGGACAGCGTCGAGTCGAAAATCGGAACGCTCAACTACAAGGACGGCGCGCCCAGTGCCGATACCGTTTCGGCGGTCTATGACAATCTCGACATGGTCTATGCCTTCCGCGCCTTCACCGACACCTTCAAGGGCGTCAGTGTGCAGGCGGCGCTGGAAGGCTTTCAGGCGGCCGGCATCAAGGACAACGAGATGCTGCTGTTCTCGAAACTGATGGATTCGGAATCGCTGTTCCTGACCGCCAACGCCGACACGGTGTATTACCTTGGCTTCGTCAACCTTTCGGACGGGCCGATGGTGATCGAGACACCGCCCGGCGCGCTTGGCACCATCGATGACATGTGGTTCCGCTGGGTCACTGACTTTGGCCGTCCGGGCCCAGATCGCGGCGAGGGCGGCAAATATCTTCTGGTGGGGCCGGACTACGACGGCTACCTGCCCGAGGACGGATTCTACATCGGCCGTTCCCAGACCAACCGCGTGCTGGTGCTTGGCCGCTCCTTCCTGACCAAGGATGACCCGGCGCCAACGGTCAAGGTCATCAAGGACAACCTGAAGATCTATCCCTATGCACCCGGCGGCGTCGGCATGTCCATTGCCCGTTTCCTTGAGGGCGGAGTCGAACTGGGCCGCAATGCCGAGCCCAAGACCCCGGTCTTCCACGAGGGCACGGGACTTGCGATCAACACCATCCCGCCCAGCGACTACAGCTATTTCGAGATGCTGAACCGGCTGGTGCAGGACAACCCCGCGACGGTGATCGATCCCGAACTGATGGGGCCGGTCGCGGCGATCGGGATCCGAAAGGGACAGACGTTTGCCCCGGACGACCGGATGAAGGGCATCCTGGAAGAGGCCGTGAAACTGGCCAATGCCACGGGTCGCACGCTGGGCTTCGCACCGCGCGATCCGGACTGGTTCTGGTACGAGGGCTTGCAGTGGTGGAACCCCCTGTTCCAGGGCGGCTACAATTTCGAGGCCCCGCTGCCCGAGATCACCAAGGATGGCGCCAAGCCCTATCCCCCGACGGGCTACAAGCACAACGACGCGCGCACCTCGTTCTTCTACAACGCCACCGGGATCACCCCGGCGATGGCCATGCGGCTGACCGGCGTCGGATCGCAGTATCTGTTTGCCACCAAGGATGCGAACGCCAACTGGTTCGACGGGGCAAAGACCTACAAGGTGACCTTGCCCAAGGGCATCCCGGCCGAGGCCTTCTGGTCCTTCACCCTTTACGACAACCAGACCCGGTCGATGCTGAAGACGCCGCAGAAGTATCCGCGTGCGGGGTCGCAGAACTATCCTTCCCCTGCGGCGGAAGTGGCCGAGGATGGCTCTACCACTGTCTGGTTCGCGCCCGAACAACCCGAAGGCGTTGCCCGCGGCAACTGGATCCAGACCGATCCGAAGAAGGGTTGGGTCACCCTGTTGCGGCTCTACAGCCCGATGCCGTCCTTCTTCGACAAGAGCTGGCAACCGACCGACATCACGCCTGTGGAATGATCAGATGACCCGCCAGCCAAACATCGTGCCCGCGCGGTGCAGTTTGCTGGCGGGCCCACCGCCCCGCAGTGTTCTACTGACAAGACGTCGCTTTCAAGCAGGACCAGCGCAATGATCCTCTTTCGACTTTTTGCAGCCCTGATCATCGCTTTTGCCATCACGCCGTTGGCGGTGGCGCAATCGGACAAGGACGCCGATCTTGCCAAGAAGCTCTCTAATCCGGTGGCGGATCTGATCAGCGTGCCGTTCCAGTTGAATTACAACGAGGGCTATGCCTCTGGCGACGGGGAACAGTGGCAGCTGAATATCCAGCCGGTGATCCCGATCTCGATCAGCCACGACTGGAACCTCATCTCGCGCACCATTCTTCCGGTCATCAGCCAGGACGGGGTCATTCCGGGGGAGGGGGACCAGTTCGGCTTCGGCGCCACCACCCAAAGCTTCTTCTTCTCGCCCAAGGCGCCGACGCGGGGCGGGCTGATCTGGGGGGTGGGTCCGGTCCTTCTGATCCCGACCGCCACCGATGGGATCGCCACCAACCAATGGGGAGCGGGCCTGACCGGGGTCGCGCTGACTCAGCGCGGGCCGTGGACCGTGGGGGGGCTTGCCAACCACATCTGGTCGGTGACCGGCAATGACAAGGACGGCAAGATTTCTGCGTCTTTCCTCCAGCCGTTCGTCAGCTATACCACGCCCAAGGCCACCTCTTTCACCCTGAACACCGAGTCGACCTACGACTGGGAAGACAAGCAATGGTCGGTGCCGGTGAATGCCCTGATCGGGCAGGTGGTGGAACTGGGCGCCCAGCCGGTTCAGTTCAGCCTCGGCGCCCGCTACTGGGCTGAGTCCCCCGACAATGGTCCCGACGGCTGGGGCGCACGCTTTCAGATGACCTTCCTGTTCCCGAAATAGTGAACTGCCCATGACCCTTTTTCACGGGATCACACCCGTTGCCAATCGCAGAACAAGGAGCACCTCCGTGTTGCCACGCTTACAAGTTGTTGCCCTCGCCGCCACGGTCGCTCTGACAGCCCTGTCCGCCTCTGCACAGCAGCGCATTGACGGGCAGGTCAATGTCGGCGGCTTGCCGATTTCCGGGGCCGAAGTGACTGCCTGGCTGGCCAGTCCCGAAGCCCCGGAAAAGCTGGCCACGGCCACCACGGCAGAGGATGGCACCTATGCCCTGACCCTTGCCGAGGGGCGGGACGAGACCGGTGTGGTCTACCTGATCGCCGAAGGCGGTGCGGCGCAGAATGCCGCCGGGAAGGGGCCAAACAGCGCCTCGGTCCTGATGGCCACCCTTGGGGCAGAGCCGCCCGCGCTGGTGACAATCAACGCGTTGACCACCGTGGCCTCGGCATGGACAGCGGCGCAATTCCTGGACGGCAGCACCCTGCGCGGCAACGCCACCGGCCTGGGGATCGCGGCCGGGAATGTGCCGAACCTTGTGGATCTGGAAACCGGCGGTCTGGGGCCGGTGATCGTGGATCCACTGAACGCGCCGCAGACCACCTCCCTGGCCAAGTTCAACACGCTGGGATTGCTGCTGTCGGCCTGCGTCACGCAGATCCCCGACGCCTGCACCAAGCTGTTCGAGGCCGCCACCCCGCCGGGCGGGGCCGCCCCGACCGACACGCTGCAGGCGGCGCAGAACATCGCCCGTCACCCGGCGCATAACGCCGCCAAGCTGTTTGGACTTCTCGACCAGTTCTACCCGGTCCCCGAGGGCAAGCGGTATCGCGACGTGGCGCTGATCCCCTATCTGTTCTATCCGCCCAGTTCCTGGACCCTGTCACTGGTCTATTCCGGCGGCGGTTTCTTCGCGGTGGGCGGGGCCGCCATCGATGTCGAGGGCAACTTCTGGACCAACAACAACTGGCTGGTCGGCTCGCAAACCACCATCTTCCACCAGTTCGGCGCCGGCAGCGGCAAGTTCGCCCCGAACGGCAAGCCCTTGTCCCCCGCAATCACCGGTTTTCGCGGCGGCGGGCTCGACAGTCCCGGCTGGGGGGTGGCTTTTTCGGCCGATGACAAGGTCTGGCTGACCAACCTGATCGGCAGCACGATCTCGGTACTGGATCGCAAGACCGGACAGCCGCTGTCGCCGGAAGGCGGCTATGACTTCGACGGCAAGCTGGGGCAGATGCAGGGCATTCTGGTCGCGCCCAACGGCGATATCTGGACCGTCGACAACGGCAACAGCCAGATCGTCCACATTCCCGGCGGCGATCCATCCAAGGGCCGTATCCTTGGCCAGACCGTCGACGGAAAGCCCGTGGATGGCACGCTGAAGGTGAAATCGCCCTTCGGCATCGCAATCGACCAGCAGGATCGGATCTGGATCACCAACAGTGGCGCGGACACCGTGACCCGCTTTCCGGCCAGCGACCCCGGCAAGGCCGAGGAGATCAAGGTCGGTTTCAGCCCCCACGCCATTGCCATCGACAGCAAGGGCAACGCCTGGGTCGGCAACCTCGTCGGGCATCCGGGCACCAAGGAAAAGCTGGATCTGGTTCAGCAGACGATCAAGGCCAAGCTGGAAGCGCGGAAAGGGACGATGTCGGCGGATGACATTGCCGCGCACATGTGGATCGACCTGTGGGACATCATCAGCGAGTATCCCGGCGGCGACATCTCGATGATCACGCCTGACGGTACGGTGCACGGGCCGTTCAACGCAAACGGCGCCATCACCGGCCCCTGGGGCGTTGCCATCGACGGCAACGACAACATCTGGGTGGCAAGTTCCACCAGCCATTCCGTCACACAGCTTTGCGGCGTGCGCACCGAGACCTGCCCGCCGGGGCTGAAAACCGGCGATCCGATCACCCCGGCGGCGGGGTTCATCGGCGGGCTGGAAACGGTGGCCCCCATCGCCATCGATCCCGCCGGCAATGCCTGGGTCGGCAACGGCTGGAGCGACACCGACGCGGGCTTCAGCGAAGACCCGCCCGAGGCACAATCGACCCGGTTCTCAGCCCATACCATCGTGGTCTTCTTCGGCGTGGCCAAGCCGGTGAAAACCCCGCTGATCGGGCCGGTCCAGGCGCAATAGCGCGGCGCGGCGGCGGGAACTGCACAGCCTGTCCTTTCGGGCCGCAATGGATACCGCGCAAAGGCGTCCGCGCGGACCCTGAGACCTGCCCGCCCCCTGCGAGGGGCGACCAGCGCAGCGCCGTTTAACTCCCGGGCTATGCAGGACTCGCGCCATTTTCTCGCAACTGCCATGTTAGCGACCAAAAAACAGACGTCCCGGCCGATAGGCGTCTCGACTTGGGACACAGGCGGGTTTTGGGTATGACAAGATCCATCTGCGCGCTGACAGTTCCAGAATTCTCATGACATTCAGGAACATCACGACATGCAGACTATGAATTTCGGGATCAGCGCCGCCCTCGCCATGGCTTTTGCGGCAGGGGCGGCGACGGCACAGGATCACTGCGGCGAGGCCCCTGGCGCGCCGGTGCATCACTATATTCCTGCCAACGCCGACACCGTCCACTGGGGCTATTTCAGCAAGGATCGCGCGCCGCAGGTTTATGCCCATTCGGGCGACTACGTCACGCTGGAGACCCTGACCCATCACGCAAACGACGATGCCGCGCGGATGGTGACCGGCGATCCGGGCGCGGAAAGCGTCTTTGCCTGGGATCCCCTCAGCAAGGGCGTGGATCGGCGCGGCGCGGGTCCGATGGACGCCTCTGTCCTTGGGCGCGGCGCGGGTGAGGGCTTCGGCGTGCACATCCTGACCGGACCGGTGCATGTCTGTGGCGCGGAACCGGGCGATGTTCTTGAAGTGCGCATTCTGGATATGGCCCCGCGACCCTCGGGCAACCCGGAACACGCAGGCAAGACCTTCGGCTCCAACGCGGCGGCCTGGTGGGGGTTCCACTACAACGATCAGGTCGAAGAACCGAAGGGCCGCGAGGTCATCACGATCTACGAGATCGACCCCACCGGCGAACGCAACTGGGCCAGTGCGGTCTACAAGTTCCAGTGGACGCCGCAGACCGACCCCTATGGCGTGCTGCATGAAACCATCGACTACCCCGGTGTTCCGGTCGACCATGCAACGGTCGAGGAACTGCCCGCGCTGGACGGCGTGCGGATCCCGATCCGGATGCATTTCGGTACCATGGGTGTCGCGCCCGCCGAGGCGGATTTCGTCGATTCCGTGCCGCCGTCCTATTTTGGCGGCAACATCGACAATTGGCGGATCGGCAAGGGCGGCACGATGTACTATCCCGTCGCGGTGCCTGGCGCGCTGCTGAGCGCCGGCGACCCGCATGCCGCGCAGGGGGATTCCGAGCTTGCGGGCACGGCCATCGAAACCTCGCTGACCGGGCTTGTTCAGGTCATCCTTCACAAGGCCAGCGAACAGGAAGGCACCATCGTCGAGGGGCTGGACTATCCGTTGCTGGAGACCGACAGCGAATGGGTGGTCCATGGCTTCAGCTACGCCAACTATCTGGCCGAGCTTGGCGAGGCCGCGCAAAGCGACATCTACTCGAAATCCTCCATCGACAACGCGATGCGCGATGCGTTCCGCAAGATGCGGACGTTTTTGATGACCGTGAAGGGTCTGAACGAAGATGAAGCGGTGTCGCTTATGTCCGTCGCTGCGGATTTCGGGGTGACACAGGTTGTCGACGGCAACTGGGGTGTCCACGGGGTGATCTCGAAAGGGATTTTCCCGGCCGCGAACTGATCGTGCCCTGGCGGCCGGAGGCCGGTCGCCAGGGCATTCTGTGCAACGATGGGCGCGCGTCGGCTAGAGCGCGATCCCCGGCACCAGCGCCCCGCGATGCGCGATGACCTTCGCGGCAAGGTCGGCCCCGCCGCGCATGGCCTCGGCCAATGTGGCGCCCTGGGCGCGGGTGGCCAGGAAGCCCGCGTTGAAGCTGTCACCGGCAGCGGTGGTGTCGACGATGGCCTCGGGCGCGGTAGCGGCATGGGTGGCGAAGGCCCCCTGATCCAGCGTCAGCATCTCCGCACCGCCGTTCTTGACCACAACCAGCCCGGATCCCCGCTGCGCGTAGCGTTCGGCGGTGGCCTTCAGGTCGGCATCGCCAAAATATTGCGCTTCGTCGTCATAGGAAGGCAGGACCACGTCGGCCACCTCGGCGGCCTGCATGGTGGCGGCGCACATGGTCTGCGGGCTGTCCCACAGCGCCGGGCGCAGGTTGGGATCGAAGACGATCTCGACCCCGGCGGCGCGGGCGGTGCGCAGATGATCCAGCAGCTTTGTGCGGTCATCCTCGGACAGGATCCCCAGGGTGATCCCCGAGAAATAGGCGGTCGCGGCGCCCTGCAACGCCCCCGGCACCAGGGCCGGATCCTGACACAGCCGTTTGGCGGCGCTGTCGCTGCGCCAGTACGAGAAACTGCGTTCGCCGTTGTCCAGGGTGATCAGGTACAGGCCGACGGTGCTGTCCCGGCGGCTTTGCACGTGATCGGTGGCCAGCCCGGCATCGCGGAAGAACGCCAGCATCTTGCCCGAGATGGCATCGCTGCCGACGCAGGTCACATAGTCGACCTGCCAATCCGGGCGCAGAAGCTTGCGCATGTACCACGCGGTGTTCAGCGTGTCGCCAGCAAATCCTTGCAGCAGCAGGTTGGCCTCACCCGCCGGGGCAAGTTCGACCATGCATTCGCCAAGGCTGACAAATCGATGGGTCATGGGGTGTCCTCCGGTTCGAAATAGGCACTGTGTTCCTTGCGGAACTGTGCGATCTGGCCCTGGATGCGGCCAAGATGGCGGCGCAAGGCGGCGTGGCAGGCCACGGTGTCGTGGGTGCGGATGCCGTCGACGATGGCCTTGTGATCGTCGATGACTTCCCTGGCCGCGAAGGCGAGGGACAGGTAGCGGACGCGATCCGTGTGGGCCTTCTGCATCTGGATAAGCTTCCACGCGAACCCCTGGCCACCCCGGTCGCAGATGGTGGCATGCAGGGCGTCGTCCAGTTCATGGAATAGGTCCATGTCGTTCTGCGCGGCGGCCTCTTCCTGCTGGTCGAGGATCAGATCCAGCGCGGCGATGTCGTCGGGCCCGAAGGTTTCGCAGGCGATGCGTGCGGTTTCCAGCTCCAGCGCGGTGCGCACGAAGCGCGCCTCGCGGATGGCGCGGGCCGAGATCTGGGTGACGAGGGTGGCGCGCTGTGGCCGTATATTCAGAAACCCTTGCTCGGACAGGCGATAGAAGGCATCCCGCACGGGTTGGCGAGACACATTTGCTTGCCGGGCGATCTCGATCTCGGACACTTTGGTATTGGGCGGAAGATCCAGTTTGAGGATTCGCTGCTGCATGTCGTCAAAGATCCGGTCCGCCACCGACGGTCGGCGGGGTTCGGTCGGCTGTCCGCCGGGATCGCTGTTGGCCATGGATGCCCTCCGTTTGCATTGACAGGTAGCGCATACTAGAATATTAGTCCATACCGGCGGGCCGGATATCACTCTACCAAAGGGGTGCCCGTGCCGAAAGGGGAGGACAATCTTGCCTGTTCGGGCTCGTGACCGAGGCTTGCCGGGCCAGAGGCCGATTTCGCCCGACACTCTCCGCGCCGGACCCTGCCACGACGCAGACCCGCTCTTTCCGTTCCTGGCCTTTGCCGCCAATAGAGGTGCCCCGATGACAACCGCCTACCCAGTAGTTCAAGCCGATGAAGGCGTGATGCGCCAGGTTCTGGCCGATGCCCCCGACATGATGGTCGTGTCCGTCAAGTTCGAGGCCGGACGCGAAGGGGCGCTGCACAGCCATCCGCATGTGCAGGCGACCTATGTCAAAGCCGGCCGTTTCGCGTTCCGGGTCGACGGCGAAACCATCGAGGTGGGCGCGGGCGACAGCCTTGTCATCCCCTCGGGCGCCGAACATGGCTGCCGATGCCTTGAAGGCGGCGAGTTGATCGACTGTTTCACCCCCCGCCGCGACGATTTCCTGTGAGGTCCACCATGACACCTGTTGCCATCCGCCACGCCATCGATCCCGCCACCGGTAAGACCCTGGACACTCAGGCTCTGCGCGATCACTTCCACGTCGGGGACTTGTTCCAGCCGGGCGAGATCAAGCTGGTCTACAGCCATTATGACCGGATGATCCTGGGGTCTGTCGTGCCAGATGGCGCGCCGCTGACCCTGGACAAGGTCGACAACACCGGCACCGAAAGCCTCCTGGAGCGGCGCGAGATTGGGGTTCTGAACATCGGCGGTGCGGGCACCGTTTCGGCGGCGGGCCAATCCTACGCGATGGAAGCCGGCGACGTCCTGTATCTGGGCATGGGCTCGGGCGCGGTGGAATTCGCGGGTGAAGGCCGGTTCTATCTGGTCTCGACCCCGGCGCATCGGGTGTGCCCGTCGCGGCTGATCAAGCCGTCCGAGGCCAAGCGTCTGGAACTGGGCAGCAAGGAGACCGCGAACGAGAGGGTCATCATCCAGTTTCTGCATCCCGACGTTCAGGAAACCTGCCAACTGACCATGGGCTATACCCAGTTCCTGCCGGGATCGGTCTGGAACACCATGCCCTGCCACGTCCATGATCGCCGGATGGAGGCCTATCTGTATTTCGATCTGGGTGCCGATGCACGTGTGTTCCACTTCATGGGCCGCCCCGAGGAAACCCGGCATCTGGTCATGGCCAATGAAGAGGCGGTGATCTCGCCGCCGTGGTCGATCCACTCGGGCGCGGGCACCGGATCCTACACCTTCTGCTGGGCGATGGCCGGGGACAACGCCGATTTCACCGACATGGACATGGTGGCGATGGAGGATCTGCGTTGACGCCCTTTTCGCTGGAGGGGCGCACCGCGCTGGTGACCGGGGCCAACACCGGCATCGGGCAGGCCATCGCCGTGTCGCTGGGGCGGGCGGGGGCGCATGTGATCTGTGCCGGCCGCCGCAGTTGCGCCGAAACGGTCGGGCAGATCGCGTCCGGCGAAGAGATGCTGCTGGATTTCACCGACCCGATGGCAGCGCGCGAGGTGTTTGCAGGCCGCGAGATCGACATTCTGGTCAACAACGCCGGGATCATCCGTCGCGACGACAGCGTCGATTTCAGCGAGGCCGACTGGGACGACGTGATGGATGTGAACCTCAAGGCGCTGTTCTTCACTTGCCAGAGTTTCGCCAAGGCGGTTCTGGCGCGTCAGGGCAGCGCAGCAATCGTCAACATCGCCTCGCTTCTGTCGTTTCAGGGCGGCATCCGGGTGCCCTCCTACACCGCGTCGAAACATGGGGTGGCGGGGCTGACCAAGCTGCTGGCCAATGAATGGGCCGCGAAGGGCATCAATGTGAATGCCATCGCGCCGGGTTACATCGAGACCAATAACACCGAAGCCCTGCGCAACGATCCCGAACGCTCCCGCCAGATCCTGGAAAGAATCCCGGCCGGGCGCTGGGGCGCACCGTCGGACATCGGCGAGGCGGCGGTGTTCCTGTCCTCGCCCGCCGCGCGCTATATCCACGGCACGGTTCTGAACGTGGATGGCGGCTGGCTTGCCCGCTGACCCGGAGGCTCTGCCACGGCTGACCCGGTCCGGGCCCGCGCCCAGACCGGGCATTGTGCATCTGGGGCTGGGGGCGTTCTTTCGGGCCCATGGCGCGGTCTATTTGGATGACGCGCTGAGCGTATCAGGCGGCGACTGGGGGATCATCGGGATCTCGCTGCGTTCGCCCGGTACCCGTGATGCGCTGCTGCCGCAGGGCGGGGTCTATACGGCGGTGGCGCGGCACCCGGAGGGCGCGATCCCGCGTTTGGTCAACAGCGTTGTGGATGTGCGCGTTGCGCCCGAAGATCCCGAAGCGGTGCTGGCCGTGATGTCCGATCCGGCGATCCGCATCGTGACCCTGACAGTCACCGAAAAGGGCTATTGCCACGCGCCGTCCACCGGGCGGCTGAACCTCGACCATCCCGACATTCGGTACGATCTTGGATCCCGCCTTCCGATATCCGCCCCGGGCGTGCTGGTGCGCGCGTTGGAACGGCGGTGGCAGGCCGGGCTGGCCCCGTTCACCGTACTCAGTTGCGACAACCTTCCCGAAAACGGCCGCATCGTGCGCGGCGTGGTGCTGGATCTCGCGCGGGCGATTGACCCGGATCTGGCCGATTGGATAGCCGACGAGGGGCGGTTCCCGTCCAGCATGGTCGATCGCATCGTGCCGGCCACAAGGCCCGAGGACATAGCGGCGCTGGCCAAGGCCACCGGCCGCCACGACGCCGCACCGGTGATTCGCGAGCCGTTCCGCCAATGGGTGATCGAGGATGATTTCGTCGAGGACGCCCGCCCCGATCTGGCCGCCGTCGGCGTACAGATGGTCGCCGATGTGACGCCTTTCGAGCACATGAAGCTGCGGATGCTGAACGGCACCCATTCCGCGCTGGCCTATCTGGGCTATCTGGCCGGGCATCAGACAATTGCCGACACCATGGGCGACCCGGTGTTCCGGACCTATGTGCAGGCTCTGTGGCAGGACGAGATCCAGCCCGCGCTCTCCCCGCCGCCGGGGCAGGATCTGACCGCCTATGCCCGCGCCCTGCAAGCCCGCTATACCAACCCGGCGATCCGGCATCGCACGTGGCAGATCGCGATGGATGGCAGCCAGAAGCTACCGCAGCGGATATTGGCGACCCTTGCCGAGAATCGCACAGCGGGCAGGGCCTGTCCGGGGCTGATCCTCGCCGTGGCGGGCTGGATGCGCTATGTCGGCGGGGTTGACGAGGCGGGCCAGCCCATCGACGTGCGCGACCCGCTGGCCGCACAGTTTGCCGCGATTTCCGGGGCCGCGACCAGCCCTGCGGAAACGGTGGCGGGCCTTCTGGCGCTGCGCGAGGTTTTCAACCCCGGTCTGGCCGCATCCATCGCCCCGGAGTTGACCCAGGTCTATGACGGCCTGATCCGGCTGGGTGCCCGCAAGGCCATCGCCGCGCTGGCCTGACCGCCCCCTGAAACCAACACCGCCGCCCCGAAGGGGACGACGGTGAAGGGGATAGGGGGTGATATTTTGGCGGCGGCCCCGCAAGGGCCACCGCCGGGGAGGAGCCTAGAAGAAGCCCAGCTTGTTGGGGTTGTAGCTCATCAGGATGTTTTTGGTCTGCTGGTAGTGGTCCAGCATCATCTTGTGGTTCTCGCGCCCGATGCCGGACTGCTTGTAGCCGCCGAAGGCCGCATGGGCCGGGTAGGCGTGGTAGTTGTTCACCCAGACGCGACCGGCCTCGATGGCGCGGCCAAAGCGGTAGCAGGTGTTGGCATCGCGCGACCACACGCCGGCGCCCAGGCCGTACATGGTGTCATTGGCGATGGCGAGCGCCTCTTCTTCGTCCTTGAAGGTGGTCACGGACACGACCGGGCCAAAGATCTCTTCCTGGAAGACCCGCATCTTGTTGTGGCCCTTCAGGATGGTCGGCTGGATGTAGTTGCCGCCGGCAAGTTCGCCGTTGAAGCGGGCTGCATCACCGCCCACCAGAACCTCGGCGCCTTCTTCGCGGCCGATGGTCAGATAGGACAGGATCTTGTCCTGCTGCTCTTTCGAAGCCTGTGCGCCGACCATGGTGTCGGGATGGCGCGGGTCACCGTGCTTGATGGCCTTCACCCGTTCGATGGCGCGGGCGATGAACTCGTCATAGATGTCTTCCTGGATCAGCGCGCGGCTGGGGCAGGTGCAAACCTCGCCCTGGTTGAAGGCGAACAGCACGAAGCCTTCGACGGCCTTGTCGAGGAAGGCGTCATCCTTGGCCATCACGTCCGAGAAGAAGATGTTCGGCGACTTGCCGCCCAGTTCCAGCGTAACCGGGATCAGGTTGACGGTGGCCGCTTCCATGATCTTGCGACCGGTGGCAGTGGAGCCGGTGAAGGCGATCTTGGCAATGCGCTTGGAGGTCGCCAGCGCCGCCCCGCATTCGCCGCCAAAGCCGTTGACGATGTTCAGCACGCCGCCGGGCAGCAGGTCGTTGATCAGCTCGGCCAGAACCATGATCGCAGCCGGGGTCTGTTCGGCGGGCTTCATCACGATGCAGTTGCCGGCCGCCAGCGCGGGTGCCAGTTTCCACGCGGCCATCAGGATCGAGAAGTTCCACGGGATGATCTGGCCGACGACGCCCAGCGGCTCGTGGAAGTGATAGGCCACGGTGTCGGCGTCGATCTCCGACATGTTGCCTTCCTGCGCCCGCAGAACCCCGGCGAAATAGCGGAAGTGATCCGCCGAAAGCGGGATGTCGGCGGCCATGGTTTCGCGGATCGGCTTGCCGTTGTCCCAGGTTTCGGCCTGTGCCAGAAGTTCGATGTTGGCTTCGATACGGTCGGCGATCTTCAGAAGCACGTTGGAGCGTTCCGCCGCCGAGGTGCTGCCCCAGCCGCCCTTGGCCGCATGGGCCGCATCCAGTGCCAGTTCGATGTCAGCGGCATCCGAACGGGCCACTTCGTTGATCATCGCGCCGGTGATCGGGGTGACGTTCTCGAAATAGCGGCCATTGACCGGGGGCACAAACTTGCCGCCGATGTAGTTGTCATAGCGCAGCTTGAACGGCGACTGATAAGTGCCGGTTTCGGTATGGGTCATTTCGTTCATGGGGTTCCTCCTGAAGTTCCCGGGTCTAAAAATCCCGGATGTAAAGTTCGTCTTGTCTTGGCGGCACCGCTGCGGGGCATCCGGCCAAAGCCCGAAAGACGACCGGTGCGCAGCCGGGAAGGATCGGGCGATGGACATCGCCCGGCGGGGATACGCAGAGTCGGTGGGCAGGGCGGTGTGCTCCGCAGGGTTGCTCTGCCAAGGATGGTAGAGCGCCGGAAGACGCGGCGATATTGGCCAAAGGTCGAACACCGGTCGTATACACCGCTGAACAGAAGTCTGGCCTTATTCTCAGTCTGTTGGGGGTGCTACGCGCGGAAACTGTGGCGCAGACGGTCCAGCATGGACAGGCATTGGGCCAATTGATCCAGCGTCACGAACTCGTCGGGCTTGTGCGCCTGATCGATGGAACCGGGCCCGCAAATCACCGCGTCCATGCCGATCTGCTGGAACAATCCGGCTTCGGTTCCGAAGGGGACGGTGCCGGCGCGATTGGCACCGGTCAGCCGGAACACCAGATCGCGGGCAGCGTTGACTTCCATCGGGGTCAGGCCGGCCACTTCGCCCACCACCTCGGTGCGGATCTGCGCCAGCGGAGAGACCCGGCGCATCGCGGGCAAAAGCACGTCGCGCACATGGGCGGCAACCGCGTCGTTCACGAATTCCATGTCGCCGGGCAGGGTGGGGCGCATTTCCCACTCCAGTTCCGCATGACCGGCGATGACATTGTGAGCGTGGCCGCCTGACAGCCGTCCGACGTTGATTGTGGTGTAGGGCGGATCGAACTGCGTGGCCCCGGCGGCGCGGGTCTTCAGGGTCTCGCGCAACTCCAGCAGATGGGCGATGTAGCGTGCCGCGTATTCCACCGCGTTGACGCCCCGGTGCGGGGCCGAGCCATGGCCTTCGGTCCCGGTGAAGGTCACGGTGTATTCGCAGCAGCCCTTGTGGCCGTCGATCACCTGCATCGAGGTCGGCTCGCCGATCAGGGCCAGGCCGGGGCGGATCTCGCGGGCGGCCAGAACCTCGACCAGATGGCGGGCACCAAGGCAGCCGACCTCCTCGTCATGGGTGAAGGCGAAATGGATGGGACGGGTTCGGGCGGCGTCGCGCAGCACGTCCAGCTTGGTCAGGCAGGCGGCGATGAAGCCCTTCATGTCGCAGGTGCCGCGCCCGTAGAGACGCCCGTCGCCTTCGGTCAGGGTGAAGGGATCGGTGGTCCAGGGCTGGTCCGCCACCGGCACAACGTCGCTATGGCCCGACAACACCAGCCCACCCGGCGCCTCCGGCCCGAGCGTGGCAAAGAGGTTGGCCTTGGTGCCGCTGGCATCCACCATCACCTCGACCCGCGCGCCGGCAGCTTCCAGCAGCGTCGCGATATAGTGGATGGCCTCCATGTTGGAGCGCGACGAGACCGTGTTGAACCCCACCAGGTCGCCCAGGATCTGCCGGCAGTGCTCCAGATCGTCCATCTGCTCAATCCTTCACGAACAGCTTGCGGGGCACATTGCACAGCGGCTCGGCCGGGCCACCGTCGCGGATCAGGATGGTCTCGGTGGTCTCCAGCCCCCAGGTGTCCATCCACAGGCCGGGCATGAAATGGAAGGTCATGCCGGGTTCCAGAACGGTCTCATCAAAGGCGCGCAGCGACACCGTGTGCTCGCCCCAGTCCGGCGGATAGCTCAGCCCCACGGCATAGCCGCAGCGGTTGGGTCGGTCGATGCCGACCTTCACCAGTTCCGCGTCCAGGGCGCGGGCGATGTCGCAGGCGCGGTTGCCGGCGCGGGCCACCTCGATCCCGGCGTTCAACCCTTCGGTCAGCGCCTCTGCGGCGTCCAGCATGAACTGCGGCGGTTTGCCGAAGAAGATCGACCTGCACAGCGGCGCGTGATAGCGGCGGTAGCAGCCCGATTGCTCGATGAAGGTGGCCTCGCCCTGTTTCAGGGCCTCGCCGTTCCAGGTCAGATGCGGGGCCGAGGCGTCTTTGCCGGATGGCAGCAACGGCACGATGGCCGGGTAGTCGCCCCAGCTGTCATCCTCGCCCTGCACGGCGGTCTTGAACAGTTCTCCCACCAGTTCATGCTTGCGCATCCCCGGCTCGGCCAGTTCCATCGCCCGCCCGATCACCAGTTCCGAAATCCGCGCGGCGCGGCGCATGAAGTCAAGCTCGTCGGGGGATTTCACCAGCCGTTGCCAGTTCACCAGCGTCGAGGCGTCGATGAACTGCGCCTTGGGCAGACCTTCGGCCAGCGCGGCAAAGGCGCGGGCGGTGAAGAAATAGGTCTCCATCTCGACACCGATGCGCTTGTCACCAAAGCCCATGATCCGCAGGTGCGAGGCCAGATCGTCCATCGGGTGAATGTCCGGCGCCTGCACGTAGCGGTCGGCGTAATGCAGGATCTGCCCATCTTCCATCCAGACCGTGCGGCGCGCGCCGTTGCCGTCCATCAGGCGGCCCCACCAGAAAGGCGCGCCCTCCATTGTCAGGATCACCCCCTGATGCACATAGAAGGACCAGCCGTCATAGCCGGTCAGCCAATGCATGTTCGACGGGTTGGTCAGGAACAGCACATCGATGCCGGCGTCCTGCATGGCGGCGCGGGTCAGCGCGATCCGCCGGTCGTATTCGGCCTGTGAAAAGGGAGCGTTTTCAATCGGCATTGCGACCTCCGGTTGCGGCATCTGCCCGCCCACAGTGGAAGGCCCGGCGAAAGCGCGTCAACCGGATTCGCGGGCGGTGCGCCGGGGCGAAACGGAAAACGGGTCCGCCTTTGGAGCGGACCCGTCCGGTTAGTTAATTGTGGCCGGCGGGGACAAAGCGACCGCCAGCCAGGGCCAGATCAGTCGTACAGAACCGCCTGGATCTTGGGATCGTCGATGTTGGTGGCATCGTAGTAGTAGAAGCCGGTGTCGATGATCGGCGGCAGGGTTTCGCCGTTGATCGCCTTGACCGCCGCCATCACGGTTTCATAGCCGATGCCCACCGGGTTCTGGGTGATTGCGCCGGACATGAGGCCTTCGCGGATGGCATCCTTCTGCGCCTTGCCGCTGTCATAGCCGATCACCACCAGACCCTCGGTGCCCAGTTCGCGCACCGCGTTGACCACGCCGATGGCCGAGCCCTCGTTGGTGCCGAACATGCCCTTCAGGTCGGGGTTGGCCACCAGGATGGCCTTGGCCACCTCGGTTGATTGCAACTGGTCGCCGGCACCGTATTGAACGGTCACGACTTCGACGTCGGGATAGGCTTCTTCCATGCGGTTGAGAAAGCCGTCCCGACGGTCGATCCCGGTACGCGAGGTCTGGTCATGGGCGACCACGGCCACCTTGCCCGCGCCGCCGATCATCTCGGCCATCTTGTCGGCGGCCAGGGCCGCGGCGGCAACGTTGTCGGTGGTGGCGGTGGTCACCGGGATGTCACTGTCGACACCGCTGTCGAAGGCCACGATCGGAATGCCGCTTTCATGGGCGTCGCGCAGGATCGGGATCGCCGCCTGGCTGTCGAGCGCGGCAAAGCCGATGGCCTTGGGCGAATTGGCCAGCGCGGCCGACAGCATGTCGATCTGGCGGTCGACCATGGTTTCATTGTCGGGGCCTTCAAAGGTGATGCGCACACCGGCCTCGGAGGCGGCCTGATCGGCGCCGGCCTTCACCGCCTGCCAGAACTGGTGCTGGAAGCCTTTCGAAATCAGTGGAATATAGACCTCCTGGGCGGCCAGCGGGCTGGCGACGAGGCCGGAAATGGCGAGAGCGCCAAGTAGGGTACGACGGGACAACATATGTTTTTCCTCCGGTTGCGTGTCTGGGGCGCGGGGGTTGGGTCCCCCGTCATGTGATGAATTCAATTGGATCTGCGGCGGCGCAGCATATCGGCATAGACCGCCAGGATGATGATCGCGCCGGTGACGACGGTCTGCCATTCCTGGGCCACCGACAGCACCCGCAGCCCGTTGGTCAGCACCGCCATGATCAGCGCGCCGATGAGCGAGCCCATGATGGAGCCGCGCCCGCCCGACAGCGAGGTGCCGCCGATGACCACCGCGGCGATGGCTTCCAGTTCATAGCCCAGCCCCAGCGCCGGTTGCGCCGAGTTGAGGCGCGAGGCGATCAGCAGGCCCGCAATGCCGACGATGGCGCCCGCCAGCGAATAGATGGCGATCTTCCAGCGAATGGTGTTGACGCCGGACAGGCGCACGGCCTCTTCGTTGGACCCAAGCGCGAAGGTATAGCGGCCAAGGGCGGTGCGTTGCAGCACATAGGCCGCGGCACCCGCCACGAGGAACAGGATCAGCACGCCGTTAGGGATCGGGGCGAAGGGCAGGATCTCGCCGATCAGGGAGCCGCGCGAAATGTCGGAAAATCCCGGCGTGTCGTTGAAATAGATCGGCCGGGTGCCCGAGATGATCAGCGACATGCCCTTGAGGATCAGCATCATGCCCAGCGTTGCAATGAAGGGCGGGATCTTCATCCGCGCGATGAAGCTGCCCGAGCAGAAGCCGCAGGCCGCGCCCGCGCCGATGGCCGCCAGCACGCCCAGCGGCAGGGGCAGCCCGGCATAGGTCAGCACGACGCCCGCGATCACGGCGGTGAAGGTCATCATCGTGCCCAGCGACAGGTCGATGCCGCCGGTGATGATGATCAGCGTGGCCGCCACCGCCAGCACGCCATTGACGCTGGTGGCCTGCAGAATGGCGATCATGTTCGACATCTGCATGAAGTTGGGCGAGGCCAGCGAGAACACCGCCAGCAGCACGATCAGCGAGGCAAAGGCCAGCACCCGTTGGTGCGCCACGGCGGCCCCGATGCGGCCCAAGACGGTTGGGGAGGTCGGGGCATTTGTGGTTGCGGTCATTTCAGTCTCCTGTCGGCGCCATGACGGCTTCACGCCGTGTCGCCAGCTCCATGATCTGTTCCTGAGACGTGCCAGCACCGCCGGGAAGTATACCGGTCAGCCGGCCCTCGCACATCACCGCGATGCGGTGGCTCAGCCGCAGCACCTCGGGCAGTTCCGACGAGATCACGATGATCGTCTTGCCCTCGGCGGCAAGTTGTTCCAGCAGGCGGTAGATTTCGGATTTCGCGCCGACGTCGATGCCGCGCGTGGGTTCGTCGAAAATCAGGATATCGCAGTCACGCTCCAGCCATTTGGCAATGACGACCTTCTGCTGGTTGCCCCCCGACAACAGCCGCGCCGGTTGCTGGTCCGAGGGTGTGCGGATGCCCAGCCGCTGGATGTAGTCCTTGGCGGTGGCTTCCATCCCGGCCTCGTCCAGCACGCCCATGCGCGAGGTGAACCGCTGAAGGCTGGCCATGGCGATATTGGCGCGCACCGACATGTCCAGCGCCAGCCCGAAATGCTTGCGATCCTCGGACAGATAGCCAATGCCGGCGGCCACCGCGTCATGCGGAGCGCGGATGCGGACCTCGCGCCCGTGCACGGTGATGGTGCCCGCGTCCTTGAGATCGGCGCCGAAGATGGCGCGCGCGACCTCGGTCCGGCCCGCGCCCATCAGCCCGGCAAAGCCCAGGATCTCGCCGCGCCGCACCTCGAAGCTGACGTCCTTGATCTCGTGGCCCCGGCGCAGGCCCTCGACCTTCAGCGCCACTTCTGCACCGGACAGGTCGGGCACAGCGGGCGGCTGTTCCGAGACCTCGCGCCCCACCATCAGCGCGATGATCTGCGACAGCGGTGTTTCGGCAGCGGGCACGGTGTCGATCCAGGCGCCGTCGCGCATGACGGTCACCCGGTCGGCGATGCGCTTGATCTCGTCCATGCGGTGGCTGATGTAGACGATGCCGACGCCATCGGCCTTCAGTTGTGCGATGACCTCGAACAACTCGGCGATCTCGGCGTCGTTCAGGGCGGCGGTGGGTTCGTCCATGATCAGGACGCGGGGGCGATAGGACAGTGCCTTGGCAATCTCGATCAACTGCTGGCGGGCGATGGTCTGGCCGCCGACATGGGACTTGGGATCGATCTTCAGGTTCATCGCGGCGAAGATCTCGGCGGTCTGCCGGTTCAGCGCGGCTTCGTCCAGACGGCCGAAACTGCGCCGGGGTTCGCGCCCGATCAGCACGTTCTGCGCGGCGGTCAGATCGTTCATCAAGCTCAACTCCTGATGGATGATGCCGATGCCCAGATCCTGTGCCTCGCGGGGCGAGGACGGGGCGGCGGGTTTGCCAGCCACCCGGATCTGGCCGCCGTCGCGCGGGTAGATGCCCGACAGGATCTTCATCAGCGTGGATTTGCCCGCGCCGTTTTCGCCCATCAGGGCGTGAACCTCACCCGGATACAGATCGAATTGCACGTTGCGCAGGGCGTGAACGCCCGGAAAGCGCTTTTCGATCCCTGTCATTTCAACCAGTGGTGTCATCGTTCAAGCCCTCCCTTGCTCGAACCCGCGCCTATATTGTGACGCCTCCATCAACCAGAATGGCTTGCCCGGTGACGAAACGGCTGCCGTCGCCAAGCAGATGCAGGACGGTGGGTGTCATGTCGTCCACCGTGGCCAGCCGGCCCATGGGCTGGCGGGCGATGAAATCTTTCTCGGCCTGCTCCGGATTGGCGGCAGCGGCAATCCGGCCGCGCAGCGATGGCGTATCCACGGTGCCCGGACACAGCGCGTTGCAGCGCACACCTTTGGTCACGAAATCGGCAGCGATGGCCTTGGTCAGCCCGATCACGGCAGCCTTGGTCGCGCCATATGCGGTGCGGTTGGGAAACCCCTTTACCGAGGACGCCATCGAGGCCACGTTCAGGATCGCGGCGGTGCCGGTGGTCTCGGCCCGGCGCAACATTCCGGGTAGGAAAGCGCGGCAGGTGCGCACCATCGAGGTGACGTTGATCTCGTTGGAAAAGGCCCAATCCTCGTCCGACACGTCCAGGATCGTGCCGTGGTGCACGAAGCCCGCACAGTTGAACAGCCCGTCCAGATCCGGCAGCTCGGCGGCCAGCGCCGTGATGGCGGCGGCGTCGGTCACATCCAGCAGGCGGGTCTCGATGCCCTCGGTCCCCGCGAGGCTGTCCAGCGCGGCTTGGTTGATGTCGGTGGCAATCACCCGCGCGCCCTGCGCAGCGGCGGCCAGGGACGAGGCCCGTCCAATACCCTGCCCGCAGGCGGTCATCAGGATGGTTTTTCCGGCAAAAGTCATTGTGTCTGTCTCTCGTCCTTTGCGCTCACATCACCGCGCCGATTTGCCAGGGGACGAATTCCACCCCGCCAAAGCCCAGCTCTTCGCTTTTCGTTTTCTCGCCCGAAGCGATGCGCAGGAACAGGTCGTAGATCTCGCGGCCCTTGTCCTCGATCGAGATCCCGTCGGTCACGATGTCGCCGCAGTTGACGTCCATGTCGTCTTTCAGGCGGGCGTACATCTCGCTGTTGGTGGCGATCTTGATGCCCGGCACCGGCTGGTAGCCCGAGACCGAGCCGCGCCCGGTGGTGAAGGCGATCAGATTGGCGCCGGAGGCGATCTGGCCGGTGACCGAACAGGGGTCGAAGCCGGGGCTGTCCATGAAGACGAAGCCGGGGGTGTCGATGGCCTCGGCGAACAGATAGACGCCGCTCAGCGGTGCGGTGCCGCTTTTGGCGACCGCGCCCAGGGATTTCTCAAGGATGGTCGTCAGCCCGCCGCGCTTGTTGCCGGGGGAGGGGTTGTTGTCCATCTCGCCACCGTTGCGGGCGCAGTAGTCTTCCCACCAGCGCACGCGGGCAATCAGTTTCTCGCCGACCTCGGGGCTGACGGCGCGGCGCGTCAAAAGATGTTCGGCGCCATAAATCTCAGAGGTTTCCGACAGGATCGTGGTGCCGCCCTGGCGCACCAACAGATCCGAGGCCGCCCCAAGCGCCGGGTTCGCGGTGATGCCGGAATAGCCGTCCGAGCCGCCGCATTGCATGCCCAGCGTCAGGGCCGAGGCGGGCGCGGTGCTGCGGGTGGCGCGATTGGCGATCTCGCCGATGCCGCGCAACTCCTCCAGCCCCTTGTTGATGGTGGCACGGGTGCCGCCCTGGTGCTGTATGGTCATGTAGCGCAGCGCGCCATCGGCCCGGATCGGCCGGTTGCCCACCAGATCGGCGATCTGCATGACCTCGCAGCCCAACCCGATCAGCAGGATACCGCCGAAATTCGGATGCCGGGCATAGCCCTGAAGGGTGCGGAACAGCGTGGCATAGCCTTCGCCCGTCGCGGACATGCCACAGCCGGTGCCATGCGTGATCGGCACGATGCCATCGATGTTGGGGAATTCGTCCAGCAGGCCCGATTTCTCGGCGGCTTCGGCGACAAAGCGCGCCACCGATCCCGAACAGTTCACCGAGGTCAGGATGCCAAGGTAATTGCGGGTTCCGACGCGGCCGTCGGCGCGGGCGTAGCCTTGGAAGGTATCCGAATTCCCGGCCTCGGGCAGCGCGCGGGTGTCGGCACAGAAGGCATAATCCTGATGATGGTCGCCCATGCCCAGATTGTGGGTATGGATGTGGTCGCCCGGCGCGATCGCGGCCTTGGCCTGCCCGATGATCTGGCCATAGCGCAGCACGTTTTCCCCGGCGGCGATGGCCTGGGTGCAGATCTTGTGCCCACGCGCGACAGGCTGCGGCAAGCCGATGTCCAAGCCGTCGATCAGGACCCCCTGCGGCAGGTCCGCCAATGCCACCACAAGATTGTCTTGCGGACTCAGGCGGATCACGCTGGATCGTGCAGACATGGCGGCTTCCTTTCGTGCAGCAGTCCGACGAGTCGTAGACGAATTCCGCCGCACCTGTCAACTGGCATGTTAGTTGACAGGTGCAGATTCCTGTGGCAGGGTCGCTGCACGGTTGCAAGGGAAGACTGCGCATGAGGATGACGCCGGTGGCCGAGCCGTCTGGGATGAATGATCTGCCCGACCTGCGCAGTTCCGCGGGCTCGCTGGCGCAGCGCATCCATCATGTGCTGCGCGGGGCGATCCTCGATCTGACCTTCCCGCCCGGTGCACCGCTGCGCAAGGCGGAACTGGCGCAGCGGTTCGGCGTCTCGCGCGCGCCGGTGACCGAAGCCATCGCCATTCTTGCCGCCGAAGGGCTGGTCGTCGCCATGCCGCAGGTGACTGCCCGTGTCGCGCCCCTGTCGGTGGCGGCGCTGCGCGAGGAGACCTTCCTGCGTAGCGCCATCGAGGGCGCTGTGGTAGAACAGGTGGCGCAGACACGCACCGAGGCGCAACTGGCGCAGCTGGGGCGCAACCTGCGTTTGCAGGAATTGCTGGTCGAGGATGGTGATACCCGCGGCTTTTTCGAGGCCGATATGGAGTTTCACGCCTTGTTGCAGGGATTTACCGGCCTTGACCGGGTCTCGGACTTTGCGGCACAGGTGTCATTGCAATTGCATCGCGCAAGGCAACTCCTGCTTCCTGAAGCCGGACGTCCTGCCGAAACGATTGTCGAGCACAGGGAGGTGTTCGAGGGGATCCGCCGCCAGGATGCGCCCGCTGCCGTCAAAGCCATGCGCTTTCATCTAGGGCAGCTGGTGCCGTATCTGAAGCCGCTGGAGCAGACATATCCCCGGTACTTCAGGGAGGGCTAGCCATGGACATTTCCACCGAATTCAACGTCGAGAAGCTGGGCGATCTGTCCAACTTCGAAGGCTCTCTGGCCGCGCGGGTCTATCAGTCGCTGAAGCAGGCAATCCTGTCGCTGGACGCGCCGCCGGGCGTGGCCCTGCGCAAACCCGAATTATGCGCGCGGTTCGACGTATCGCGCTCGCCGGTGGCCGAGGCCATCGCGCGGCTGTCGGCGGAAGGGCTGGTCGAGATCACGCCGCAATCGGGGTCGCGGGTGTGCTACCTGTCGCTGGCCGATTTCCACGAAGCCGCCTTCATGCGCAAGGCGCTGGAACAGGCGGCGGTGGAACGGGTGGCGGAAACCCGCAGCGAGGCCGATCTGGGCGCGCTGGCCCGTTCGATGCATCGGCAGAAGCTGCTGGCCGCCGACGGCGCGCGGGAAGAGTTCTTCCATACCGACGAGGCCTTTCACGAGTTGATCCATGCCGCCACCGGATTTGCCCGCCTGTCGGCCCAGACCGAGATCGTCGGCCTGCACATGACCCGCGCCCGCCGCCTGCTGCTGCCCGGCCAGCGCCGGGTCGAGGACACGATCACCGAGCATCAGGCGATCTTCGATGCGATCAAGGCGCAGGACGGCGAGGCCGCGCGCAAGGCCATGGCGGTGCATCTGGACGAAGTGACCAGGCTGATCGACGCCCTGTCCGAAAGCCATCCCGGATTGTTCAAACCCTGAGGTAGCCCATGCGTGTATCCGACCCCGTTTCCCTGACAGACCGCACCGGTCTGGCTGTCACCCGCATGGGGTTCGGCGGCGCGCCGCTGGGCAATCTCTACCGGGCCTTGTCCGACGCGGATGCGCAGGGCGCCTTCTCGGCAGCCTTCGATGCGGGCATCCGCCTGTTCGATACCGCGCCGCAATACGGGCTGGGCCGGTCCGAGATGCGCTTTGCCGAGGGGCTGGCGCGCCACGGCCGCGACAACATCGTGCTGTCGTCTAAAGTGGGGCGGCTGCTGCTGGACTGTGCCCCGGAGGAGGTCACCCCAGAGGCCTTCGTTGATGTGCCGCAGAAACGGATCCAGTTCGACTATTCCTATGACGGGGTCATGCGCTCGCACGCGGAAAGCCTGGCGCGGCTGCGCACCGACCGCATCGACATTCTGCTGGTGCATGACGTCTGCGCCTTTTCGCAGGGCTCGCAAGCGGCCAGCGATGCGCGGGTGCGCGAGTTGTTCGACCAAGGCGGCTACCGCGCGCTGATCGAATTGCGCGAGGCGGGGCAGGTCAAGGCCATCGGCGCGGGGGTCAACGAATGGCAGGTCTGCGAACGGCTGTTGGGGCTGGGCGATTTCGACTGCTTCCTGCTGGCAGGCCGATACACCCTGCTGGAGCAGGAGGCGCTCGACAGTTTCCTGCCGCTTTGCGTGGATCGCGACGTGGGGATCATTCTGGGCGGACCGTATAACTCGGGCATCCTCGCCACCGGCGCAGTGCCGGGCGCCAAGTACAACTACGCCGAAGCCCCGCCCGAGATCCTTGATCGCGTGGCGCGCATCGAGGCCGTCTGCGCGGCCCATGACACGCCCCTGATCGCTGCAGCACTACAATTCGTGCTGGGCCATCCCGCTGTGCGCACCGTGGTGCCCGGTGCGACTTCGGCGGCAGAAGTGGCGCAGAATGTGGCGTTGCTTGAGCGCGCGATCCCGCCCGCGCTGTGGACCGATTTGCGCGGCGCGGGGCTGATCCGTCCCGACGCGCCCCTTCCCGAGGAGACCATCCATGCTGCGTAACATCGACCCGATCCTGTCGCCCGATCTGCTGTTTACCCTGGCCGAAATGGGCCATGGCGACGAGATCGTCATTGCCGACGCCAATTTCCCCGCCGCCAGCATGGGCCAACGCGTGATCCGGGCTGAGGCCAGCAATGCCACTGACATGCTGCGCGCGGTGCTCAGCCTGTTGCCGCTCGACCCGTATGTGCCGGAACCGGCAGTGACCATGCAGGTGGTAGGCGATCCGACCGCCGTGCCCGAGGCCGTGGCCGCCTTCCAGCAGGTGGTAAGCGACTGCGCCGACAAGCCGGTCCGGCTGGGCTCGGTCGAGCGGTTCGCCTTCTACGACCGCGCCCGCGCGGCATTCGCCGTGGTGCAGACCGGCGAAAGGCGCCTGTACGGCAACATCATCCTGACCAAGGGCGTGATCGGATGAGGATCGACGCGCATCAGCACTTCTGGCGTCTGGATCGCGGCGACTATGGCTGGCTGACGCCGGATCTTGCGCCGCTCTACCGTGATTTCGGGCCGGAAGACCTGCAGCCGCTGGCCGCGCAGGCCCGGGTGCGGGCGACGGTGCTGGTGCAGGCCGCGCCGACGCTGGCGGAAACCGAATATCTGCTGGGCATCGCCGAATCCTCGGATCTGGTGGCGGGCGTCGTCGGCTGGGCCGATTTCGAAGCCCCGGACGCCGCGCAACAGATCGCGCGGCTGGCGGAAAGCCCGTGGCTGCTGGGCCTGCGCCCGATGATCCAGGATCTGCCCGACGACACATGGATGTTGCGCGACACACTGGCCCCGGCCTTCGAGGCGATGATCGCCGCCGGGCTGACCTTCGATGCGCTGGTTCTGCCACGGCACCTTGACGCGCTGCTGACGCTTCTGGTGCGCCATCCGGGCCTGCGCGTGGTGATCGACCACGGTGCGAAGCCCGAGATCGCTACGGGCCGGATCGAGGATTGGTCCGACCACATGGCGCGGCTGGCCGCGGACACCGGCGCCTTCTGCAAACTGTCGGGCCTGATCACCGAGGCCGGGCCGGATTGGACCACCCGCAGCCTGACGCCCTATGTCGGGCATCTTCTGAAGGTGTTCGGCCCCGAGCGCCTGATCTGGGGCAGTGACTGGCCGGTGTGCACGCTGGCCGGCAGCTATGGCGACTGGGTGGCGGCGACCGAGGCGCTTCTGGGGGAGCTGACCCCGGACCAGCGCCGCGCGGTCTGGGAAAACACGGCCCGGCGAGCCTATCCGCGCTTGCGGGTCTGAGCAAGAAATGGGGGCACCCGTGCGGCGCCCCGATCAAACATCCGGCAGTCAGATCAATCCACGAAGGCCTTTTCCACCACGAATTCGGCCGGATCGTTCTGGGTGCCTTCGCGCAGGCCTGCCGCTTCGCACAGCCCCATGATGTCCTTGTTCAGCGCAAGATTTCCGCACACCATGACCCGGTCGGTGTCGGGCGCCCATCCGGGCAGGCCGAAATGCGCGAACACCTGGCCCGAGCGGATGTGATCGCTGATCCGCCCTTCGATGGGCGACGCCTCGCGGGTTGTGGTCGGGTAATAATGCAACTTGTCACCCACCAGTTCCCCGATCAGCGGATCTTCGGGCAGGGCCTCGACCAACTCCCGACCATAATCCAGTTCCGGCAGAGTGCGGCAGGTATGGGCGAGGATCACCTTGTCATAGCGCTCCCATGTTTCTGGATCGCGCAGGATGGCGGCGAAAGGCGCGACGCCGGTGCCGGTACAGACCAGCCACAGATGCTTGCCCGGCAGCAGCGCGTCATGGATCAGCGTACCCACCGGCTTGGGCCGCAGGATGATCTCGTCCCCCGGCTGGATTTTCTGCAGCCGTGAGGTCAGCGGCCCGTCCGGCACCTTAATCGAATAGAACTCCAACTCGTCATCCCAGGACGGCGACGCGATGGAATAGGCGCGCAGCAGCGGGCGGCCATCGTCCTTCATCAGGCCGATCATCACGAATTCGCCGGATCTGAACCTCAGCGACCGGGGCCGCGTCACGCGGAAGGAAAACAGGGTGTCGGTCCAATGCTGGACCGAGGTGACGGTCTGCGCATCGGGCAGGCGGCGGGCTTCCATATTCATGCAGGTGTCCTCATGCCGCCTGTTGGGCGGGGTTCTCGGAAAAGATCGTGGTCAGCTTGTCATCCTTGCCGTCCTGGGCGTCGGCATCGGGCAGGGGTTCCTTGGCCTCGTAGATGACGGGCCAGACTTCTGAGTACTTCTGGTTGAAGGCGACCCATTTTTCCATGTCCGGCTCGGTATCGGCGCGGATCGCGTCGGCGGGGCATTCGGGTTCGCAAACGCCGCAGTCGATGCATTCATCGGGGCGGATGACGAGCATGTTCTCGCCTTCATAGAAGCAATCGACGGGGCAGACATCGACGCAGTCGGTGTATTTGCAGCCGATGCAATTGTCGGTGACGACATAGGTCATGGGGTGGTCCTCTGCTGTTTGAGGCCAATTTGCCGCCGCAGTGCAGCACAGTCCGTCAACAAATTGCTATTTGGCCGTTCTGATTGCCGGCAAGCTGGATCCGAAGCGAAACCGGAGGATCGGAATGCTCAGCGAACTCGCCGCCACGGACGATTGCCAGGCCCTGCGCCTGAAATGGGAAGATGGTCAGGAAAACATGTTGTCCGCCAAGGATTTGCGCCGCTCGGCCATGGATGCCTGGTCGCGGCGCGAGGTGATCGATCACGGCGAGATCCGGGTCGATGACGGGCTGACCATCACCACCCTGGCCGAGATCGGCGGCTATGGCGTGAACGTGCATTTCTCGGACGGGCACGAGCGCGCGATCTATCCGTTTTCCTATCTTCGGGAACTCGCGGCGCAGTTTGACAAGTAATTGACAGAACCCTCGCTGCGCCGCGGCGCAGGCTGGGGGAAAGTGAACAAGGACCGAACCATGGACGAGATTCTCGACGGACTGACGCAGATCGATTGTGACATCCTGATCATCGGCGGCGGCACCGCAGGCCCGATGGCGGCCCTGAAGGCCAAGCGCAAGAACCCCAAGGCCAATGTGGTGCTGCTGGACAAGGCCAACGTGAAGCGGTCCGGCGCGATCTCGATGGGGATGGACGGGCTGAACAACACCGTCATTCCCGGTTTCGCCACGCCCGAGCAGTACACCAAGGAAATCACCATCGCCAATGACGGCATCTGCGACCAGGCCGCGGTCTATCGCTATGCGCAGGAATGCTATGGAATCATTCAGGAGCTGGACAGCTTCGGCATCCGCTTCCAGAAGGATCAGAACGGCGAATACGACGTCAAGAAGGTGCACCATATCGGCACCTATGTGCTGCCGATGCCCAATGGCGACACGGTGAAAAAGGCGCTGTACCGGCAATTGCGCAAGGCGCGCATCAATGTCGTGAACCGCTACATGGCTACGCGATTGTTGACAGGAGAGGGGCGGATCGCCGGCGCGATCTGTGTCAACACCCGCAGTGCCGAGTTCCTGGTGATCCGCGCCAAGTCGGTGATCATGGGTCTCGGCGCTGCGGGGCGTCTTGGCCTGCCGACCAGCGGCTATCTGTACGGCACCTATGAGAACGCCTCGAACTCGGGCGAGGGCTATTCCATGGCCTATCACGCGGGGGCGGGGCTGGCGAACCTCGAATGCTACCAGATCAACCCTCTGATCAAGGATTACAACGGCCCGGCCTGTGCCTATGTGGCGGGTCCGCTGGGGGGCTTCACGTCGAACGCGGCGGGCGAGCGTTTCATCGAATGCGACTACTGGTCGGGGCAGATGATGCAGGAGTTCTTCGACGAATTGCAGGGCGGCAAGGGCCCTGTGTTCCTGAAGCTGAACCATCTGGCCGAGGAAACCATTGCCGAGATCGAGCGCGTGCTGCACATCGTCGAACGCCCGACGCGCGGCCATTTCCACAAGAATCGCGGCACCGACTACCGCAAGCAGATGATCGAGATGCACATCTCGGAGATTGGCTTCTGCTCGGGCCATTCGGCCTCGGGCGTTTTCGTCGATGAACACGCCCGCACCACCATTCCCGGCCTCTATGCCGCCGGCGACATGGCGAACGTGCCGCATAACTACATGCTGGGCGCCTTCACCCATGGTGCCTTCGCGGGCGAGGATGCGGCGGACTACATCGCCGACGTGGATTACGCCGCTTTCGACGAGGGCGAGGTGGAGGCCGAGCGCACCCGCGTGCTGGCGCCCACCAAGCGCGACGACGGCATCCCGCCCAACCAGATCGAATACAAGACCCGCCGTCTGGTGAACGACTATCTGCAACCGCCGAAAGTCACTGCCAAGATGGAACTGGCCCAGCAACGGTTTGCCGAGGTGCGCGAGGACATGGAAACCGCCATGTACGTCCGCGATGCCCACGAATTGATGCGGGGTCTGGAAGCTGCGTCGATCATGGATTGCGCTGATATGGCCGCCGCCGCCTCGCTGTACCGCACCGAAAGCCGCTGGGGCCTGTATCACAACCGCGTCGAATACGACCGCGATGACGAGAACTGGAATTGCCACACGATCCTGACCAAGGGCGACGACGGCAGGCCCGCGCACCGCAAGCAGGATGTGAAACCCTATGTGGTCGAAATCGGCGAGGACGAGAAGGACGCCTATTACAAGCAGCGCGTCGGCGCCTCCGTGGCCGCAGAGTAACGAGAAGGACAAAGTATGCCCCTGGCTCAAACCGCAACCAATGTTCCCGTCACCATCGACGACGACAAGTGTATCGCCGACAAGGGCTGTACCGTCTGCGTGGATGTCTGCCCGCTGGACGTGCTGCGCATCACTGAAACACCAGGCGGCAAGAAGACCGCCTTCATGAAGTACGACGAATGCTGGTACTGCATGCCCTGCGAGTCCGATTGCCCCACCGGCGCGGTCACCGTCACCATCCCGTTCCTGTTGAAGTGAGGCCGTCATGTCGCTGATTTTCGAAGAATTTGACGATATCGCCGATCTGGCGGAGGGGCTGGACGATCCGTCTCCGGGTGGCCGCATCATGGCGGTGATCGAACTGGCCGACAGCGCCGATCCCGCCGCCATTCCCTATCTGGCCCGTGCCATCAAGGATGACGATGCGGGGGTGCGCAAGCAGGCCGCGCAGGCCCTGACCGATTTCGACGGGCCGGACACGGCGGCGGCGCTGGTCGGCGCACTTGGCGATGTCGAGGCCGCTGTCCGCGACGCGGCGGCGATCAGCCTGACCGAGTTGAAGGATCCTGCGGCCGGAGATTCTATCCTGCCGCTGCTGGACAGTTCCGACGACTATACGCTGATGGCCTGCCTGGCGGGCATCAAGGAGCTGCGCCGTCCCGAGGCGCGGGTGCCCGCCACCCAGGCCCTGACCCATGCCAATCCTTCCGTGCGGGTGCAGGCGGTGGGGGTCATCGGCTGGTTGCAGAACGAGGACTCGCTGACCGACCTGAAATCGGCCACCGCCGATCCTGAAACCGCAGTGCGCAAGGCCGCGGTACTGGCGCTGGGGTTCTCGAAGGCCGAGACGGCACAATGCACGCTGATGGCGGCGTTGACCGATCCCGACTGGCAGGTGCGCGAGGCCGCCGCCGAGACCCTGTCCAAATCCGGTGGCCCGGCCTGCATTCCGGCGCTGCGCCGGGTGCTGGAGGATGACTTCTGGCAGGTGCGGCTGAAGGCCGTGCGCTCGCTGGGACGTCTCGATGCCAAGGAAACCGCCGTGGAAATCGGCCCGATGATGTCGCTGCCGATCCCGAACCTGCGCAAGGAATGCGCGGCGGTTCTGGGCGAGCTGGCGGTGCCGGACACCCGGCAGTTCCTGCTGCCCTATGTCGATGACGCGGACCCCGACGTGCGCAAGAATGTCCGCTGGGCGCTGGAAAAAATGGCAGCCGCCTAAGCTGTCAGCGCCCTAAAATTAAACAGATTTTGCCCCCTCGCGTCCTTGGCGCCGGAGGGCTTTTCTGCCCCGCGGTAATTGTATAAGTCATTGAATTACAATCATTAAAACGGCTCGGTGATTCGCGCCAGTTTCGGAAAAATGGGTCAATTTTGTGACCCCGAAACCCGCAATCCCCAAAATCCCGGTCTAAATTTCAGGCAACAGCGTGTTTCCTTGCCAGACCTCTGCTTCCGGCCTTCGCGTTTCGCAGGTGCAGCGCGAATACTGGGGCAGGAGTATCACTCAAGGGGAAACAGCCATGACCGTACAACCGGTTCTCAAGGGGACATTGCTGGCCGCAGGCCTTCTGTCCATCGCCAATCCCGCCCTGGCGGAAAAGATCAAGATTGCCATCGGCCACCAGTCCATGTGCACCGACACCTACACCGCCGGGATCGTGGTGAAGGAACTTGGCCTGCTGGAGAAATACCTGCCCACCGACGGCAAATACGCCGACGCCGAATATGACGTCAGCTGGGCCGATTACAGCTCGGGCGGGCCGATCACGAACCAGATGATGGCCGGCAAGCTAAACTTCGGGGTCATGGGGGATTACCCGCTGATCGTGAACGGCGCCAAGTTCCAGGAAACCGACAGCCTGCGCACGCTGTATGTGGCGGGCACCGGCTATAACCTGAAAGGCTCGGGCAACGCCATTGTGGTGCCGGTGGACAGCGACATCTATTCGATCGACCAGCTGGAAGGCAAAGCCGTGTCGACGCCGGTGGGCTCGGCCGCCTGGGGCATGCTGCTGAAGGCGATGCAGGACAACAACATCTCCAGTGCTGCCTATTCGCTGAAGAACCAGAGCCCGGCTGTGGGGGCCGCCAATATCGCTGCGGGCAAGATCGACGCGCACAGCGATTTCTGCCCCTGGTCCGAAATCATGGAATTCCGCGGCACCGGTCGCAAGATCTATGACGGTTCTGAAACCGGCGTGCCGTATCTGCACGGTGTCGTCGTCCGCGAGGATTTCGCCACCGAATACCCGGAAGTCGTCGAAGCCTTCATCAAGGCCGTCTACGAGGCCGGTGTCTGGATCCGCGAAGATCCGATGACCGCCGTGTCGCTGATGGAAGGCTGGACCGGCGTCGAGAAAGAGGTGCTGTACCTGTATTTCTCGCAAGGCGGCCATCTGACCCTGGACCCGACCATCAAGCCGGCCTGGGTGGACGCGCTGAAGTTCAACCACGGGGTTCTAGTGGCCGAAAAGGCCATTCCGCCGCTGGATTTCGACGCCTGGATCACCGAGGACTACGCCAAGGCCGCCTTTGCCGATCTGGGTGTCGACTATGAGGCCGACAAGGCCGTGGTCGTGGACCCGGCCACGGCCAACGCCGGTCTGCCGATGGAGATCTGGCATGCCCGCGACGGGGTTTCGACCTATCCCGGCATGCCCGAGTTCCTGGCCGCCATGGCCGAGATGACCGGCACCGGCGCCAAGCTGAACGCCACCTATGTCTATGACGTCGAAACCGGGCTGAAACTGTTCGGCAAGACCGCCTTCTGGGTCCGCTCGGGCGACGACTACGCCACCTTCCTGCGCAAGGGCGAGGCCGAGGAGTTCGCCACCGCCAGCGGCGGCACCGTGGTCAGCTTCGACGAGGCCATCGCGGACTTCATGCCCACCGAAGGCTGAGGCCCCGCGCCCCAGACCCCAAATCCACCGGCAGGCCGTTCCCGGCCTGCCGGAGACCAGGAATCGAGCGAATGATGACCCAGACAGCGCACCTTCTTGACGATGACTTGCCCGAGACGACCCCGGCGGTAGAGCCGCCGTCCGACACGGCGACGGCCAGGCCAGCCCCCTCCGCCAAGCCGCAACGGCGGCGGATGAACCCGGACCTGCTGCGCACCATTGTCACCGGCGCCCTGTCGTTGCTGCTGGGGCTGCTGCTGTGGCACTGGGCCTCGGCCTCGAACTTCAACTGGTTCATAAATTTCGCAAACGTGCCGTCCCCGGCCAAGGTCTTCACCGCCTTTTTCGGTCATCTGGGGACCGAGATCTTCTATGTGCATATCGGCGTCTCGATGCGCCGGATCCTGATCAGCTATTCCATCGCGGTGGTGCTGGGCATCGGCATCGGGCTGGTGATGGGCCGGTCGCGTTTCGCCCGGTCGTTCATCATGCCCTATATCGAGGTCGTGCGCCCGATCCCGGCGGTTGCCTGGATCCCGCTGGCGATCCTGATGTGGCCGACCGAGGAATCCTCGATCATCTACATCACCTTTCTGGGCGCCCTGTTTCCCATCGTGCTGAACACCCTGCACGGGGTCGAACAGACGCCCGAGGTTCTGGTTCGTGCCGCGCAAAGTCTGGGCGCGTCGCGGCTGGCGATCTTCGCCCATGTGGTGCTGCCTGCCGCGCTGCCGTCGATCTCGGCCGGGCTGGCCATCGGCATGGGGGTGTCGTGGTTCTCGCTGCTGGCCGGAGAGATCATCTCAGGCCAATACGGCATCGGCTACTTCACCTGGGATGCCTACAGCCTGATCAACTATCAGGACATCGTGGTGGGGATGCTGGTCATCGGCTTTCTCGGCACCATGTCCACGGCGGCGATCAAGCAGATGACCAAGCCGCTGCTGAAATGGCAAAAGCGGGTGAGGTGAGCGGATGCTGACGACCCTGCGATCCGAGCTGCGCGACGGCTGGAAACAGATGCTGGCCTGGGGCATCGGCTTTGCGCTGCTGACCCAGGGGATGATGCTGGCCGCGCTCTGCATCCGCTTCCTGGCCGTGCCGAACTACGTGGTGTTCTACGACTGGCCCGGCAATGTGGCGACTATCATCGACAGCACGCCTTCGGTGTCCGACATGCTGCCAATCATCGCCGGCGAATGGCTGATCGAGATCGGCCAGATGAACTACAGCTGGGGCAATGGCATCTCGGTCTGGGCGCTGAACGTGGTACCGGCCAAGCTGCTGCTGCTGTTCGCCGTGGGCGCGCTGGTCTGCCTGTGCCGCCGATTGCTGCGGCAGGACAGTTGCCCCGGCACATTGCGCAACGGGGCCGGGGTCGCCACCGGTCTTGGCGTCGGCCTTGTCGCGCTGACCAATGCCACCATGAGCTGGGTGGTCTGCTGCGCCACCCCGAACTGGGTCGTGGGGCTGGCGATGATGGGGCTGGGCGTCTCGACCTCGCTGGCGCTGGAACCCTATGGCACGGTGCTGGCGATCTCGGGCTTTGGCCTGCTGGCGCTGGCCGTGCTGGCCCTGGCCTGGCGCAAATCCCGCAACACCGATTTTCACGGGGAACCGACACATGCTTGATGTCCTGAAACTGAACCGCGGCCCGGCACCGGTGCCCACCACCGGCAAGGGGGAAATCCATGTCTCGGGCGTGTCCATCACCTTCGGGCAGGGCCCCGAGGCGCATCACGCGGTCGAACACACCAACCTGCGCATTCAACCCGGCGAATTCGTCTGCATCCTTGGCCCCTCGGGATGCGGAAAATCGACCCTGCTCAATGCCGTGGCGGGCTATGTCACGCCGTCCACGGGCGGGGTCATGGTTGACGGCATCGTGGTGGAAAAGCCGGGGCCGGACCGGGGGATGGTGTTCCAGCAGTATTCGCTGCTGCCGTGGAAGACCGTGCATGACAATGTGGCCTTCGGCCCGCGCATGGCCGGCAAAAGCCGCGCCGAGGCCAACGCGATTGCCGACAGCTTTCTGGAAATGGTTGGCCTGAAGAAGTTCGGCACCCGCTTCCCGGCGGAACTGTCCGGCGGCATGCAACAGCGCGTGGGCATCGCAAGGGCGCTGGCCAACAACCCGTCGGTGCTGCTGATGGACGAACCCTTCGGGGCGCTGGATGCCCAGACCCGCCTGATGATGCAGGAAAGCCTGCTGGATATCTGGCGCAAGTTCGGCACCACCGTGCTGTTCGTCACCCATGATGTCGACGAGGCGGTCTTCCTGGCCGACCGCGTGCTGATCATGAGCGCCGCACCGGGCCGCATCATCGAGGATTTCAAGGTCGGCCTGCCACGCCCGCGCACCACTGACATGGCGGCCCTGCCGGCCTATATCGAGGCCCGGCGCCACTGCCTGGAGACCATCCGCGCCGAAAGCCGCCGCGCCTTCGAGGATCAGAACGCATGAGGGCATGGGTGGTTGCCGCAGCACTGGCACTGGCCGCGCCCGCCGGCGCGCAGGTGCAGGGCGTGATGCTGGAAAAGGCCGTTGCGATCCCGGAGTTCGTGCTGTCGGATCAGTTGGGCGCAACTTTCACTGACGACGACCTGCAGGATCGCTGGACGCTGATCATGTTCGGGTTCAACTCCTGCCCCGATGTGTGCCCCTACACGCTGGGCAATCTGGAACACGCGATCAGCGAAACCGCGCTGCGGGTGCGCCCGGACAATGTGCCCAAGGTGGTGTTCGTGTCGGTCGATCCGGCGCGCGATCATGACACCGTCACCGACTACGCGCTGTTCTTTCATCCCCAGTTTCGCGGCGTGACCGGCGCGCGCGACCAGATCGACCTTCTGGTCGAGGCCACCGACAGCAGCTATCGCCTGATGCCGCCCGATGACACCGGCTATTACGAGGTTCAGCACACCTCGGCGGTGTCCGTCATCGCACCTGACGGGACCCTGCGCGCCAAGTTGCAACCGCCGTTCGACGCCGGCCTGACGGCCGAGTTTCTGGCCCGCCTGCAAATCCAGTACCGAAGGGATGCCCTGCAATGAGATCCGCCGTCCTCGCCCTGTCCATGATCCTTCCTGCAGTTGCAAGCGCCGGCGAGATTGCCGTTCGCGACGCCTGGGTGCCGCTGGCCCCGCCTTCGGCCCGCGCGCACGCCGCGTTCATGGTGCTGGAAAACACCGGCGCCGATCCGCGTCATCTGGTGGGGGTTTCGGCCCCCGGCTATGGCATGGCGCATCTGCATGAAAGCGCCGAAACGGATGGTGTCGCAACGATGCGCGCGGTCGAGCAACTGACGCTGGAACCGGGGCAGGCGGTGGCGCTGGAACATGGCAGTTTCCACATCATGCTGATGATGCCCAAGACCCCGAAAGCGGAAGGCGATACGGTTGATCTGACCCTGATCTTCGCCGATGGGCAGGAAGTTCCGGTACAGGCGCCGGTGAAGAAGCTTCATGCGGGCATGTAGCCTTGCGCTGATGCTGATGGCCGCGCCAGTGACAGCGGACGGCGTGCTCGACTATGAAAACGCCTATGAGGCTTGCGCCCTGTGCCACGGGCTGTTCGGGGATTCCCGACGCGCGAAGTTTCCCAAGCTTGCGGGGCAGGATCCGGTGTATCTGGAAGCGCAGATCCTGGCCTTCCTGTCGGGTCAGCGCCGCAATGACGGCGGCCAGATGGTGGCGGTGGTGACCGAACTGGATGCCGCGGATATTCCCGTGGTTGTCGACTGGTTCGCCACGCAGGACCCGCCCACGCCAGCGCCGCCGCCGCAGGGGGAGGAAGGCGCGCTGCTGTACATTCTGGGCGAATGCGGCAGTTGTCACGACAGCCGTACCGGCGTGCCCTTGCTGACCGCCCAGCATCCCGCCTATCTTGCCAAGCAGATGCGGGACTTCCGCGCCGGGCTTCGTCCCGTTTCCACCCGCGCCAAGACCGCCGCCATGATGGCGCTGTCCGAGGCCGAGATCGACACGCTGGCCGCCTGGCTGGGCGCCCAACCGCGAGAGCCTCATGACGGATGACGACGACGGCCCCGGCGCCCTGTATCTCTCGGAATACCTGCTGGAGATCAACGAGGGCGCGGGGTTTCTGGGCAGCCTCAGGGATGACGGCCGCCGCGCGGTGCGTCGACAGGGTTCGCGGGTAACGGTTAAGAAGGGCGAAGGCGTCTTCTTTCAGGGCGACCCGCATATCGGGGTCTGGGTGATCGAAAGCGGTCGCATCCGCACCTATTACACCGGTCCTTCTGGGCGCGAGATCACGCTGGCCTATTGGACGCCGGGCCATTTCGTCGGGGGTCCCGAGGTCTTTGGCCGGGGCCGCCACGTCTGGTCGGCGGACGCGCTGGAGGATTGCGAGCTTCTGTTCCTGTCGGGCATGAGCCTGCGCACGCTGGTGACCGAGATTCCCGAGGTGGCGCTGGCGGTGATCGACGGGCTGATCGCCAAGGGCAAATGCTATTCCGCGCTGATCCAGATGCTGGGCACCCGGTCGGTGGCCGAACGTCTGCGCCAGCTTCTGGTGATCCTTGCCGATACCTATGGCCGGCAGGAAAAGGACGTCACCATCATCGACCGGTCCATCACCTATGAACAATTGGCAACCATGGTCGGGGCCACGCGGCAGTGGGTCACCCAGTCGCTGGACAAGCTGAACGATGAAGGCGTGCTCAGCGTCACCCGCCGGGAAATCCGTATCTACGATCTGGAAGCGCTGAAAATGTGAGCGTGGCTCCGGGCGATACGGATGCCTTACTGCCTGAAAAGCAGGCATTAACGATTAAACATCAGGCGCAGCGGGGGCAAGAACACCCTCGGTGCCCCTGACCCGGCTATCGCGTTGCGACTCTGACCGGCGCTGCCCATATTGGCGGCATGTACGCATCACACGGGTTCCTTCGTTCCGATATCGGAGATGTGGACGTCCTTTATCATGAAGGGCTGTATCATCTCTTCCACCTCGTCCTGCCCAATCACGACTTCATCGCCCATGCGGTCAGCAGCGACGGCATGTCATGGCGGCGGGTCAAGAACGCGCTGTTCGTCGGCGATCCCGGCAGTTGGGATGACGACATGCTGTGGACCATGCATGTCTCGCCCGATCCGGCCAAGCCCGGCGGCTGGCGGATGTTCTACACCGGCCTGTCGCGGTCCGAGTTCGGGCGCGTGCAGCGCGTCGGAGTGGCGCGATCCGACGATCTGTATAACTGGACCCGCTGCGAGGAAGGCGAAGGCTATCCGCTGGAAATCCCCGGCGACTGGTACGAATCCACGGTCGACGAGGGCCGCAAATGGGTCAGTTTCCGCGACCCGTTCTATTACCATGATCCCGAAACCGGCGAACGGATGCTGCTGGCCTCGGCACGGGTCAAGCAGGGGCCGGTGGTGCGGCGCGGCTGCGTGGGCATGGCGCGAGAGGTCGCGCCTGACCGGTTCGAGTTTGGCCCGCCGCTGTATATGCCGGGCATCTACGACGACGTGGAAGTGCCCAACCTGTTCCGCCTGAACGACCGGTACTACCTGATCGGCTCGATCCGCGAGGACACCAAGATCCACTACTGGTACGCCGACGACATCGCCGGCCCGTTCATGAATTTCACCGACAACGTGCTGCTGCCCGAAGGAAATTACGCGGGCCGCATCTGCAAGGTCGGCGACCGCATCCTGATCTTCAACTTCTTCCAGCGGACCGAGATCCTCTATGGTCGCGAAATCGTGGCGCGCCTGCTGCCGCCGCCCAAGGAGCTTGTGCCGGGGCGCGACGGGCGGCTGATCCTGAAGTCCTTCGGCGGGTATGACGCCATCGTCAAGAACCCCTTCGAAGTGACCAACGCCGCCGAGTTCACACCGCTGCTGGGTAACCCCGCCGCCCGGATCACCCCCGTGGATAATTGGGTTCAGATATCCTGCCTCAGCGGGTTCGAAGCCTTCCTCATCCCCGGCGAGCATCAGGATTTCCGCCTGCGCGCCCGGATGCGCCTGAAAGGGGCTGGCAAATGCGGGCTGGTGCTGCGGGCGTCGGAAGAGGGCGACGGCTATTTCCTCTCGCTGGATCTGGAAAAGGGCTATGCCCAGTTGCGCCGCTGGGGCGCCAATCCGCGGCCCGAGTTCGAACACGCGTTCCTGTATGAAACCCTTCAGGGCGGCAACTTCCTGTGGCACGAACCCGGCGACGGGCTGGACATCGAGGTGGTCGCCCACGGCACCTATATCGAGTTCTCGATCAACGGGCAGGTCACCCTATGTGTGGTGGATGACACCTACGGCGAGGGCCATGTGGGCTTCTACACCGAATCCGCCACCGTCCAGCTGGACCGGATCACCATGGATTGGCTGGACCGCCCGATCTCGGAAGAGGAGGCGGTCTATACCGCCACGCGGACCGGCGACATGCCCTTGGGTCTGGACATGCCGGGGCCGGCATGACCCAGGGGGCCGAACAGATGGATCGGCCCTGGTGCCTGATCAGCGACATCGACGACACGCTGACCGGCGATGACGCGGCGCTGGAACGGCTGGGCCAGGTTCTGGCGGCGTATCGCGACCGAGTGAAATTCGCAGTGAACTCCAGCCGCCCGTTGGCCAGCGTGCGGCAAACCTTGGCGGAGGTGTTTCCTTCGTCCATGATCCCGGATGCCACGATCACCGCCATGGGCACCGAGATCACCGTCGCGGGGGCGCCGCTGGCCAGTTGGTCGGCCCGGTTCGAGGGCTGGCCGCAGGCTCGGGTGTTCGAGATCCTGGCCGGACTGGGCCATCGCCCGCACGCGCCCGAATTCCAGACCCCGCTGAAGGTCAGCTTCGCCGTGCCGGTCGCGGCACAGGACGCCGCCCAGGAAGCGCTGGAAGGGTTGCCCTGCCAGATCATCGCCTCGGGCCGCGATGATTTCGACGTGCTGCCCGAGGGCGCGGGCAAAGGGGCTGCGACCCTGCATCTGGCCCAGGCCCTTGGCTGCGACCCCGACCGGGTGATCGTCGCAGGCGACAGCGGCAATGACGTGGCCATGTTTCAGGCGGTGGGGCAGGGCATCGCCGTGGCCAACGCCCGGCAGGAACTTCTCCGGGCGCTGACGCCCGGTACATTCTTCCATGCCAGCGCCCCCCACGCGGGCGGCGTGCTGGAAGGTCTCAAACGCTATGGCGCCATACCCGACACGGTGTGACCCGAGCAGACAACGCAATTGAACGGTAGGAAAATGGCTGGAAACTACAACGGATCGATCATGATGATTTCCCTGCACGGCTACGTGGCAGGGTCGCCGGAGCTGGGCAAGCCCGACACCGGGGGGCAGGTCGTCTTCGTGATGGAGTTGGCCAAGCGGTTTGCCACCCTGGGCTACAATGTCGATGTGCTGACCCGGCAGTTCGAGGATCAGCCCGCCGAGGATCGCATCAACGAGAACCTGCGCGTCTGGCGCATTCCCTTCGGCGGCAAGGACTTCATCCGCAAGGAGGACATGCACGACTGGTACGGCGATTTTGTCACCAATGCCCTGGCCGCCATCCGAAAGCACGGGCTGAACTATGACGTGGTCAACAGCCACTATTGGGACGCCGGCGTTTCGGGCCAGAAGATCGCCGAGGAACTGCAGATCCCGCACATCCACACGCCGCATTCGCTGGGCTGGTGGAAGGCCAAGGACATGAAGTCGTTGGGCGAGGGCAAGGCCGCGAATTACCGGTTCGAGGAACGCATCCAGCGCGAATTCGTCCTCTACCGCAGCTGCGATCACATCATCACCACCAGCGAACAGCAGGTGCAGTTGATCGAGGATGAATACGACCTGCCCAGCGAGCATATGACCATGATCCCGCCGGGCATCGACGAGGATCGGTTCACCGCCGTGACGCCGGGCCAGCTGGCCGACATCCGCAAGCGTCTGAAGATGAGCGCCAAGGACATCTACGTCGTGGGCCGCGCTGCCACCAACAAGGGTTATGACCTGATCATCGAGGCGCTGCCCCATCTGAGAGAGATGCAACCCGACGCGCGGCTGGTGCTGGCGGCAGGGGCCAATTCCGCCGACGACAAGAAGCTTCTGGAGACCTGGAAGAAGCAGGCCGCCGAGATGGGGGTGGCCGACCTGATCGACTGGCGCGGCTATATCGAGGACGATGATCTGGCCGATTACTATCGCGCACCGGCGGTCTTCGCGCTGCCCTCGCGCTATGAACCCTTCGGCATGACGGCGGTCGAGGCCATGTCCTGCGGCACGCCCACGGTGCTGACCACCCGTGGCGGCCTGCACGAACAGGTGGAGTTTGGCCGTCACGCGCTGGTGGCCGATCCGACCCGCCCGCAGGAATACGCGGCCATGCTGAACATGCCGATGCAGCACCCGTGGCTGCGGGACAAGCTGTCGGTCGAGGGCGCCCGCTTTGCCCGGCGCAGCTTCGGCTGGACCGGCATCGCCAAGCGCACGCTGGATATTTTCGAAAGCTTCCGGGGCCGCTACCAGAACACCTACTAGGCCCGGACGCCCCCGGCGCGGTCAGAACATGCCGTTGTCGTGGGCGCTGTGGGCGGGCATCTCCTGCAACACGTCCCAGTGTTCGACGACCTTGCCTTGTGCATCCAGCCGGAAAATGTCGATGCCTGCGTATTCCAGCCCGCCGGGCCAGATCTGGTGGCAATGCAGGATGACGTGATCGCCGTCGCAGAAGGCGCGTTTTATCTCGACGCGCTTGCCCGGGTACTCGGCGGCCATGCGATCGAAATAGTCGATGAACCCCTGTTTGCCGCTGGCCACATGCGGGTTGTGCTGGATGTACTCGGCCCCGGCATAGCGCGCGATGGCCTCGCGCGGGCGGTTGTCGTTGAACATCATCTCGTAGAAGGCGATGACGGCCTGTTTCTTCTGGTCGGGGGTCATGGCGGCTCCTGCAGTCTGCCATGCCAGCCTAGCGCGAAATATGCGCCGGGTCAGCGCTGTCGATCGTCGCCCTTGCCTTTCCCCCGCCCGATGCGGTAGCAGCCACGCCTTCCCCGCGACAGGAGATGCGCCATGGCCGCCCCCGTGCTTGCCGTCGATTTCGGAACCTCGAACACCGCCGCCGCGATCCTTGACGGCGGCCGCCCGCGCCGTCTGGCGATCGAGGCGGGGGGCGAGACCTTGCCAACAGCGGTGTTCTTTCCGGCGGATGGCGGCGCCATGCGCATCGGGCGGGCGGCGGGCGCGGCCCTGATCGACGGGGACGAGGGGCGCTATATGCGGGCGCTGAAGAGCATCCTGGGCACCGCGCTGTTCCACGAATCCCGGCTGGTCGGTGGGCGGCGGCAGACCCTGGCCGATATCGTCACAGCCTTTCTGGCACGGCTGAAGGCGCGGGCCGAGGCCGAATGTGGGCAGGTGTTCGACCGTGTGCTGTCCGGGCGGCCCGTGCATTTCCACTCTGCCGACCCGGCGCGCGATGCGCAGGCCGAGGCCGATCTGCGCGGCTGCTGGCATGCGGCAGGGTTCGAGACGGTCGAATTCCTGTTCGAACCCGAGGCCGCCGCGCGGGCCAGCCACGGGCAGGGGCGTGACGGCGAGACCGGGCTGATCGTCGACATCGGCGGCGGCACCTCGGATTTCTCGGTGTTCCGCGTGACCGGGACAGGGGTGCGGATCCTGGCCAGCCACGGCATCCGGCTGGGCGGGACCGATTTCGATCACGCGGTGTCGATGTCCCATGCCATGCCGCTGCTGGGCCATGGCGGCCAGTTGCGGCGCACGTTTGGCGAAGGCCTGCTGCCGGTGCCCAACGCGATCTATTCCGATCTGGCGACCTGGGCCAAGATCCCCTTCCTCTACACCCGCGACACGCTGAAACTGGTCAAGGACATGCACGCTCATGCGGTCGATCCCGTGCCCATGGCGCGGCTGCAATCGGTGATCGAGGATCACCTGGGCCATGATCTGGCCTTCGCGGTGGAACGCGGCAAGATCGCGGCCAATGCCGGGGACCGGGCTGCCAGCATCGACATGGGGGTTATCGAACGCGGGCTGGCCGCGCCGGTGTCCCCCGCCTCGCTGAACGCCGCCTTGCAGGGCTACCGTGCCGATCTTCAGACGGCCATGCGCCAGACCCTGTTTCAGGCCGGGGTGGACGCCGGGCAGGTGGACGCGGTGGTGCTGGTGGGCGGTTCCAGCCTGATGGGTCTTGTGACGGAAGAAGCCCAGGCGGTCTGCCCACAGGCCCGGATGGAACGCAGCGAGGCCTTCACCGCCGTGGTCGACGGTCTGGCACTGGCCACCGGCGAAGCGGCACAAGTCTAGCCCAGCACCAGCCCGAGCCAGAAGCCGATCCCGCACAACAGCAGGCTGAGCAGGATGTTTCCGGCTGCCAGGATCAGCGTGCGCTCGCGATGCAGGCTCAGGGTCTGGTAGGCGAAGCTGGAAAAGGTGGTGAAGCCGCCGCAGAAGCCAAAGACCATCCGGCGCTGGTCCTCGCCGACGGCGGGCAGTTCGCCCAGATAGGCGATCCACAGCCCCAGCAGGAAGCTGCCCAGCACGTTGACGATCAGGGTTGCCAGCGGCAACTCGTGCGTGACCATGCGCGACACCGCATGGCGCAGCACCGCGCCTAATCCGCCGCCCAGGGCAAAGGCCGCGTGCAGGTAGATCTCGCTCATGCCCGTGCCCCGCCGTAGAAATGCCGGCCCACCGCCTCGCCCAGAACCGCCGCGCCAAGGCCGAAGACGATTTCCAGCGCGGGCGCGGTCAGCACGTGAATGCTCCCGGCCTCGGCAAACCGCGCGATTTCAGCCATGAAGGCGGAAAAGGTGGACAGCCCGCCGCAGAAGCCCACCGCCCCCATGTGCAGCACATGGGCGTGCACCCGGTGGCGGATGGCGTAGAGAAACCCCAGCACCAGAGAGGCTGCGACGTTGATCCCGAAGGTGGCCGTCAGGAACGGCAGACCGGGGATCTCCAGCCCGAAAACCTCGCGCAGGAGCGATCCGGCAGCGCCGCCGATGAAAACGGCGGCATACATGAGGGTGGTATTCATGGGCGCGCCATTGCTGGGGTGGGGGTCAGAGACCGCCGGCGGTGCGGATGAAATCGGCCACCACCTCCAGCCCTTCGCCGGTCTTGAGGTTTGTAAAGACGAACGGACGGTCGCCGCGCATCCGTCGGGCATCGCGGTCCATCACGTCAAGATTGGCGCCCACATGCGGCGCCAGATCGGTCTTGTTGATGACCAGCAGGTCCGAGCGGGTGATGGCCGGTCCGCCCTTGCGCGGGATTTCCTCGCCCGCCGCCACGTCGATGACATAGATCGTCAGGTCGGCCAGTTCCGGGCTGAAGGTCGCCGACAGGTTGTCGCCGCCGGATTCGATCAGCACCAGTTCAAGGTCCGCGTGGCGGGCCGACAGTTCGGCCACGGCGGCCAGGTTGATCGAGGCATCCTCGCGGATCGCCGTATGCGGGCAGCCGCCGGTTTCCACCCCCATCACCCGGTTTTCAGGCAGGATCTGCATCCGCATCAGGGCTTCGGCATCTTCACGGGTGTAGATGTCATTGGTGATGACGGCCAGCGAATGGGCATCCTTCAGACGCGCGCTGAGGGCAGCTGTCAGGGTGGTCTTGCCGGCGCCCACGGGACCGCCGATGCCGACCCTTAGCGGGCCGTTGGGGCTGCTCATGTGCGAAAGATCCTCGCGTATTGGGTTTCGTGGTGCATTGAGGCGATATCGGCCAGAAAGCTGGTCGAGGACAAGGTGTCCAGATCGCCCTGTGCCGTTTGCGCCGCAATCTCGCTGCACAGGGGCGTCAGCCGGTGCAGCATGGCCTGCGCCGCGCTTTGGCCCAGCGGCATCAGGCGCTGTGCGGCGGCCAGCAGGTTGCTCAGCATCGCTTGCAGATACATGGCCGCCGTCAGATCCTGCGGCAGTCCGGCCAGGCGGGCGGCGCGGCCCACGGCCACTGGATAGGTCAGCCCGTCCAGATCCTGCGCCCAGACCGCGCCGGTGATCTTGGCGAAGGCCGCGCCCAGGTGATCGGCCTCCTGCAGGCGTTCGCGCGACGGGGCGAAGGCGCGGGCGGTGGCATCTATCCCGGCCACGGCCTCGGGCGTGTCGGCGCGATAGGTCGCCGCCAGAAACAGCGCGTCACCATGGCTCGCGCCGTGGTGCAGCAGGTCCCGAAGCCACGCCTCAAGGCTGGCCTCATCCGAGACCTGCCCAAGATCCACGGCGCCTTCCAGCCCGCAGCTGTAGGCAAAGGCGCCCACCGGATAGGCGGGCGACAGCCATTGCGTCAGCGTCAAAACGCCCTGATCAATGGGCATGGGAATGGGTGCGGCCATGGCCATAGGCGCCGCCTTCGGGGGTGAAGGGCTCGGTCACCTCGCGCAATTCGGCCCCCAGCAGGCGCAGCATCTCGGTGATGACATGGTCGCGCTGGATCAACAGCCGGTCATCCTCGATCTGGCAGGGCATGTGGCGGTTGCCGATGTGCCAGGCCAGCCGCAACAGATCGCCCTTCACCTCCAGCAGCGCCTCGGGCGCGGCAATGACCTCGATCAGCGCGCCGCTGTCCAGCGCGAAGGCGTCGCCCTGGTTCAGCGAGGTGGTCTGCGCCAGATCGACGAGGAAGCTCAGGCTGCCGGCCTCCAGCATCTTGCGGCGCAGGAAGCGGTCTTCATAGCTCAGCACCACCTGGGCCGAGGCATCGGTCCAATGGCCCTTGCGGCGAATGTCGTGGCAGACGGGAAAGGTCATGGCGCGCCTCAGAACATGAAATAGCGTTGGGCCATGGGCAATTCGCTGGCCGGTTCGCAGGTTAAAAGCTCGCCATCGGCGCGAACCTCATAGGTTTCGGGATTGACCTCGACCACCGGGGTGGCGGCGTTCAGGATCATGTCCGATTTTCCGATATTGCGGGTATTCTCCACGGCCATGGTCTGTTTGGCCAGCCCGAGCCGCGCGCCAAGGCCATCCGCCTGCGCCGCCGCCGACACGAAGGTCACCGCCGAGTTCTCGACCGACCGGCCATAGGCGCCGAACATCGGGCGCGAATAGACCGGCTGCGGCGTCGGGATCGAGGCATTGGGATCGCCCATTTGCGCACAGGCGATGGAGCCGCCGATCAGCACCATTTCCGGCTTTACCCCGAAAAACGCGGGCGACCACAGCACCAGGTCGGCGCGCTTGCCTTCCTCGATCGAGCCGATGGCGTGGCCCAGACCATGGGCGATCGCCGGGTTGATGGTGTATTTCGCCACGTAGCGGCGCACCCGCATGTTGTCGTTCTCGCCGGTTTCCTCGGCCAGACGCCCGCGCTGCTTCTTCATCTTGTCGGCGGTCTGCCAGGTGCGGATGATCACCTCGCCCACGCGGCCCATGGCCTGGCTGTCCGAGGCGATGATCGAAAACGCCCCCATGTCGTGCAGGATGTCTTCCGCCGCGATGGTCTCGCGCCGGATGCGGCTTTCGGCAAAGGCCACATCCTCGGGGATCGACTTGTCGAGGTGGTGGCAGACCATGAGCATGTCCAGATGCTCTTCCAGCGTGTTCACCGTGAACGGGCGCGTGGGGTTGGTCGAGGACGGCAGCACATGCTGCTCGCCGCAGATCTTGATGATGTCGGGGGCATGGCCGCCGCCCGCGCCTTCGGTGTGGAAGGCGTGGATGGTGCGGCCCTTCAACGCCTTGATGGTGTTCTCGACAAAGCCGCTTTCGTTCAGCGTGTCGGTGTGGATCATCACCTGCACATCCATGGCGTCGGCCACGGTCAGGCAGCAGTCAATGGCACCGGGGGTGGTGCCCCAGTCCTCGTGCAGCTTCAGCGCGCAAGCCCCGCCCAGAACCTGTTCTTCCAGCGCGGCGGGCAGCGAGGCATTGCCCTTGCCCGCAAAGGCCAGGTTCATGGCGAATGCATCGGCCGATTGCAGCATGCGCCCGATGTGCCAGGGCCCCGGCGTGCAGGTGGTGGCCAGCGTGCCATGGGCCGGGCCGGTGCCGCCGCCCAGCATGGTGGTCAGGCCCGAATGCAGCGCGTCGTCGATCTGCTGCGGGCAGATGAAATGGATGTGGCTGTCAAAGCCGCCGGCGGTCAGGATGCGGCCCTCGCCGGCGATGACCTCGGTCCCCGGACCGGCGATGATATCCACGCCGGGCTGGGTGTCGGGGTTGCCGGCCTTGCCGATCTTCGCGATCACGCCGTCCTTCAGCCCGACGTCGGCCTTGTAGATGCCGCTGTGATCGACGATCAGCGCATTGGTGATCAGCGTGTCAACGGCCCCCTCGGCGCGGGTGGTCTGGGCCTGCCCCATGCCGTCACGGATGACCTTGCCGCCGCCGAACTTGACCTCTTCGCCATAGGTGGTCAGGTCGCGCTCGACCTCGATGATCAGATCGGTATCGGCCAGACGCAGCTTGTCGCCGGTGGTGGGGCCGAACATCGCCGCATAATCGGCGCGGTTGATTTCAACGGGCATCAGAGGTCTCCCATCACGTCTTGGTTGAAGCCGAACACCCGGCGGGCGCCGCTGATCGGGATCAGTTGCACATCGCGTTTCTGGCCCGGCTCAAAGCGCACGGCGGTGCCGGCGGTGATGTCGAGCCGATAGCCGCGGGCGGCGGCGCGGTCGAAGTCCAGCGCGCTGTTGGCTTCTGCAAAATGATAATGGCTGCCCACCTGCACCGGGCGGTCACCGGTGTTGGCGACCAAAAGGGTGATCGCCTCGCGGCCTGCGTTCTGGACCAGCACGCCCTCGGCGGGGAAAATTTCTCCTGGGATCATCGGGGGCACCTCAGCGGATCGGGTTGTGTACGGTGACGAGCTTGGTGCCGTCGGGAAAGGTGGCTTCGACCTGCACTTCGTGGATCATCTCGGGGATGCCTTCCATGCATTGGTCGCGGGTCACGACCTGCGCGCCCAGTTCCATCATGTCGGCCACGGATTTTCCGTCGCGCGCGCCTTCGACCACCGCGTCGGCAATCAGCGAGATCGCTTCGGGGTGGTTCAGCTTCACGCCGCGCGCCAGACGCTTGCGGGCGACCTCGGCGCACATGGCAATCAGCAGCTTGTCTTTTTCTCGGGGTGTCAGGTTCATGTCAGATCATCCAGCATCGCGGGAGCGCGGATCGGCTCAGGGTGGTCAGAATCGGGATCAGGTGCTTGCGCAGAGCATAGCCGTCCGGGGCCAGCAGGCGCATCACCAGGTGGTTGGGGCCGGGCTGGCTGACGCCGCCCGAGGACGGCAACAGCTTGCGCAGGGCGGTCAGGCGGGCCTCGGCATCGGGGGCGACATAGACCAGGCTGGCCATCGCCCCGGCCCCGCCCGCGATGGCGGCGCGGGACAGATGCCCGGCGATGTCGCCCGACAGGGTCATCGCGTCCAGATAGAGCGGCGTTCCATCCTGCCGCACCTCGATGCGGTCGCAAAACCGGGCGGCGGTCAGCACCTCGCCCATTGCGGCGCGGCCGAAGATCACCGGTTCGCACAGCAGCAGGCGGGCGTCGGGGGCCAGATCGGCGGTCAGGCGGCGGTTCAGGTCACAGCCTTGAAACAGCAGGGTTTCCTGCGGCAGCCAATGCAGGCGGGCCCCGGCTTTGACGGTCAGGCGGGTCTGCAATTGGCCCTGTTGGCCGGGGCTGGCCTGATAGGCGCGCTCGGCGGCCTGGGTGGTCAGGGTCAGCGTGGTGCCGGGTCCGGCGGTAGCGGTCACATCGAACCGGTCGCCGCCGGTGATGCCGCCTGCGGTGTTCACCAGAACCGCGTCGATGCCATCGGCCACCGGGCGCGGGAACACGCATTTCAGCGATCCCGCCTGCCGCAGCGCGTCCAGTCCGGAGCCGCGCGCGGTGGGCTTGGTCGCCACCACCACGGTGCCGCGGGCGCGGGGCGCCGGGCTGACCGGGTAACCCTTGGTTATGGTGTTGATCCGAGTGATAGGCCGCTCCGTTCGTCCGTGTCCTGATGTGGTGGTTTGATGGCAGTTTGACGCCCGAGTGCCAAAAGGTTCCGCAGTTGTGTGATGAGCAAATCGCCAGATGCCCAAAAAAGAGCCAACACTGACCGCAAAGGATGAATATTTGGGCAAACGACCTCAAGCTTGCCGGAATCTCTCCCCGTTTCGTTGCCTTCAATGCGGCTCTGTCAAAACGGTGTGCCTGCCTGCGGCTGAGGGGCCGAGTGAACAGGTGTGTGACGGCCAGACGACTGGAAACGGACCGACCGCCACACGGATGCAATACAATTGCGGGGCCTCGGTAGGGCTTCGGGGGCGCGCGCGCAACCGGGACCAGACCTTCCCTGGGGAGACATAGATGACCATCCTGAAAACTGCGCTTTGCACGACCACCGCACTGGCCGCCATGGCCACCGCTGCCATCGCCGAGGACTGCCCGATCAAGGTCGGCGTTCTGCACTCGCTGTCGGGCACCATGGCGATTTCAGAGACCACTCTGAAAGACACCATGCTGATGCTGATTGAACAGCAGAACGAAAAAGGCGGCGTCCTGGGCTGCGAACTGGAAGCCGTGGTCGTCGACCCCGCCTCTGACTGGCCGCTGTTCGCCGAAAAGGCGCGCGAGCTTCTGACCGTGCACGATGTGGACGTGATCTTCGGCAACTGGACCAGCGTGTCGCGCAAGTCGGTTCTGCCGGTAATCGAGGAACTCAACGGCCTGCTGTTCTATCCGGTTCAGTACGAGGGCGAGGAAAGCTCGAAGAACGTGTTCTACACCGGTGCCGCGCCGAACCAGCAGGCAATCCCGGCCACCGATTACTTCCTGGAAGAACTGGGCGTCGAGAAATTCGCGCTGCTGGGCACCGACTATGTCTACCCGCGCACCACGAACAACATCCTTGAGAGCTACCTGAAGTCCAAGGGCGTGTCCGAGGACGATATCTTCGTCAACTACACCCCCTTCGGTCACTCCGACTGGTCCAAGATCGTGGCCGACGTTGTGGCGCTGGCCGCCGACGGCAAGAAGGTCGGCGTCATCTCGACCATCAATGGCGACGCCAACATCGGCTTCTACAAGGAACTGGCTGCCGCCGGCATCTCGGCCGATGATATTCCCGTCGTGGCCTTCTCGGTCGGTGAAGAGGAACTGTCGGGTCTGGACACCTCGAACCTGGTCGGTCACCTGGCGGCCTGGAACTATTTCCAGTCGGCCGACACCGAAGCCAACGCCGAATGGGTTGCCGCATGGAAAGCCCGCATGGGTGAAGAGCGCGTGACCAACGATCCGATGGAAGCCCATTACATCGGCTTCAACATGTGGGTGAACGCCGCCGAAGCCGCCGGTACCACCGATGTGGATGCGGTGCGCAGCGCCATGTACGGCCAGGAATTCCCGAACCTGACCGGCGGCACCGCGGTGATGCTGCCGAACCACCACCTGGCCAAGCCGGTGCTGATCGGCGAGATCCTGGACGACGGCCAGTTCGATATCATCAGCGAAACCGACGTGGTGCCGGGCGACGCCTGGACCGACTTCCTGCCGGAAAGCGCGGTTCTGGTGTCGGATTGGAAAGATCTCGGCTGCGGTATGTACAACACCGAGACCGAGACCTGCGTTCAGACCAAGTCGAACTACTAATCCCAACCACGACGGAGGGGCGGTCGCGCCCCTCCGGCATCGGGGACAGATACCATCATGAAATCACTTCTCCTGCTGGGCCTGTGCGTCCTAGCTCAGGTCAGCGTTGCCTGGGCCGATGACGTCCTGATCCAACCCGTTCTGCAAGAGCAGCGCGAGACGATCGTGAAAAGCTCCCGCAAGACCATCGGGCCCGCCATCGACGCGGTGGTGGCCAGCAAGGCGCCGGCTGCGCAAGATGTGCTGCAGGCCTGGGTGACAAAGGACATGTGGTATCGCGAGGAAGACGGGCTGTTCTTCCGCGCCGAGAAGGTGGACTCCAAGACCTATCGTCTGATCGATTTCGACACCGGCGCCGACATGGGCACGGCGGAGAAATCGGATATCAAGCAGATCAAGCCCAACAGTGGCGTGCGGGCGATGATCTCGACCGCGCTGGTGCGCTTCCAGTTGACCGACCCCGACCCCACGCGCCGGATGGAGGCGCTGATCGCCATCGAACGCGCCCCCGAGGCCTCTCTTCTGGCACCGCTGCGCCTGTCGATCGAGGACGAGACGGACCCGGAAATTGCCGCCCGCAAGACCCGGATCGAGCGGCTTCTGACCATTGCCTATGACGCCGACACCCCGACCCGCGTTGCCGCCATCGAAGACATGGCCGGTGATCTGGGCGTCGATGTGCGGGCGACGCTGAACCCGCTGCTGGTGACCGATCTCGCGGCCTTTCCCGGTGACATTCCCGAGGGCGTGAATGTGCGCGCGGAACTGAAGCCGGGTGATGATGCCCTCAGCATCGACGACGCCTATGCGCAGCTGGTTGACGGCGATCTGGCGCCGCCACGCGTGTCCGGCGAGGACATCCGCAACGCGCTGGCCGCCAATATCGTCGATGGCAAGGTCGGCGGCATCTCGGTGCACACCCTGTCGGACGACTACCAGCGCGCCCGCGCCTATGTGGCCCTGTCCGAGGCGGGCCTTGTGCCGCCGCTGGTGACCGAAAGCGATGTGGAGGCCAGCCTGGCCGGGTACCGCTTCGCCGAGATCTATCAGGTGGATGATCCTGCCGTGACCACCGCCGCGCAGGATTCGCTGACCAAGATCGAGTTGAAGGTCGGTGTGAACCAGGCCATCGACCTGGGGCTGGACGCGCTGTCGCTGGCGTCGATCTACTTCCTGGCCGCCATCGGGCTGGCCATCACCTTTGGCGTCATGGGGGTCATCAACATGGCCCATGGCGAATTCATCATGATGGGCGCCTACACCGGATACGTGGTGCAGCAGTTCATCCCCGATCACACGATCTCGATCCTCGTGGCGCTGCCACTGGCCTTCGCCGTGACCTTCGGGGCCGGCGTGCTGATGGAGCGGCTGGTTATCCGCTGGCTCTATAACCGTCCGCTGGAAACCCTGCTGGCGACCTTCGGCATCTCGATCGCGCTGCAGCAGCTGGCCAAGAACATTTTCGGCACGCAGGCGCGGCCGCTGACCTCTCCGGGGTGGCTGGACGGCGCGCTGGTGTTCAATGACGTGGTGTCGATTTCCTACATCCGGATCGCGATCTTCGTGCTGGCGCTGCTGTTCCTGTGCCTGTTCCTGTTCATCATGCGCCGCACAAGGCTGGGGCTGGAAACGCGCACCGTCACCCAGAACCGGGCCATGGCGGCCTCGATGGGGATCAACCCCGACCGGGTTAACATGCTGACCTTCGGGCTGGGTTCGGGCATCGCCGGTGTGGCGGGCGTGGCCATCGGTCTCTTTGCCAAGGTGACCTCGGAACTCGGCTCAGACTACATCGTGCAAAGCTTCATGACCGTGGTCGTGGGCGGCGTCGGCAACATCTGGGGCACCCTCGCGGGGGCCGCGATGATCGGCGGGCTGCAGAAGGGCATCGAATGGATGAACCCCTCGAACACGCTGGCGGCGCAGACCTACATGATCGTCTTCATCATCATCTTCATCCAGTTCCGGCCGCGGGGCATCATTGCCCTCAAGGGCCGCGCAGCGGGGGATTGAGCCATGCAACGCAGTTTCATCGCCAGAAATCCATCGATCCTGATCTTCCTTGCTTGCCTTGGCCTGTTCGTTCTGGGCGTCACCGTCCTGTCCGAGGCGGTCGGCAACGGGTTCCTGTCCACCAGCTTCGTCAAGACATTGGGAAAGACACTGTGCCTGGCGCTGATCGCCGTCGCGATGGATCTGGTCTGGGGCTATACCGGCATCCTCAGCCTTGGGCATTTCGCCTTCTTCGGGCTGGGCGGCTACATGATCGGCATGTGGCTGATGTATGAGCGGACCCGTGACATCGTTGCCACCTCGCTGGCCGAAGCGCCGATCCCGGCCACGGCCACCGAGATACAGGAGGCCATCGCCACCCAGATCTTCGGCGTCGTCGGGTCCAACCAGTTCCCGCTGGTCTGGAGCTTCGCCGACAGTCTGGTGATCCAGCTGATCCTCGTGATCGCGGTGCCGGGCCTGCTGGCGCTGGTCTTTGGCTGGCTGGCGTTCCGGGCGCGGGTGACGGGCGTCTACCTGTCGATCCTGACCCAGGCGATGACGCTGGCGCTGGCTCTGTACCTGTTCCAGAACGACAGTGGGTTGCGTGGCAACAACGGGCTGTCGGGCCTGCAGAACCTGCCGGGCCTTGATGACGTGCCGCAGGCGCTGGTGTCCATGTGGTTCTTCTGGGCTTCGGCGGCGGCGCTTGGCTTGGGCTATCTGCTGGCCGCATGGGTGGTGTCGGGCAAATTTGGCTCCGTCATTCGCGGCATTCGCGACAACGAGGCCCGCGTGCGGTTCCTGGGTTACCAGGTCGAGGTCTACAAGCTGGTGATCTTTTCCGGAACGGCGATGATCTCGGGCATTGCAGGGGCGCTGTATTATCCGCAAGCCGGCATCATCAACCCGGCCGAGATCGCGCCCATCGCCTCGATCTATCTCGCGGTCTGGGTCGCCATCGGCGGACGCGGGCGGCTGTATGGCGCGGTGATCGGCGCGATCTTCGTGACGCTGTTCTCGTCGCTGTTCACCGGCGGGCAGGTGCCCGATGTGAACCTGGGCTTCTACACCGTGAAATGGGTCGACTGGTGGTTGATCGTTCTCGGCCTGAGCTTTGTTCTGGTCACGCTGTTTGCACCCAAGGGCATCGGCGGGCTGTTCGACCTGATCGCCCATCGCACCCACCCGGATCGTCATGGGGCCCCGCTTGGGCCTGACATGGGCTCGCTTCAGGAGAAGGAGGCGCAGGAATGAGCAGCACCCGCCTCCTTGAGGTCTCCGGCGTCTCGGTTTCGTTTGACGGCTTCCGGGCCATCAACAACCTGTCCTTCACCATGCCCAGCCACGGGCTGCGGGCGATCATCGGGCCCAATGGCGCGGGCAAGACCACCTTCATGGATATCGTCACCGGCAAGACCAAGCCGGACGAGGGCCGCATCACCTGGGGCGAGAAGAACATCTCTCTGCGGGGCATGTCCGAGGCGCGCATCGCCCGCGAAGGCATCGGCCGCAAGTTCCAGAAGCCCACGGTGTTCGAAGACCAGACCGTGCACCAGAACCTTCTGATGGCCCTGCGCAACAAGCGCGGGCCGCTGGCGGTGCTGTTCTACCGGCCCAACCGCAAGGATCTGGACCGGGTGAACGAACTGGCCGCCACCATCGGCCTGACCGACGAACTGGCCCGCAAGTCGGGAGAGTTGTCGCACGGCCAGAAGCAATGGCTGGAGATCGGCATGTTGCTGGCGCAGGAACCGCGTCTGCTGCTGGTGGATGAGCCCGCCGCCGGGATGACCCTGGCCGAACGCGAACGCACCACCGCGCTGCTGGTCGAGGCCGCCAAGACCCGCGCCGTGGTGGTGGTGGAACACGATATGGATTTCGTGCGCAGGCTGAACTGCCGCGTCACGGTCCTTCACGAAGGCTCGGTCCTGGCCGAAGGCAGCCTCGATCACGTCACGTCGAACCAGCAGGTCATCGACGTCTATCTGGGGCGCTAGACCATGCTGAACGTCGAAAACCTGACCCTGCACTACGGGCATTCGCAGATCCTTTACGATGTCTCTATGGCCGCCGAGAAGGGCGAGATCACCTGTGTCATGGGCACCAACGGCGTCGGCAAGACCAGCCTGATCCGCGCCATCGCCGGACGGCACGCAAGATCGGGCGGCAAGGTCGCGCTGGACGGCGAGGATCTGGGCGTGCTGCCGGCGCATGGCATGGCGCACAAGGGCGTCGGGCTGGTGTCGCAGGGGCGCGAGATCTTCCCGCTTCTGACGGTGCGCGAGAACCTGGAAACCGGGTTCTCCTGCCTGCCGCGGTCCGAACACAAGATCCCGCCCGAAACCTACGAGATGTTCCCGGTGCTGGACCAGATGAAGCACCGGCGCGGCGGCGACCTGTCGGGCGGGCAACAACAGCAGCTTGCTATCGCGCGGGCGCTGATCACCCGGCCCAAGCTGCTGCTGTTGGACGAGCCGACCGAGGGCATCCAGCCCAACATCATCAAGCAGATCGGCGAGGTGCTGAAGCAGCTGCGCACGCGCGGTGACATGGCGATCGTGCTGGTCGAGCAGTATTTCGACTTCGCCTATGAACTGGCCGATCGTATCGTCGTTCTGCGCCGGGGCGAGGTCGTGCATTCCGGCACCAAGGCCGCATCCCCCCGCGACGAAGTGCAAGCGCTGGTGTCGGTCTGACCGGACGGGCGCCCTGCACGTGCTGCGGAACCGGGCAGAGGCCGCAGGTTGCGGCTGCGGTTGGCCCAATCATCGCGCCCTGTTCGGGCGCATCAGGGTCTAAGGTCGAAACATGAAAGATCGTCTGACCATCGTTGTTGTGGAGAAGGACCGGGAACGGGCCCTTCTCATCATGGAATCGCTGCGTGCCGCCGGGGATCACGACATTCAGGTCATCGGCAGCGAATCCGGTCTGTCGCGCGCCATTTCGGCCCGAAATCCCGATATCGTGCTGGTGGACATGTCCAGCCCGTCACGCGACATGCTGGAAGAGCTGACGCTGGCCTCGGCGCCCATGGACCGTCCGGTGGCCATTTTCGTGGACAAGGATGACGAAGGGCTGGCCGGGGCCGCCATCGAGGCCGGGGTGTCGGCCTATGTGGTCGACGGGCTGCGCCCGGCCCGCCTGCGCCCGATCATGGAGGCCGCCATCGCGCGCTTCCACATGTTCACCCAGATGCGCAAGGAACTGGCCGCCACCAAGCAGGCACTGGAAGAACGCAAGATCATCGACCGCGCCAAGGGGTTGCTGATGAAGGCGCGCGGGCTGGACGAGGAAAAAGCCTATGCCCTGCTGCGCCGCACCGCGATGGATCAGGGCAAGCGTGTCGCCGAGGTGGCTGAGGCGCTGGTAACGGCGGCGGGGCTTCTGGGATGAGCACGGTCACGCTCTCTGCGGGGTATATTCCGCTGGTGGACGCCGCCCCCCTGCTGGTGGCCCGCGACCTGGGCTTTGCCGAGGAAGAGGGGCTGGCGCTGAAGCTGACCGCCGCGCCGTCCTGGTCGACCCTGCGAGACCACGTGGCGCTTGGCCGGATCGAGGCCGCGCATATGCTGTCGCCGGTTCCGGTGGCCGCGGCCTTGGGGCTGGGCGGATTGGGCGTGCGGCTGGATGCACTATCGGTGCTGTCGCTGAACGGCAACGTCATCGGCGTGTCCAACGCGCTGGCGCAGGACCTGCGCGCTGCCGGGTACGGCTTCGACTTCGAAGATGCCCATGCGGCCGGCCGGGCGCTGGTCGGGCTGGGCCGTCGGCTGCGGCTGGGGGTGCCGTTTCCCTTTTCGATGCACGCGGAACTGACCTATTTCTGGCTGGCCGCGCTTGGGATGCAGGTGCCGCAGGATCTGGATATCCGCTCGGTGCCGCCGTCGCTGATGGCACAGGCCATTGCCGACGACGAGATCGACGCCTTCTGCGTCGGCGAGCCCTGGGGCTCGCACGCGGTGGAAACCGGGCTGGGCGAACTGCTGCTGCCCGGCAGCGCGATCTGGAGCGCGGCCCCCGAGAAGATCCTGGCGGTGCGCCACGACTGGGCCGAGCGGGAGCCGCAACTGACCGACCGGTTGGTGCGGGCCCTGTGGCGGGCCGGGCGCTGGCTGTCCCGGCCCGAAAACCTGCCGACGGCCTCGGATCTGCTGGCGCGCTCGGACGCGCTGGGGATCAGCGCCGAGATCATCGACCGCGCCCTGACCGGCCATCTGTCCACCTCGCCCATGGGCGCGCCGAGCCGGGTGCCGGGGTTCGTGGAATTTCATGCTGGGGCTGCGGGGTTTCCCTGGCGGTCGAAAGCCGCCTGGATCGGCGAGCGTCTGGCCGCGCGCACCGGGCTGGACAGGACCGCCGCGATGGAAGCCGCCCGCCAGACCTTCCGCACCGACATCTACCGCCGCGCGCTGGCACCGCTGGGGGTCGATCTGCCCGGTGCCAACGAGAAGGTCGAGGGGGCGATTCTGACGCCGACCCCGGTGGCCTCGGCCCGCGGCACGCTGACCCTGACTCGCGATGCGTTCTTCGACGGTTCCATTTTCGATCCACAACCGGGCAAATGACGCAATTCTCCGCAGTGCGGCGCCTAAAAATGCTGCACTTGCAAAATCGGCAAGGTTTTTCCCTCATACAGCTTTGACCCCGGCGCATCGGCCTGCGCTTATGGGGGTGCAGATGCGGAGCGACGAAGTTCCGCCCCCAAGTTTCGACCCCGATGATGCGGGTCTCCAGCCAAGCAACGCCGCTTGACCGATCGTGCCAGTCCCGTCTGGCGCGTCGTTCGAGCGGCTTTTTTCGTTTCAAGACCCCGGGTCTCCGGGGATGCCCGAAAGGACATGACACATGCGCAAGACCTTCCTCGCCACGCTGCTCGCCTCCACCAGCCTCGCCGGTGCTGCCGCCGCACTCGACCTGGAGAAGGACGAACTGACCTTCGGCTTCATCAAGCTGACCGACATGGCACCGCTCGCCGTCGCCTATGAGAACGGCTACTTTCTGGACGAAGGGCTGTTCGTGACGCTGGAAGCGCAGGCCAACTGGAAAGTGCTTCTGGACGGCGTGATCGACGGGGTGCTGGACGGCGCCCACATGCTGGCCGGGCAGCCGCTGGCCGCCACCATCGGTTTCGGCACCGAGGCGCATATCATCACCCCCTTCTCGATGGATCTGAACGGCAACGGCATCACCGTGTCGAACGAGATCTGGGAGCAGATGAAGCCCAACATCCCGACCATGGACGACGGCCGCCCGCAGCACCCGATCAGCGCGTCGGCCCTGAAGCCGGTGGTCGAGAAATACCAGTCCGAAGGCAAGCCCTTCAACATGGGCATGGTGTTCCCGGTCTCCACGCACAACTATGAACTGCGCTACTGGCTGGCCGCCGGCGGTCTGCATCCGGGCTATTATTCGTCCGAGAACATCACCGGCCAGATCGGCGCCGACGTGCTGCTGTCGGTGACGCCGCCGCCGCAGATGCCCGCCACGCTGGAGGCCGGCACCATCTATGGCTATTGCGTGGGCGAGCCGTGGAACCAGCAGGCGGTGTTCAAGGGCATCGGCGTGCCGGTGATCACCGACTACGAGCTGTGGAAGAACAACCCCGAGAAGGTCTTCGGCATCTCGGCGGAATTCGCCGAAGCCAACCCGAACACCACGCTCGCGGTCACCAAGGCGCTGATCCGGGCGGCCATGTGGCTGGACGAGAACGACAACGCTAACCGTCCCGAGGCGGTCGAGATCCTGAGCCAGCCGGAATACGTGGGCGCCGATTATGACGTCATCGCCAACTCGATGACCGGCACCTTCGAATACGAGAAGGGTGACAAGCGCGAGGTGCCCGATTTCAACGTGTTCTTCCGCTACAACGCCACCTACCCGTTCTACTCGGACGCGGTCTGGTACCTGACCCAGATGCGACGCTGGGGCCAGATCGCCGAGCCGAAGTCGGACAGCTGGTTCGACGAGGTCGCCAAATCGGTTTACAAGCCCGAGATCTACCTGGAGGCCGCGAAACTGCTGGTCGAGGAAGGCCTGGCCAACGCGGCCGATTTCCCCTGGGACAGCGATGGCTACAAGGCACCGACCCCGGCCGAGGATATCATCGACGGCATCGCCTATGACGGTCGCGCCCCCAACGCCTATCTGGACAGCCTGCCCATCGGCCTGAAAGGCGAACAGACCGTCGTCGGCACCGAGGTGCAAGGCTGATCCGGCCTTTCGTCCTCCTTCGGGATGGTGGGCCGCTCGCTCCGTCGGAGCATCGCCCCGCCCGCCATCCCGAAACTTCCTGACCTCCTGTTTTCCCGCTGGGGCCGTCCTGGCCCGAAAGGACCCGAAGAATGACCACCATCGATCCCGATTTCTCCGCCCCTGACGCCGCGCGCGAAGCCCGGCGCGCCCGGCTGTTCACCCGCATCAACACCGCCGACAACTATCTGAAAGTGCTGGGACTGGGCTGGATCACGCCGATGCTGCGCGCTGCCGCCGGGGACAACCCGAAAGCCCAGATGGGCGAGGTCTGGCGGCTGGCGGGTGTGCCGCTGGTGTCGATCGTCTGTTTCCTCAGCCTCTGGGCCTTCCTTGCGCCGCAGGTGCAGACCTCGCTGGGGGCCGTGCCCGGTCCGGCGCAGGTCTGGGAGCAGGCGGTGCAACTGAACGCCGATGCCCAGGCCAAGGCCGCCAAGAGGGAAAAATTCGAGGCGATGGTCGAAAAGCGCAACGAGAAGCTGATCGCTGCCGGCAAGGCCGACGAGGTCAAGGACATCTCCTATACCGGCGCGCCCAGCTATTACCAGCAGATCTGGACCTCGATCAAAACCGTGTTCTTCGGCTTCCTGATCGCCACCGCCGTGGCCGTGCCACTGGGCATCATGGCCGGTCTGTCGGTCACCGCCAACGCCGCGCTGAACCCGATCGTGCAGATCTTCAAGCCGGTCTCGCCGCTGGCCTGGCTGCCCATCGTGACGATGATCGTCTCGGCCACCGTGGCCACCGGCGACGGCATGTTCAGCAAGTCCTTCCTGATCTCGGCCATCACTGTGACCCTGTGTTCGCTCTGGCCAACGCTGATCAACACCTCGCTGGGCGTGGCGTCCATCGACAAGGATCTGGTCAACGTCTCGAAGGTTCTGAAAATGAACACCTGGACCAAGGTGACCAAGCTGGTGCTGCCCTCGGCCCTGCCGCTGATCTTTACCGGCCTGCGCCTGAGCCTGGGTGTCGGCTGGATGGTTCTGATCGCCGCCGAGATGTTGGCCCAGAACCCCGGCCTTGGCAAATTCGTCTGGGATGAATTCCAGAACGGCTCCAGCCAGTCGCTGGCCAAGATCATGGTCGCGGTTCTGACCATCGGCATCATCGGCTTCATGCTGGATCGCCTGATGTTCGCCATCCAGTCGCTCTTTACCTTCTCGAACAACCGGTGATCGGCATGAGCATTCTCAAGTTCGACAATGTCACCAAGTCCTTCGGCAACGGCACCCACAAGACCGAGGTGCTGAAAGGCATCGACCTGGAGGTCGAAGAGGGCGAATTTCTGGTCCTGCTGGGCTTCTCGGGCACCGGCAAGACCACGCTGATCAACCTGATGGCGGGTCTCGACAGCCCCACCACCGGCAAGGTCACCTTCAAGGACAAGCCGATCACCGGGCCGGGCCCGGAACGCGGCGTGATCTTCCAGAACTATTCGCTGATGCCCTGGCTGACCGTGGCCGGCAACGTGCGGCTGGCCATGGACAGCGTCTTTCCGAAGATGCCCAAGGCCGAGAAGGCCGAAAGGGTCGCCCATTACGTCAAGATGGTGGGCCTGTCCCATGCTGCCAGCCGCCGTCCCGCGGAACTGTCGGGCGGGATGCGCCAGCGGGTCAATGTCGCCCGCGCGCTGGCCATGAACCCGGAAGTCCTGCTGCTGGACGAGCCGCTGTCGGCGCTGGACGCTCTGACGCGGGCCAATCTGGCCGATGAGATCGAAGGCATCTGGGAGCACGACAAGAAGACCTGCGTGCTGATCACCAACGATGTGGACGAGGCGATCATCCTGGCCGACCGCATCATTCCGCTGAACCCCGACGGCACGCTGGCCGAGCCGTTCAAGGTCAACATCCCGCGCCCGCGCGACCGCATGGCGATGAACCATGACGAGGAATTCAAGCGCCTCCGCGCCGAGGTCACCAAGTACCTGATGGACGTGGGCATCGAGGCCAAGACCGAAGGCTCGCGTGCCCTGCCTGATGTGACCCCGATCCACGGCGTGCCGGCGGCGGTGGCCAAGGCGCAGGAAGGCATGATCGAGGAACGCTTCCTCGACTTCTCGCAACTGCACAAGATCTATCCGACGCCCAAGGGCCCGCTGACCGTGGTCGAGGACTTCAACCTGAAGGTCAACCGGGGTGAATTCATCAGCCTGATCGGCCATTCCGGCTGCGGCAAGTCCACGGTGCTGACCATGGCCGCCGGTCTGAACGACATCTCCAAGGGCGCCATCAAGCTGGATGGCCGCCACGTTGAAGGCGCCGATCCCGAGCGTGCCGTGGTGTTCCAGTCGCCCAACCTGTTCCCCTGGCTGAGTGCGCGCGAGAACGTCGCGATCGGCGTGGACAAGGTTTATCCCAGGGCCAGCACCGCCGAGCGTCAGGATGTGGTCGACTACTATCTGGAGCGCGTCGGGCTGGGCGACAGCATGGACAAATCTGCCTCGGACATGTCGAACGGCATGAAACAGCGGGTGGGCATTGCCCGCGCCTTCGCCTTGTCACCGAAGCTGCTGCTGCTGGATGAGCCCTTTGGGATGCTCGACAGCCTGACCCGCTGGGAACTTCAGGAAGTGCTGATGGAGGTCTGGTCGCGCACCAAGGTGACCGCCATCTGCGTCACCCACGACGTGGATGAAGCCATCCTTCTGGCCGACCGCGTGGTGATGATGACCAACGGCCCGCAGGCCACCATCGGCAAAATCACCGATGTGAAACTGCCGCGCCCGCGCACCCGCAAGGCGCTGCTGGAGCATCCGGACTACTACCTCTACCGCGAGCAGGTTCTGAGCTTCCTTGAGGAATACGAACACGGGGCCAAACCGACCCCGGCCAAAACCGCGCCCGCCAAAGACACGAAGCAGCAGGAGGCCGCGTGATGGACACGGTTCTCGACAATCCCACCCGCACCTTCATCGAAGTTACCGAAATCTGGGTGCCGAAAGACGGCCGGCTGGTGCTGGACTCCGGCAGCTACGGCACCCTTGACGGTTTCGCCGCCGCCTCGGGCGAGGAAAGCTTTGCCCTGGGCGAGGGCCTGCCCGGCAAGGCCTGGGCCGAGGCGCGCCCGGTGGTTCTGAAGGGCTTTGAAGGGTCGTATTTCAAGCGTACCGAAGCCGCTGCCGCCGCCGGCCTGACCAGCGCCGTCGCGGTGCCGGTCTTTGCCGGCGACGAGCTGCGCGCGGTTCTGGTGGTGCTGTGCGGTGATGACGCCAATCGCACCGGCGCTGTCGAGGTCTGGGAAGAAAAGGACGGCCTGTTGATGCTGGACGACGGCTATTACGGCGCCGCCAAGCATTTCGAATGGGTGTCGCAACACACGCATTTCCCGAAAGGGCAGGGGCTCCCCGGCGGGGTCTGGTCGGCCAACACGCCGATGCTGATGCGCGACCTCGGCTCGGGCTACCGCTTCATCCGCGCCGAAAGCGCCGGGGCCGCCGGTCTGACCACTGGCCTTGGCCTGCCGATCCCGGTGCCCGGCGGCAAGAGCTTCGTGCTGACCCTGCTGTCGGCCCGTGGCACCCCCATCGCCCGCCGCTTCGAGATCTGGGACGCCCGCAAGGCCAAGGTCGGCCATGCCAACGAGGCGGTTCTGGTGGACGGGATCTGCGCCCGCGAAGGCCCGTTGTGGAGCGACGAGACCGAGCGCCGCGTCAGCGCCTGGAAGGGGCTGATCGGTAAGGTTCTGGGCAGCGGTCTGCCGGTGCTGGAAAGCGGCGCGCCGGGTCTGGCGGCGGGCTACGACTCGATGGTCGCTTTGCCGATCTTCCATGGCTCCGAACTGGCGCACATCGTCGCCTGGTATTGTTGAGAGGGGATTTGAGATGAAGAAACTTGTTGTCATTGGCGCAGGCATGGCCACCGGTCGCGCGCTGGAGCATCTGTTCGACGCGGATCCCGACGCCTATGAGGTCACGCTGTTCAACGCCGAGCCGCGCGGAAACTACAACCGCATCATGCTGTCGCCGGTGCTGTCGGGCGAAAAGACCTATGAGGAAATCGTCACCCATGGCGACGACTGGTATGCACAACATGGTGTGACCTGCCGCTTCGGCGAAAAGATCGCCAAGGTGGATCTGGACCGCAAAGTGGTGGTGGCCGAGAACGGTGACGAGGTGGCGTTCGACAAGCTGCTGTTCGGCACCGGCTCGAACCCCTTCATCATCCCGCTGCCGGGACATGACCTGAAGGGCGTCATTGCCTACCGCGATCTGGAAGACACCTATGCGATGATGGACGCTGCCGGAACACCGGGCGCCAAGGCCGTGGTCATCGGCGGCGGCCTGCTGGGTCTGGAAGCGGCGGCCGGCTTGCGGATGCGCGGCATGGATGTAACCGTCGTGCACCTGATGGGCCACCTGATGGACCGCCAGCTGGACGAGGCCGCGGGCTATCTGCTGCGCAAGGCACTGACCGACCGGGGCATCCATATCCGCTGCTCGACCAACTCGAAGGAAATTCGCGGCGAAGATGGCCAGGTCAAGGCGCTGGTGCTGGACGATGGTTCGGAACTGCCCTGCGATCTGTTGGTCATGGCCGTGGGCATCCGCCCCAACGTGGCCCTTGCAAAGGACTCTGGTCTGGCCGTCGGCAAGGCGATCCACGTCGATGACCAGATGGTCACCTCGCACCCCGATGTGTTGGCGGTGGGCGAATGCGTTGAACACAACGGCGCGATCTTCGGGCTTGTCGCCCCGCTGTATGACCAGGCCAAGGTGGTCGCCAAGACCCTGCTGGGCGAAGACGCGACCTTCGTTCAGAAAGAGGTGTCCACCAAGCTCAAGGTCACCGGCTGCGACCTGTTCAGCGCCGGCGACTTTGCCGAGGGCGAGGGCCGCGAGGACATCGTGTTCCGCGACCCGGCGCGCGGCGTCTATAAGCGTCTGGTGATCGAGGGCAACACCCTGGTCGGCGCGGTCATGTACGGCGACACCGCCGACGGCAACTGGTTCTTCGGGCTGATCAAGGATCGCACCGACATCGCCGAGATGCGTGAAACCCTGATCTTCGGACCGGCCTTCCAGGGGGGCGCCCACGTGGACCCTATGGCGGCCGTTGCAGCCTTACCGGCTGACGCAGAAATCTGCGGCTGCAACGGCGTGTGCAAGGGCGACATCGTGGCGGCGATCGAAGCCGGCGCGACCGATCTGGGCGCGATCCGCGCATCGACCAAGGCCAGCGCGTCTTGCGGGACCTGTACCGGTCTGGTGGAGCAAGTGCTGTCGTCCACCCTGGGCGATGATTTCGTCCTGCCCGCCGCACAATCGGTCTGCGGCTGTACCGATCTCAGCCATGAAGACGTGCGGGTGCTGATCAAGACCAAGGAGCTGAAAAGCCAGCCCGCGGTCTGGCAGGAACTGGGCTGGAAATCCCGCGATGGCTGCCACGTCTGCCGCCCGGCGATCAATTTCTACCTGCTGGCCGACTGGCCGCTTGAGTATCAGGACGATCCGCAAAGCCGGTTCATCAACGAACGCAAGCACGCGAACATCCAGAAGGACGGCACCTATTCGGTGGTGCCGCGCATGTGGGGCGGCATGACCACCCCGGACGAATTGCGCGCCATCGCCGATGCCGCCGAGAAATACGACGTGCCCACCGTGCATGTCACCGGCGGTCAGCGCATCGACCTTCTGGGCGTCAAGGGCGAGGATCTGCCGGCGATCTGGGCCGATCTGAACAAGGCCGGGCTGGTGTCCGGGCACGCCTATTCCAAGGGTCTGCGCACGGTGAAGACCTGTGTGGGCAAGGAACATTGCCGCTTTGGCACCCAGGACAGCACCGGTCTTGGGATCAAGCTGGAAAAGCACCTTTGGGGCTCGTGGACGCCGCACAAGGTCAAGCTGGCGGTCTCGGGCTGTCCGCGCAACTGCGCCGAGGCCACCTGCAAGGACATCGGCGTGGTCTGTGTCGACAGCGGCTACCAGATCGGTGTCGGCGGCGCGGCGGGCATGGACGTGAAGGAAACCGAACGTCTGGCCGATGTCACCAGCGAGGAGGAGGTGATGGAGATCGCCAGCGCCTTCATGCAGCTTTACCGCGAGAACGCCAAATATCTGGACCGTCCCTACAAGTGGATCAAGAAGGTTGGTCTTGAGTGGGTCAAGGAACAGGTGATCGACGATCTGGACAACCGCAAGGCGCTGGCCGAGCGGTTCGAGATCTCGCAGTCGATCTACCGCAAGGACCCCTGGGCCGAACACGCGCAGGAACGCGCCGAGACCTATCAGCCGATCGCCAATCTGACGCTTCGGGCCGCCGAGTGATCCGGCCCGCACGCGTCTTCAGTTCGCAATCTTCCCGGATGCGCGGGTTCGCCCCGCCTCCGGCCACAGCCACGGAGACAACCCCATGACCAACTGGATCGACATCGGCCCGCTTGACGGCATTGCCCCGCGCGGCGCCCGTGTGGTGCGCACCGACTGGGGCTGCATCGCCGTCTTCCGCACCTCGGATGACGAGGTTTTCGCGCTGGAAGACAGCTGCCCGCACAAGAAAGGCCCGCTGTCCGAGGGCATTGTCCACGGCAAGTCGGTGACCTGCCCGCTGCACAACTGGGTGATTTCTCTGGAAACCGGTGCCGCGCAGGGGGCTGATCAGGGCCAGACCGGCACCATCGCCACCAGGGTCGAGGACGGGCGCATCCTGATGGATGAAGCCGTGTTGCAAGCGCGGAGCGCCGCCTGATGACCACCGCCGCGCAAACCCCTTCCGCCCTGCGCTCCACCTGCCCCTATTGCGGGGTCGGCTGCGGCGTGATCGCCGAGCCGGACGGAGACGGTGGGGTCAGCTTGCGCGGCGATCCCGATCACCCGGCCAACAAGGGCCGGCTGTGTTCCAAGGGCTCGGCGCTGGCCGAAACCACCGGGCTGGGGGCGCGGCTTCTGGCGCCGCAGATGGAGGGCGCCGAGACCAGCTGGGACACGGCGCTGGACCGGGTGGCGGACACTTTCCGCGACACCATTGCCGAACACGGGCCGGACAGCGTCGCCTTCTATGTCTCGGGCCAGTTGCTGACCGAGGACTATTACGTTGCCAACAAGCTCATCAAGGGCTTCATGGGCACCGCCAATATCGACACCAACTCGCGGCTGTGCATGGCCTCGACGGTGGCGGGCCACAAGCGCGCCTTCGGCACCGACACCGTGCCCGGCTCCTACGAGGATATCGAAGAGGCCGATCTGGTGGTGCTGGTCGGCTCCAACCTGGCCTGGTGCCACCCGGTTCTGTACCAGCGTCTGGCCGCGGCCAAGGCCGAACGTCCGAACCTGAAGGTCGTCACCATCGATCCGCGCCGCACCGCCACTTCGGGGCTGGCGGATCTGCATCTGGGGCTGACGCCGGGCTCGGATGTGGCGCTGTTCAACGGCCTGCTGGAAGAGGTGATCTCGCGCGGCGCGCTGGACGCCGAATTCATCGGTCAGCATGTTTCGGGCTTCCATGAAACCCGCGAGGCGGTCAGCACCACCGATCTGTCGGCCACCGGCCTGTCGGGCGAAGATCTGCGCGCCTTCTTCAACCTGTGGATCGGCACCGAGAAGGTCGTCACGATCTTCAGCCAGGGGGTGAACCAGTCCAGCTCCGGCACCGACAAGGTCAATGCCATCCTGAACTGCCACCTGGCCACCGGCCGCATCGGCAAACCCGGCATGGGGCCGTTCAGCGTCACCGGCCAGCCCAACGCCATGGGCGGGCGCGAGGTTGGCGGGCTGGCCAACATGCTGGCCTGTCACCTGGACATCGAGAACGCCGAACATCGCGCGGCGGTGCGGGGCTTCTGGGACTCGCCGGCAGTGCCGGAAACGGCCGGACTGAAGGCCGTGGACATGTTCGACGCGGTGGAAGACGGGCGGATCAAGGCGCTGTGGGTGATGTGCTCGAACCCGGCGGTGTCTATGCCCGATGCCGACCGGGTGCGCGATGCCATCGCCGCCTGTCCCTTCGTGGTTGTGTCGGACATCACCGCCGAAACCGACACGGCGCGTCTGGCCGATGTGCTGCTGCCCGCCACAGGCTGGGGCGAGAAAGACGGCACCGTCACCAATTCCGACCGCACCATCAGCCGCCAGCGCAAGTTTCTGCCGGCACCGGGGTGGGCGCGGCCCGATTGGCAGATCATCTCGGACGTGGCGGCGCGTCTGGGCTGGGGGGCGCAATTCGACTATCGCGCGCCGGTGGACATCTTCCGCGAATACGCGGCCCTGTCGGGGATCGCGGCGCGGCTGGGCCGGGATTTCGACATCTCGGGTCTGGCCGATCTGAGCGACACCGCCTATCGCGATCTCGCGCCGACGCGCTGGCCGGTCTCGGCAGCCCGAACCGGCGGCCGTTTCTTCGCCGACGGGCAGTTTTTCACCCCGGACCGCAAGGCGCGGATGCTGCCGCTGCACCCGCGCGGCCCCGGCACCGAACTGTCCGAGGACTACCCCTTCCGCCTGAACACCGGCCGGGTGCGTGACCATTGGCACACAATGACCCGCACCGCCCTGTCACCGCGCCTGAGCCGGCACATGGCCGAACCCTATCTGGAAGTGCACCCCGAGGATGCCGACCGTCTGGGCTTGCAGCCCGCAGGTCTGGCGCAGGTGGACAGCCCAAGCGGCAGCGCATTGTTGCGGGTGCTGATCTCGGATCGGATCGGCAAGGGGCAGGTATTTGCCCCGATGCACTGGTCCGATGAAACCGCCGCCCGCGCCCGCATCGACGCGCTGGTCGCCCCGGTGGTGGATCCGGTGTCTGGCCAGCCCGAAAGCAAGGCCTCGCCGGTGCGGGTGACCCCGTTCAAGGCGGCGTGGTTCGGCTTTGCCGCCACCCTGGACGCGCCCGACCCGCGCTGCGACTACTGGGCCAAGGGGCGCACCGCCACCGGCTGGCAGGTGGAACTGGCGGGGCAGACCCGTCCCGTGGACTGGGCCGCCTATGCCCGTGCCCTGTTCGGCCTGACCGAGGCCGAGGAACTGTTGGTGATCGAGGATCGCGCCCGCAACCTGACCCGCCTGGGCTTCGCCCGCGACGGCATCCTTGTGGCCAGCCTGTTCACCGGTCCCGAGCCGGTGGCCGTGCAGCGCGCCCATGTGATCGCGGCCCTTGGGGAACCAGTGGTGCCGAACCTGCTGAGCGGACGTGCCAGTGCCGCCCAGCCCGATCCCGGCGCCATCGTGTGCAGTTGCCTGAACGTCGGGATGAACACCATCCTGACCGCCATCGAGACCGAGGGGCTGGCGGATGTAAACGCCATCTCGGACCGGTTGGGCGCGGGCAGCAGTTGCGGTTCGTGCCGGCCCGAGATCCAGGCGCTTCTGGATGCGCGGCGGCATGATCTTGCGGCGGAATAGTCTTGCGCTAGGTTGAGCCCAGCAGGGAGGCGACCGCCATGAAGACTTTTCCGATGTTTCTGAAGGTGGCCGGGCGCCGCGTCATGGTTCTGGGCGGCGGCGAACAGGCGGCCCAGAAATCGCGCCTGATCCTGAAGTCCGAGGCCGAGGTGGTGCTCTGCGCGCCGCAGCTGGACGACGAACTGGTCGAACTGGTGCGCGAAGGCCGGGTCCGGCACCATGACGGGCCGATCACCCCCGATCTGATCGAAGGTGCCGCACTGGCGTTCGTGGCGACGGGCTGTCCGGGCATGGATGCGGCGCTTGCCGATCTGGTGCGCGTCGCGCGGGTGCCCGCCAACGTGGTCGATCAGCCCGATCTTTGCGACGCCTTCACGCCGTCAATCGTGGATCGCGACCCGCTGGTCGTGGCCATCGGCACCGAAGGCACCGCGCCGGTGCTGGGCCGGCAGGTCAAGACCGCTATCGAGCAGATGCTGGAGCCGCGCCTTGGCCATCTGGCCAGCCTCGCGGGCCGCATGCGCCCGGCGGTGGCGCGCGGGGTCGATCGCACCCGGCGACGCGCCTTCTGGCGATGGGTGTTCGACGGCCCGCCGCGCAAATTGCACGCCATCGGCAACGAACGCGAGGCGGCGCAGGCGTTGAAAGAGGCCATCGCACGGGGACAGGCGCCGGATGACACCGGGCTGGGCAGTATTGCCGTCGTCGCGGCCAGCGGTGGGGACGCCGACCTGATGACCCTGCGCGCGGTGCGCAAGCTGCAGGAATGCGACGTGATCTTCCATGATGCGGGGCTGGATGCGGTGCTGGAACTGGCCCGCCGCGATGCCGAGCGGGTTTGCGTCGGCCCGCGCCCCGGTGCCGTTGCCTGGCCCATGGCGCGCATCGCCGACGTGATCCTGTCCGAAGCCCAGCAAGGCCAGCACGTTGTCTGGCTGACCGGCGCACCGACGGCCGACGGGCTGGCCGAGACTGCCCGAACAATGGGCTTGTCCGTTGAGGTGGTACCGGGTGTACCGGCGGACCCGGACACCTCGGACCGCAGCCAAACCGCCTGAGCCCTGCCTCAGATGTGGAGCGCCTGACCGAGGCCCTTCAGTGCGGCCTCCTGCGTGGTTTCGCCCAGCGTTGGATGGGCGTGGATGGTGGCGGCGATGTCGGTCAGGGTCGCGCCCATCTCGATGGCCAGCGAGAATTCGCCCGCCATTTCCGCGATGCCCGCGCCCACCGCCTGAATGCCCGCGATCAGCCCGCTGTCGGGATCGTGCACAATGCGCACGAACCCATCGCTGCGGCCCAGTGTCATCGACCTTCCGTTGCCGGCCAGCGGGAACGTCGTGACGGCCAACCCCTCCTGCGCACCGGGCAGGGCGCCGACGGTGACGATCTCGGGATCGGTGAAGCAGACCGCCGGGATGGCGCGCTTGTCCCAGAGGGTGGGCAGGCCGGCCAGATGCTCGGCCACCACCACCCCTTGCGCCATGGCACGATGGGCCAGCATCGGCTCTCCGGTCACATCGCCGATGGCAAACACCCCGCGCATCGACGTGGCGCAGAAGCGATCGACGGCGATATAGGGCCCGGTCATCGACAACCCCAGATCTTCCAGCCCGAAGCCGGTGGTCACGGGCGCGCGGCCCACGGTCACCAGGATCTTGTCCGATGGTATTTCCTGCGGCCCGCCCAGCGTTTCCACCCGCAGCGCGGTGCCGTCCTCGGTCAGCCCTTGCGCCTTGGCATCCAGATGCAGACCCACGTCCAGCGCCTGAAGCCGGGCCAGAACCGGTTTGCTCAACTCGGCATCGTATTGCGGCAGGATGCTCTTGGCGGCTTCCACAAGGGTGACCCGCACCCCCAGCTTGGCCATGGCCGTGCCGATCTCCAATCCGATATAGCCCGCGCCGACCACCGACAGCCGTTTCGGAAGTTCCGGCAGCGCCAGCGCCTCGGTCGACGAGATCACCGGCCCGCCGAAGGGCAGGAACGGCAGCTCGAAGGGCCGCGCGCCGGTGGCGATGACGATGTTCTCGGCGTCGATGCGCAGGGGGCCTTCGGGGGTCGTGACCTCGACCGATTTGCCGTCCAGTACGCGGGCGTAGCCCTGCACATAGCGCGTGCCGGCCTTTTTCAGCAGGCCTGAGACACCGCCGGTCAACCGGCGCACGATCCCGTCCTTCCACGCCATGGTGCGGGAAAGATCGATGCTGGGCGCACTGGCCGAGATGCCAAGGGCATTGCCGCCCACAAGGCTGCGGACAGCGTGGAATTCATCCGCCGCGTGGATCAGTGCCTTGGAGGGGATGCAGCCCACGTTCAGACAGGTGCCGCCGGGCTTGGCGGCCTCGACAACGATGGTGTCCACGCCCAACTGGCCCGCGCGGATACCGCAGACATAGCCGCCGGGACCGGCGCCAAGGATCAGCAGTTTGCAACTGTCCTGTCTCATGCCTCACACCTCCACGAAAATCAGGGCCGGGGTTTCCAGCAGGGACTTGATCTTCTGCACGAAGACCGCCGCGTTCCAGCCGTCGATGACCCGGTGGTCGAAGCTGGCCGAGATGTTCATCATCTTGCGGGGCACGAATTGGCTTCCATCCCACATGGGTCGCATGGCGATCTTGTTGACGCCCAGAATGGCCACTTCGGGCGGGTTGATGATGGGCGTTGTGGCCAAGGCCCCCAGCGGCCCCAGCGAGGTGACGGTGATGGTCGAGCCGCTCAGTTCCTCGCGCCGCGCTTTCGAGGTGCGGGCCGCTTCGGACAGCCGCGCGATCTCGGTGGCGATGTCGTACAGGCCCAGGGCCTCCACATGGCGCAAGACCGGCACCACCAGCCCGGCATCGGTCATGGTGGCCATGCCCAGATTGACGCCCGCGTGCCGGGTAATGACCCCGGCCTCGTCATCGTAATGGGCGTTCATCTCGGGGTGATCGGGCAGGGCGCGGGCCAATACGGCGGCCAGGAAGGGCAGGAGGGTCAGCTTGGGCCGCGCGCCCCGGCTGTCGTTCAGTTTGGCGCGCAGGTCTTCCAGGGCGGTGACATCCACCTCTTCAACCACGGTGATATGGGGGATGCGGGCGTTGGCCAGCGCCATGCGCTCGGCGATCCTGCGGCGCATCCCGACCACCGGGATCTCCTCGCTGCCGATGCGGGGGCTGCGCGGCAGGCCGGGCCCGCGGCTGGCCGCCGGGTGATCGGCACGGCTGAACACCGCGTCCAGATCCTGATGGGTGATGCGCCCCGCCGGTCCGGTGCCGGGTACCTGCCGCAGGTCGATGCCGCCATCCCGCGCCCGTGCGCGGACGGACGGAGCCGCCATGGGCAACGCACCTTCGATGCGTGGGGCGTTGGCGCTTGTACTTACTGCCGGGCGGGGGCGGGCTTTTTGGGCGGGTTCCGCCGTCTTGTCGGCCTGCGCGGAGGATTTCGGTTCGGCTGATTTCGTGGTCTCGGGTTTTTTCGCGCCGTTGTCCGCCGGTGTTTCGGCTGGGGCGGGGGCCAGGGGCTGATCCTCGACCTCCTCGGCCTCGGTTTCGATCATTACCAGATCGGTGCCAATGGGCAGAACCTGCCCGATCTCGCCCGCCAGTTCGGTGATCTTGCCGGAATAGAGCGAGGGGATCTCGACCGTCGCCTTGTCGGTCATCACCGCCGCGATCACGTCATCCTCGCGCACGATGTCGCCAACCTTGACGTGCCATTCGACCAGCTCGGCCTCGGTCACGCCTTCGCCCACATCAGGAAGTTTTACCGGGAGAACCTTCATTCAAGCCTCCATCACTTGGGTCAGCGCACGCGCGATCCGCGCGGGACTTGGGAAATAATCCCATTCGGCGGCATGCGGATAGGGCGCGTCCCAGCCGGTCACCCGCAAGATCGGTGCGTGCAGATGCCAGAAGCAGGCCTCCTGCACCTCGGCGATCAGTTCCGCGCCCAGCCCGCTGGTGCGGGTGGCTTCATGCACGACCAGGCAACGCCCGGTTTTCTGGACCGAGGCGCAGATGGTGTCCACGTCCAGCGGCAGAAGGCTGCGCAGGTCGATGATCTCGGCGTCGATGCCGGTCTGCTCCACCGCCGCCTCGGCCACATAGACCATGGTGCCATAGGCCAGCACGGTGACGGCGGTGCCCTCGCGGCGGATGTCGGCCTTGCCGATGGGGATCGAATAATGCCCCTCGGGCACCTCGCCGCCGGGATGGCTGGCCCAGGTCACCGATTTGCCGGTGTGGTTGCCGTAGAACGGGCCGTTGTAGATGCGCTTGGGTTCCAGGAAGATCACCGGATCCGGATCCTCGATGGCGGCGATCAGCAGGCCCTTGGCGTCATAGGGGGTCGAGGGCAGCACCACCTTCAGACCCGCCACATGGGTGAACAGGGCCTCGGGGCTCTGGCTGTGGGTCTGGCCGCCGAAGATGCCGCCGCCGGTGGGCATCCGCACCACCAGCGGGCAGGAGAACATCTGGTTCGACCGATGGCGGATACGCGCGGCTTCCTGGGTGATCTGGTCGTAGGCGGGAAAGACGTAATCGGCGAATTGCACTTCAACGCAGGGGCGCATCCCTTGTGCTGCCATGCCCACCGCCATGCCGACGATGGCGCTTTCGTTGATCGGCGTGTCGAACACCCGTTCTTCGCCGTATTTCGTCTGCAATCCGGCGGTGCAGCGGAACACGCCGCCGAAATAGCCCACGTCCTCGCCAAAGATCAGAACCTTGGGGTCGCGGTCCAGCATCACGTCCATGGCGTCGCGCAGCGCCTCGATCATCGACATCCGGGCCATGTCAGTACCCCATTTCCTGCCGCTGGCGGCGCAGATGCGGGGGCATCTCGGCATAGACCCCCTTGAAGATGGTCGCGGGCGAGATGGGCTTGGGGTTCACGAAGGTGCCCTCGGCCTCGACCTTGCGTTGCAAGGTGACGATCTCGTCGCGGATCTGGGCCTCGGCCTGTGTGTGACGTTCCTCGGACCATTGGCCGGTCAGCACCAGGTGATCCTTCAGGCGGGTGATCGGATCGCCCAGCGGCCAGGCCAGCGCCTCGTCCTTGGGCCGGTAGGCCGACGGATCGTCCGAGGTGGAATGCGCCGCCACCCTGTAGGTGAACCATTCGATGGCCACTGGCCCGTGACCGGCCCGCGTGCGGGCCACCGCCCATCGCGACACCGCGGCCACCGCCAAGTAATCATTGCCATCGACCCGCAGCGCCGGCACCCCATAGCCTCGCGCGCGGGCGGCATAGGTGCGCGCCTTGCCCGAGGCGACACCGGTATAGGTGGAAATCGCCCACTGATTGTTGACGATGTTCAAGATCACCGGCGGCTGGTAGACCGAGGCACAGAGCAGCGCCGAGTGAAAATCGTTCGACGCGGTCGCCCCGTCGCCGATCCAGGCCGCCGCGATGGTGCCATCGCCGGACAGCGCATTGGCCATCGCCCAGCCCACCGCCTGAATATACTGGGTGCCCAGGTTGCCCGAGATGCTGAAATAGCCATAATCGCGCGACGAATGCAGCACCGGCAATTGCCGCCCCTCCAGCGGGTCAAGCTGGTTGGAATAGACCTGCCCCATCAGCTCTTCCAGCGGGTAGCCCGCCGCGATCAGCAGGCTTTGCTGGCGGTAGGTGGGGAAATTCATGTCGCCCTTGGAAAGCTGGCGCTGGAAGCCGCAGCCGATGGCCTCTTCCCCGGTGCATTGCAGGTAGAAAGAGGTTTTGCCCTGCCGCTGCGCGTTCAGAAGCCGCTGGTCGATCACCCGCATGGTCATCATGTCGCGCAAACCCTGCAACAGCGCTTCGGCGTCGATGTCGGCGATGTAATCAGCCCAGGGGCCCACAGCCTTGCCCGCATCGTTCAGCACCCGCACCATGCCGTTGGCATAGGGCCGGGCGTCGATGGCGGTCAGATCCAGCGGCGGCACGTCCAGGATCCCGGCCTCCGGGACCTCGATGGCCGAGAAATCGGGGCTTTGATCCGGGCGTGCCGGGGGGTGCGGGAAGGTCAGCTTGGGGGTTTCGGTCATGGTTGCGTCCTCCCTGAACGACGGCCGGGGTGCGGGATCCCATGTCTCCTCCCACGAGAATCGCCGCCCAGGTTCCATGATAGCCGATTTTTCGACGTGTTCTTGCTGGATTGGGCCGGGATCCCTAGGGTGCGCGCATACTTCAGCCAAAAAATACGGAATATTGGGGGAATCATGCTCAATCTCGACGAAACCGATCTGAGAATCCTGCGGGCGATGCAGCGCGACGGCAGTCTGACCGTCACCCAGATCGCCGAGATCGCCGGGATCTCGCAATCGCCTTGCTCCCGCCGCATCAACCAGATGCAGGAGGCCGGGGTGATCCTGCGCCGCCATGTGGAACTGGATCGCCGCAAGCTGGGCTTCAACGCGGTGGTGGTGACGCGGGTGAAACTGAAACGCCACGACCGCAAGGCGCTGGAGGCCTTCAAGCGCGAGATCCGCGCCATCCCCGAAATCCAGTCTGCGGTGCTGCTGCTGGGCGAATTCGACTTCCACATGCGGCTGGTGGTGCGGGACATCGATCACTACCAGACGCTGATGCAGGATCGCCTCGTAAGCTTGCCCGGCGTGCGGGAAATGCAAAGCTCGGTCATTCTGGAGGTGGTGAAGAACACCACAGCGTTGCCGCTGTGACCTTCGGGGCAGGCCGGGATAGCGACAGCTTCAAATCGAATCTGCCGTCCAGTTTTGCAGACGGTGGTCGTCAAGGAGTCACGCCGTAATCTGACTTATGTATAAAGCCGATTGCGGCGCCGGCTTCCATTGCGGCGATATCACCCCGTTGCCGTGTCTTAGGATGCCGCCAGAGAGCCCGCTTGCAGGGCTTCGTAGAGAGCGGATTCATCGGCCACAAGCATGCCACAGACCGCTTCGAACCGCTGCCGGTTCAAGACCGGCTGAACCGTGTCCCGCGCCGTGCTGGCCGAGCTCGCCGAACCGGGCCGTATGGTGACCGTCGCGCCAGCCGTCTGAGATCGTGGGAAGCCTCGCCGGCTCGAACTGCACCAGAAAGGCGATCAGCTGCACCAAGATCGGGCGATTGCGGCGCGGCGGGCCTCCACCGAGAACTGCCTGTGCAGGCGCGCGACCTCGCTGCCATCATTGGGGGTGGTTACAGGGCGCGCCGGGCCCTGGAAAACGAAACATGACAAGGGCCGCGCGGCCCTGCCCTCTCGACGCCTGCGTGGCCTTCGGGCTAGATCACGGGGGTGCGGGAAAGCGGGGCATCCCAGATGGACGAGACGGACAAGGACGGGACGATCCCCACCAACCTGCGGCTGCTGCTGGTGCTGGAAGCCATGGCCGAGGCCGGCGTGCCGGTCACCCCGACCGAAGTCAATCGCCAGTTGGGCCTGCCCAAGCCGACCATTCACCGGCTGTTCAACACGCTTGAGGACGAAGGCTTCATCCAGCGTGAATTCAACGGGCGCGGCTATGCCCCGGCCCCAAGGCTGCGGCAGCTTTCCGCCGGAGTTCTGTCGTCGCTGAGGATGCGCACCGCGCGGGTGGCGATCCTGAAACGGCTGGCCGCCGAGATCCACGAAACCTGCGTGCTCGCGGTGCCGGATCGCGACGCGATGATCGGGCTGGAGCAGGCCGAAACCCGCCACGCCCTGCGCATCCAGCTGCCGCTGCGCGCGCGGATGCCACTGTATTGCACGGCCAGCGGCAAGATGTTTCTCAGCACATTCGACGACACGCCGCTGGAAACCTATATCACGACCACCGCACTGGCCGACCGGACGCCGCGAACCATTACCGATCCCGACAGGCTTGCCGAGGCGGTGCGGCGCACGCGGGATCGCGGTTTCGGGATCGACAACGGCGAATTTCTGAACGGGATGGTGTCGCTTGCGGTGCCGGTGCTTGACGGGTCGGGCCGGTTGCTGTCTACGCTGTCCTTCCACGCCCCCGAACAGCGGCTGGCGCTAAAGGACGCGGTGCATCTGGTGCCTCAACTGCACGCCACCGCCGCGCGGCTGGGTGCGCTGATCGACGAGGCTTGAGGCGCCGCCCTAGGCCCGCACGACTGCCATGAAACGGTCGCGGATCACCACCGGATCCATGGTGATCACCGGCATCCTGGCGTTGCCGCTGTCACAGCGCACCACGATCACCGTCATCTGGCCGCTGTCCAGCGCCTCTTGCAGCGCCGGGCCGGTCTCCTCCCCGCTGCATTCCACCACGCGCTCACACCCCGCCGCCCGCGCCATGCCCGCCAGCGAAGTCTTGCCGCTGGTATAGGTCGGCTGGTCGCCGGTGGAGCCGTAAGAGCCGTTGTCGATGATCATCAGGATGTAATTGTCGGCGGGATTGTTGGCGATGGTCGGCAGGGTGCCGAGGTTGGTCAGGACCGAGCCGTCGCCGTCGATCACGATCACCGGCTTGGATTGCGCCAGCGCCAGCCCCAGACCGATGGAAGAGGCCAGCCCCATGGTGCCCAGCATGTAGAAATTGCTGGGTTGGTCGTCGATGGCGTGCAGTTCCTGACTGGGAATGCCGATGTTGCAGATGACAAGGTGATCGCGAAGGATGGGGGCGATCTCACGCAGGATTTCGGAACGGATCATTGGTCGCCATAGCCTCCCCAGAAGGACGCGTCGGTCAGCACCGCCACGGGCTTGTTGCACATGAAGCTGTATTTCAGAATCGTATCCAGCTCGGCCGCATCGGCCTGCGTGTGGAAGTGATAGGTCGGGATGTGCAACTGCGCCAGCAGCGCCTTGGTGTGCAGCGCCATCTCGACCTGGCAGGCCACCGGTTCGCGCAACTCGCCACGATAGGAAATCAGCATGGGCAGCGGCATCCGGTAGAACTGGATCAGCGTGGCCAGCGTGTTCAATGTCACGCCAAGGGCGGTGTTCTGCATGATGATCGCGGAACGCTGGCCGCCCATCCAGGCCCCGGCGCACAGGCCCATGCCCTCGTCTTCCTTGTTGGCGGGCACATGGCGGATCTCGGGGCGGCGGTCGATCTCGGCAATCACCCCGGCCAGTTGCTTGCAGGGCACCGTGGTCACGAAGGAAATGTCGTTGGCGATCAGATCCTCGGCAATCTTCTGGTCGATGGTCAGGTCAGGCGGCATGGCGGTTCCTGTGGCTGGCAAGAATGAGACGGGGTCACTGGTGGGCCCGCAAGTCGAAGCTTTCGTCGGGGAAATACTTGGCCAGCCGCACATCGGCGGCACGGGCATGGCCTTCCATGCCTTCCAGCCGGGAGATCCGCGCCGTGGCCTCGGCCACCGGGCGGGCGCCTTCGCGGGTGGCGCGCTGCCAGGTGACGATCTTCATGTATTTGTGCACCGACAAGCCGCCGGTGTAATTGGCCGCTCCGGAGGTTGGCAGCACATGGTTGGTGCCGGTGGCCTTGTCGCCAAAGGAAACGGTGGTCTCTTCGCCCAGAAACAGTGCGCCATAGCAGGTCAGCCGCTCCAGCCACCAATCCAGATCCTGCGCCTGCACGGTCAGATGTTCGGGCGCATAGCTGTCCGAGGTGGCGGCCATTTCCTCGCGGTCCGAACACAGGATCACCTCGGCATAGTCGCGCCACGCGGCTTCGGCGTTGGTACGGTTCAGCTCGGGCAGATCGGCGATCAGGGCGGGCACGCGGGCCATCACCTGTTCGGCCAGTTCGCGGCTGTCGGTAACCAGCCAGACTGGAGAGTTGTAGCCATGCTCGGCCTGGCTCACCAGATCGGTGGCGACGATATGCGGATCGGCGCTGGCATCGGCCAGCACCAGGCTGTCGGTGGGCCCGGCGATCATGTCGATGCCGACCCGGCCGAACAGCTTGCGCTTGGCCTCGGCCACATACTGATTGCCCGGTCCCACCAGAATGTCGGCGCGCGGCAGGCCGAACAGGCCAAAGGCCATGGCCGCGATCCCCTGCACCCCGCCCATCGCCAATATCCGGTCGGCGCCGCAAAGGTTGGCGGCAAAGATCACCGCCGGGGCCACGCCCTGCCCGCCGCGCGGCGGCGAACAGGCGGTGATATGGGCACAGCCCGCCACCTTGGCGGTGGTCACGGTCATGATGGCGCTGGCGATATGGCAGTACCGCCCGCCGGGAATATAGCAGCCGGCGGCATTCACCGGGATCGTCTTCTGCCCCGCAAACACCCCCGGCACCACCTCATAGGTCACATCCCGCAGCGTGGCCCTTTGCTGTTCGGCAAATCGGCGCACGTTGTCATGGGCAAAGCGGATATCGGCCTGCAACTGTGCTGGTACTTGGGCGGTGGCTGCGGCGATCTCGGCCTCGGTCAGCAGGATGCTGCCGGTCGGGCCGTCGAATTTTTGCGCATAGGCCAGTGCCGCAGCGTCGCCTCCGGCCTCGATCTCGTCCAGAATGCGGGCGACGGTGTCGCGGACATCGCTTTCGTCGGAGGCGGCGGTTCGCGTGGCCTTCTTGAGGTAGTGGCGCGCCATGGCGGCTCTCCGGCAGGTGTGGGACGGGGGCGGCACCCCCGCCGGTGGGAACCGGGAAAATCTACGCCGCACAGGCCCCTGCACGCAAGAGGAATGAGGTCGTATTATTTATTTAATAACAAGGACTTGAAAGGTTTTGAAAAGCGAAAAACAGGCTTCGGATTTTCCGCAAATTCTGGTGTGCTGCCCGGTGGCTGGCTTCAGCCTGGGGATTTGTCCTCCAGATAGCGGCTGGCCTGTTCGCGGGTTTCATAGATGTGCGGGCGCGCCTTGGGGAAGGCCTCGCTCAGCTTCATCCGCATGAAGGCGGACCCGGCATAGCGCGACACGCTGGTGTAATACTGCTGGTGCAGGTCATCGACCATCCGGGCCCAGAGATTGACCAGATCGTCGTCGATGCGGCAATCGTCGTAGTTCACGATCACATCCACCTTGCGCGGATGCGGTGCGCAGACGCGTTCGACGGCAGCGCGCACCATGGCTACATCATCGGCGCTGCGGATGCGCATTTTCTCGAAGTTCAGGAACAGCCGGTCGGTCTCTGCATCCAGCGCCACACGCATGGGCAGGTCCAGATGCAGCAGATCGACCCGCAGATCCATCGCCGCCGGTCGGAAGATGCGCGGGTCCATAGACCGGATCTCGTCGATCAGCGGCGCGGTTTCCATATGGGCCAGAATATCGGCCTCCAGATCGACACCCGGCGCGATCTCGACCAGTTTCAGCCCTTCGGTGGTCAGTTCGAAGACGCAGCGTTCGGTCACATAGAGCACCGGCTGGCCCAGCCGCGCGGCGCGGGCGCCGGAAAATGTGACCTGTTCCACCGCGCGCAGGAATTTGGGAAACCGGCCTTCCCGGGCAATGCGCAGCGCCCCATCCTCGATCGCCACGTCCAGCCCTGCGGCAGTAAAGGTACCGGCAAAGACCAGGGCGCGGGCGTTTTGCGAGATGTTGATGAACCCCCCGGCCCCGGCCAGACGCGGGCCAAAGCGCGAGACGTTGACGTTGCCCTGACCGTCGGCCTGCGCCAGCCCCAGACAGGCCATGTCCAGCCCGCCGCCATCGTAGAAATCGAACTGGCTGTTCTGCGGGATCACCGCATCGGTGTTCACCGCCGCGCCGAAATCCAGCCCCGAGGCAGGCTGGCCGCCGATCACGCCGGGTTCGGCGGTCAGGGTCAGGTGATCCAGAAGCCCCTCTTCGGCGGCCACGGCGGCCACGCCCTCGGGCATCCCGATCCCAAGGTTCACCACCCCGTTGATCGGCAGCTCGAAGGCACAGCGCCGGGCGATGATCTTGCGGGCGTCCAGAGCCATTGCCGGGATTTCGCCATCGGGCGGGCGGATGCGGTTGGTGAAGGCCTGGCTGAAGGCGGTGCCATAGGTTTGAACGTGGTGTTCGGGACGGGCCACAACCACGGCGTCCACAAGGATGCCGGGGATCTGCACCTCGCGCGGGGGCAGCGACTTGTTGCGGGCAATGCGTTCGACCTGCACGATCACCACGCCGCCCGCGGCCTTGACCGCCATGGCCTGCGCGAGATTGTCCAGCACCAGCGCCTCGCGCTCCATGGTGATGTTGCCCATCTGGTCGGCCGTGGTGCCGCGCAGCAGGGCGACGGTCAGCTTCTGCGCGGGGTAGAACAGCATGTCCTCGCCGCCGATCTGCATCAGTTCCACCTGCGGTTCGGTACTGATGTCGTTGATCGCGCCGCCGCCGTGGCGCGGATCGACGAAGGTTTCCAGCCCGACGCGCGACAGCATCCCCGGCTTGCCAGCAGCGATGTCGCGGAACAACTGGCTGAGGCAGCCCTGCGGCAGGTTCCAGCCCTCGATCTTGCCCTCGACCGCCAGCGCGGCCACCTTGGGGATCAGCCCCCAGTGGCCACCAACCACGCGCTTCAGCAGCCCTTCGTGGCCCAGACGGTTCAGCCCGCGGTCCTTGCCGTCGCCCTGGCCCGCCGCGAAGATCAGCGTCAGGTCGCGGGGCGATCCGCTGGCCAGAAAACGGTCCTCGACCGCGCAGAGCAGTTCGTCCGGCACGCCGATCCCGACGAAGCCCGAGGTGGTGATGGTATCGCCATCCTTGATCAAGGCGGCCGCATCGGCGGCGGTGACAACCTTGTTGCGCATGTCTCCCTCCCGTCAGACTTGCGTTATCCTGAGGGTGCGCCCTTACGGGCGCGCCTTTGCCCGCTCAGGTCAGGCGATCCTTCAGATAGGGGGCGGTGGCGGCCAGCCCCTCGGCCAGACCGTATTGCGGGGCATAATCCAGCCGCGCCTGCGCCCGGTCGATGGCGCAGCGCCCGGTGCCCGAGAACACTTCCAGCAGATGGTGGTCGGGGGTAAAGTCGCCACCCTTGGACAGGCGGCGCTTGGCCTGCCGTACCAAAGCCTCGAACCGGTCCCGCCCCAGCAGGCGGCGGGCAATGGCACTGACCCGCGCCGCCGCCGAGGGGCCGGCATCTTCGCCTTCGGGCGGTTTCGGACCCAACTGCGCGGCCAGCGCGTGATGGGGTTCCAGCCGCACCTTTCCCTGCCCAATCGCGGCGGCATAGCCCTCGATCAGCCCGCGCCATGTCTGCCCCTCGAGGCCGGAAATAATGAACCGTTCCTGCGTCAGATCGGGCACCTGCGCGGCCTTCAGCAGGGCTTGAACCAGATCGTCCACGAAAACGCCGTTCAGCACGCCTTCCGGCTCGGGCAACACCACGTCGCCACCGGTCAATGCCTCAGCCAGCGCATCGGTCCACAGCGCCGATCCCGGCCCCCAGACGATGGTCGGTTGCAGGATCGCGGCGGGCAGGTTGCCCGCCAGCAACTGGCGTTCCATGCCGATCTTGGCCTGCCGGTAGGGGCTGCCGCCGGGACGCTCCATCGGGCTGTCCTCGGTCAGGTCACTGTCGGGCCAGCCGTCGTAGACGACGATGGAGCTGGTGTGCACGATGCGGCCGACGCCCGCTTCGGTCGCCGCCGCCAGCAGGGTTTCGAACCCGGCCAGGTTGTCAGCCGCTGAAGCGCGCACGTCATAGGCCAGGTGGAACAGCACCGCCTGACCGGCCAGCCCCTTCGTCAGGGCGGCGCGATCGGTCAGCCCGCCGGTGATCGTCTGGGCGGCCCCGGCCACGGAGCCACCGCGCGACAGGGCCGTCACCTCGGCCCCTGCCGCCGCCAGGGCCGCTACCAGCCGCCGTCCAATGAACCCGTTGCCGCCGCTGATGAACACCTTCGTTCCGGCCAACCCGTTTTGCTCGCCCATGCCTAGCGTCCCTGACCTGTTGATCTTCCTCGACTAGATCACCTCAGGCGCGCCATAACCATGCGTCAGCCTGACAGATAGCCCGACTGTAACCCCACGTGTTACCGATTTTGTAGGTTTTTTCTGATGAGTACCGGGTCAAGCGACCCCGGAGCGGTTTTTGGCCAGAGCGAGTGTAACCTCATGAAATTCGGCGTTATCGGATCTGCGGGCAAAATTGGCCAGATGCGGGTGGAGACCATCGTGGCGCATCCGGATGCCGAACTGGTGGCGGTCATGGACATGACCGAGGAAAAGGCGCAGGCCTTCGCCAATGGCGCCCCGGCCTTCACCGATCTGGACCGCTTTTTCGAGACCCCGATGGATGCGGTGGTGATCTCGACCCCGGCCCATGTGCGCGAACCGCTGTGCCTGCGCGCCTTCGACCTTGGCCTGAACGTGCTGTCGGAAAAGCCGCTGGCCCATACGGTCGAGGCCGCCCGGCGCATCGTGGCGGCGGCCAAAGCGGCGCGTTGCCATCTGGGGGCGGGGTTCAACATGCGCTTTTACCCGGCCTTTTCGTATGTGAAGGACATCATCGACAGCGGCAAGATCGGCGAGGTCGATCACATCCGCATCTATGGCGGCCACGAGGGGCTGCCGAAATTTGCCTATGACTGGGAATACAAGGCCGAAGTGTCCGGCGGCGGCGCACTGTGGGACGTGGGCATCCACATGACCGACATGGCGCGCTTCGTGATGGGCGAGATTACCTCGGTCTACGGCGTCGCCACGGAAAATGTGTGGAAGGAACCCGGCTCGGAAGACAATGCCATGGCGATCTTCAAGGCACCCTCCGGGGTGAATGCGATCTACCAGGCCACATGGACCGACTGGAAGGGCTACAAGTCGCTGGTCGAGGTCTACGGCTCGCACGGGATGGTGCGCGGCGCCTATGCGCCGATGGAAACCCTGTTGCTGACCATGGCCAAGCCCGGCGGGCCGGTGACCCGCACCCGCAACCGCTTTCCCGAGATCATGGTGCGCGAAAAGCTGAAAAGCTGGAAAACCACGGCGCTGGCCTCGTTCCAGCAGGAGATGGACGAGTTCATTCGCCTGACACGGGGCGAGACCGGGCTGGCCATTGCCGACGGTCATGCTGCCCTGCGCGCGGTCGAGATCGCGGCGGCGGTGCCCGAAAGCTCCCGCACCGGCCAAGAGGTGCATCTGGAGAACCTCGGGCCGATGTTCCCGTAACGCGGGCGTTCTCTTTTCCACGGCGGCCCGCAAGGGGCTAGGCTGGCCTGAGGGAATCACCCGCCCGTCGGTCCATTTTTCAAAGCGAGACCCAGTTTCATGAGTACCGATCCCAAGCTTTCCATCGTGGTAACCATCGTTGACGGCGGCACCTACCTGCGCGATTTCCTGGCCGCCTGCGAGCGGATGGAGGATACCCCGCCGCTGGAACTGATCGTGCCCTATGACGCCTCGGTCGCCGATGTGCTGCAATACCAGGACGCCTTCCCGCAGGTGCGGTTCCTGGACCTCGGCCAGATCACCCCGGCCCGGCCGATCACCACCGAAGCGGGCCAGCACGAATTGTTCGACCGCCGGCGTGCCGCCGGTCTGGCCGCCGCCACCGGCGACATCATCGCCATTTTGGAAGATCGTGGCCATCCGCGACCCGACTGGGCGCGCACCGTGGTCCGCCTGCATGCCAAGACCGACTATGGCGTCATCGGCGGCGCCATCGACTGCAAGGAACCGGTGAGCCTGCTGAACTGGGCCTTCTATGTCACCGATTTCGGGCGCTATGGCCTGCCCTTCGACAGCGGCCCGGCGGAATGGGTGTCGGATGTGAATGTCACCTATTCCCGCAAGGTTCTGGAAGACACCCGCCACCTGTGGCAAGAGCGGTTTCGCGAACCCGTTGTCCACTGGTTCCTGATAGATCGCGGCGATCAGCTGCTATTGTCCAACGAACTGGTCGTCGAGCATGTCCGCCCCCCCGCCACGCTGGGCGACCTGCTGCCAGAGCGGTTCCATTGGGGCCGCCTGTTCGGCCACATCCGGGCCGTGCATCTGCCGGCGTGGAAGCGGCTGGGCTATATCCTGACCAGCCCGCTGATCCCGCCGTTGCTGTGGGTGCGCCACGGGCTGACGCAGGCGTCCAAGGGCAAGGGGCTGCGCTATCTCACCGCCCTGCCCTACGTCATGATCCTGACCATCTTCTGGACCCTGGGCGAGGCCTGGGGCACGATCACCAAGCGGCCATGACCACGCCGGATTGGGATATCGTCGTCATCGGCTCGGGCGCGGCCGGCGGCTGGGTTGCCAAGGAAGCGGCCGAGCGCGGGCTGAAGACGCTGATGCTGGAGGCCGGGCGCAAGCTGTCGCCCGCCGATTTCCCCCAGCCCGATCACGAAGGCGGCTCGCGCGTGTCCATCGTCTCGCGCGTAAGCTCGATCCTGCGCGGCCAGCATGTGCAGGCGCGCTGCATGTCCTTCACCCCGACCACGGCGCATCTGTTCGTCAACGATCGCGAAAACCCCTATACCACCGGCGCGAAGGCGCGGTTCAACTGGTATCGCTCGCGGCAGGTGGGCGGACGGCTGCACCTGTGGGGCCGCAATGCGCTGCGCCTGTCGGATCAGGAATTCAAGGCCGCCGACCGCGACGGGTTCGGCGACACCTGGCCCGTGACCCACGCCGAGATGGACCCCTGGTATGCCCGCGTCGAGGCGTTTCTGGGCGTCACTGGCGAAGCAGCGGGGATCGCGAACCTGCCAGACGGCCACTATTCCGGCCCGCACCCGCTGACCCGCGCGGAACGCGACCTGATGGCCGAGATGGCCGAAAAATGGCCCGACCGCCCCGCCACCACCTGCCGCATCATTCATCACATGCCCGACCGCACACCGCCTCCGCTGGCCGCAGCGCAAGCGACCGGGCGGTTCGAATTGCGCTCCGGCGCGGTGGTGTCACGGATCGAGACCGATCCCGAAACCGGCTTGGCCACCGGCGTGACCTATATCGATGCGGACACCCGCGAAGAGACCACGGTGACCGCCCGCACTGTCGCCGTCGCGGCCTCGACCATCGAAAGCGTGCGGTTGCTGCTGAACTCGAAAGGCGGGCGGCATTCGGCGGGGTTGGGCAATTCCTCGGGCAATCTTGGCCGTTACCTTTCGGACCACCTGATGATGTTCCGCGCCGGTACTCTGCCCGAGATCGAAGGCATGGGCAGCGGCCATGACCCCTACGACTTTGGCCAGCAATCGGGGATCTATATCCCCTCGTTCCGCAACCGCGACCCCGGCGACGATCCGGGCTTCCTGCGCGGCTATGCGCTGCTGGGCTCGGTCGGGCGGCTGGAACCGGGCTGGTTCTTCATGGCCATCGGCGAGGTGCTGCCGCGCGCCGACAACCGGGTCGAAATCGACCCGTCAAAGCGCGACGCCTGGGGCATTCCCGCCGCGAAGGTCACGCTGACCCATTCCGACAACGAACGCGCCATGGCGCGCGACATGGACAAGACCCTGAAGGACATCTGCGCCACCTATGGTTTGCCCGATGATCTGCTGGGCAAGGAAAGCCTGATCTCGAAGATCGCCTACAAGTTCGCCGGGCCGCTGGTCTACACGCCCGAGGGCGCGCTGGTGCCGGGATCGTCGATCCACGAAACCGGCGGCGCCTGCATGGGCACCGACCCGGCGCGCCATGTGACCGATGCCGACAACCGGTTGCACGACGCGCCCAACGTCTTTGTCACCGACAGCGCGGCCTTCCCCACCAACCCGTTCCAGAACCCCGGCCTGACCATCATGGCCCTGTCCGCCCGTGCCGGGGCGCGCATCGCCGACGACCTTGCCGACCCTGACAGGAGACCCCCATGCGCCTGATCTTCCGCTTCGTGGCGACCGTCTTTCGATGGGTGTTCTATCTGGTGCTGCTGAGTGTCGTGGTGCTTGTGGCGCTGTACTTCCCGGCGAAATCGGCCCTGCGCAAGCTGGACGCCGCCGCTGCCCTGGCCGCTGCCGAAGGCGCGGCGCCCCCGGTCGATCTGTCCCGGCTGCAACGCCTGGGCCTGTTCGTGACCTCGCAACTGCTGCCCTTGCACCAGCCTGGCGGAGCCACGGTTGAGGCGGGCGCGGTGTTTCGCGATTGCCCCGATCTCTGCCCCGAAATGGTCGCCATCCCGGCAGGCTACTACCTGATGGGCTCTCCCCTGATCGAAGGCGACCGCTATGTGCATGTGGTCTCGCGCCGTCCGTGGCGCAAGCAACTGCCCTTCATCAACCGCGAAGGGCCGCGCCGTCTGGTGCGGATCCCCGCACCGCTGGCGTTTTCCAGCCATGAGATCACCTTTGCCGAATGGGACGCGGCACAGGCCGACCCGGACTGGGAAGCCGCCAGCGGCCAGCCGCCCCGTGCCCTCACCTTTCAGGCCGAGAACCGCGAGACCCTGCCCGCGACCGGCTTCATGTGGTACGATGCGCAGGCCTACGCCCGCTGGCTGTCGGCCAAGACCGGGCAGACCTACCGGTTGGCCACGGATGCGGAATGGGAATACGCCGCCCGCGCCGGCACCGTCACTGCCCGCCCCTGGGGGATGGACATCGGCAGCGACATGGCGGCCTGCGCCGGTTGCGGCCCCGCGTCGGACGGGTTGAGCATCGGCCCGGTGGGCCGGTTTCCGCCCAATGGCTTTGGCCTTTACGACATGATCGGCAATGGCTGGGAATGGGTCGAGGATTGCTTCGCCCCTTGGCACGACCCGGTGAAAACCGACGGCAGCGCGCATCTGTTCGAGGAGTGCGAGTTTGTCACCTTCCGGGGCGGCAGTTTCGAAGATCCGCCGTGGCAGAACCGGTCGGCCATGCGCGTCGGTCCGCATCCGGACAATGACGCGCCGGGCTCGGTCATCCGCCTTGTGCGCGAGATGTAGGGGCCCGGCTCAGGCCCCTTTTCCGGACAGCGCCCGATAGGTCTTTTCGAACTGCTCATGCACCCAGTCGGGGCGGAAGCGGTCCTCGCGCGACCGTTCCAGCGCGGTGGCGCCCATGGCGGCCAGCCGCGCGGGATCCTCCAGCACCTCGCGCACGCCTTCGCAGATGGCGGGGACATCGGCGATGGGCACCACCTTGCCGGTGCTGTCGTCGATCAGTTCGACCACCCCCGAACAGGCCGAGGCCACGGCCGGGGTGCCGCACTGGAAGGACTCCACGATGGTAAAGGGCAGCGCCTCCCACCGTGAGGTCAGCAGGAAGATATCGGCAGCGCGCAGGTACAGATGCGGGCGGCTGGTGCGCCCGACGAAGGTCAGAACGTCCGTCACGCCCTTTTCGGCAGCCAAGGCGTGCAGGGCGGCCTCGTCCGGCCCGTCGCCCGCAACCACGAAGCGATAGCCGGGATTGGTCTTTTTCAACTCGACCGCGCAGTCGATCAGGATATCGACGCCCTTCTGGTACATCAGCCGGGCGATGGTCACCAACAGATGCGTGCCGTCCCCCAGCAGCTCGGCGCGCAGGGCCGCAACCTCGGCCTCGGGATCGTCGGGCGCGGGGGCAACCCCCAGACCGATGACCTTCAGCCGGTCTTGCGGCACCCCGCCGATGGTCGCCAGATCCTCGGCCGAGCGGTGGCTGGGCGTGATCACCAGATCGCAGCGCCGCGCGATCCGCCCGAAGGCGGCGATGCGCTCGGGCTCGGAGCCGTGATAGGTCACCGCCAGCGGAATGTTCATGCCCATGCGCGCCAGATCGGCCACCAGCGCCGGCGCGCTTTCATGGGCGTGGATCAGGTCCACCGGGTTCTGCCGCAGCCATTGCCGCAACCGCCACGACGCGCGGCCAAGGTTGCTCAACCGATGTGGCATGTTTGCGCCCTCGCCCGCGACATAGCGGGTGGGCAGGTCCAGAAAGGCCGGTTCGGTTTCGGGGCTGGCCCAGACATCGGGCGTGCCGGCCAGAAACACCTCGTGCCCCTGCCCGCGCATCCAGTCGCGCAGTGCCAGAATGTGGCGGGTGATCCCCCCGACCCCGAACTGGGTGCCCATCTGCAAGACCCGCAGCTTGTCCCCGCTCATGCGCACCCTCATACCGTTAAACCGCTGTTGCGCCCTGTTTAGCCGCAAGCGCGCCGCAGCGGTAGCTTCCGCAGCGGGAACAGCGACCAAATGCGCCACAGGGTAAACCCGCCCTTGCCTGCGGCCCGCGCAATCACGCGGCGACCTGCGCCCGATAGACCTTGTTTGCGAACAGGACTTTGAGGCCCGCCCGAAACCGCCTAGGACTTGAAAAAGCGCAGACAAAGGGACCGCCCATGCAGATTGCCGTCGATGCCAGCCCCTGGGAAAACGAACGCGGTTTCGGGCGTTTCACGCGGGATCTGATCGCCGCGCTGGCGGCGCGCGACAGCGGGATGCGCTATACCCTGCTGTTCGACCAGCCGCCAACCCGCCCGGTGCCCGAGAATGTCGTGGTGGTGATCGCCGGGGCCGGGCAAACCATGTCCGAAGCCGCAACCGGCACCTCGGCCCGCCATTCCGCCACGCTGGCCACCATGGCGCGGGCGGCGCGCGGGCTGACGGCGGATGTGTTCTTCTACCCGGCGGTCTATTCCTACTTCCCGTTGCTGGCGCGCACCCCCAGCGTGATCTGTTTCCACGACACCATTCCCGAACGCTTCCCGGACCTGATCTTTCCGTCGAAGAAGAACTTCCGGCTGTGGCAGGCGAAATGCTGGCTGGCCAAGAAACAGGCCACGCGGGTGATGACGATCTCACAGGCCTCGGCGCAGGATCTGTCATCCATCCTGAACATCCGGGCCGACCGCATCGATGTCATCACCGAAGGCGCGTCCGAGGTCTTCAGTCCGGTCACCGATGCTGCGGTGCTGTCGCAGGTGCGCGCGCGCCACGGCATCGCTGACACCGCTCGCTTGCTGGTCTATGTGGGCGGCTTCAACCGCCACAAGAACGTGCTGCGCCTGATCGAGGCGATGCCCGACATTCTCGCCGCCGTGCCCGAGGCGCATCTGGCCATCGTCGGACGCACCACCGGCGCGCGGTTCTGGGACAATGTCGACGAGCTGAAGGCCGGGGCCAGCGCCGATGCGCGCGCCTCGGACGCCATCACCTTCACCGGAGAGATCGACGACGACGAATTGGCGACCCTGCTGTCTGGGGCCGAGGCGCTGGTATTCCCGTCGCTCTGGGAAGGCTTCGGCCTGCCCGCGCTGGAGGCCATGTCCTGCGGCACGCCGGTCCTGTCATCGGACCGGGGCAGCCTGCCGGAAGTGGTGGGCGACGGCGGGCTCTATTTCGACCCGGAGCATCCCGAGGCTTTGGCCAAGGCCGCGATCCGGCTGCTGTGCGACACTGCGCTGGCCGGGGATCTGCGCAACAAGGCGCTGGCGCAGGCGGGCACATTCGGTTGGGACAAGGCGGCGGATCTGGCCGAGGCAAGCTTTCGCAAGGCGGCCCGCCGCGCCTGAGTCATGAAAAAGGGCGCGCCGGTGTCCCGGCACGCCCTTTGTCCTGCGGTTCGCGATCACTTCACGTCGAAGCGGTCCGCCTCCATGACCTTGGTCCAGGCGGCGGCGAAGTCCGCCACGAACCGCGCCTTGGAGTCGTCCTGGGCATAGAATTCGGCCAGAGCGCGCAGTTGCGAGTTCGAGCCGAACACCAGATCGACACGGGTGCCGGTCCATTTCAGATCGCCGCTGGCACGGACGCGGCCTTCATAGATGCCGTCCTCGGCCGGGGCCCATTCGGTGTCCATGTCCACAAGGTTGACGAAGAAGTCGTTGGTCAGCGCGTCGGACTTGTCGGTCAGCACCCCGTGTCTGCTGCCGCCATGGTTGGCCCCCAGCATCCGCAGCCCGCCCACAAGCACGGTCATTTCCGGTGCGGTCAGGCCCAGCAGTTGCGCCCGGTCCACCAGCAGTTCTTCAAGCGAGACGGTGAACTCGGCCTTGGCGTAGTTCCGGAAGCCATCGGCCTGCGGTTCCAGCACCTCGAAAGCCTCCACGTCAGTCTCCTCGGCGCTGGCGTCGGTGCGCCCCGGTGTGAAGGGCAAGGACAGATCATGGCCGGCGTTCTTGGCCGCCCGTTCGACCGCCGCATCGCCCGCCAGCACGATCAGATCAGCCAAAGAGACCTTTTTGTTGCCCGATTGCGCGCCATTGAAGTCGGCCTGGATGCCTTCCAGAACCGCCAGCACCTGCGCAAGCTGGTCGGGCTGGTTGACCGCCCAGTCCTTTTGCGGCGCCAGACGGATGCGGGCCCCGTTCGCGCCGCCGCGCTTGTCGGAATCGCGATAGGTCGAGGCCGAGGCCCAGGCCGCCGACACCAGCGCCGCGTTGGACAGGTCGCTGGCCAGAACCTTTGCCTTCAGGTCGGCAATATCGGCGGCATCGATCAGGTCGTGATCCACCGGCGGGATCGGATCCTGCCAGATCAGGTCTTCGGCCGGAACCTCCTTGCCCAGATAGCGGGATTTCGGCCCCATGTCGCGGTGGGTCAGCTTGAACCACGCCCGCGCGAAAGCATCGGCGAATTCCTCGGGGTTGGCCTGATAGTGACGCGAGATCTTGCCATATTCCGGGTCCATCTTCATGGCCATGTCGGCGGTGGTCATCATCAGCTTTACCGGCTGGTCCGATCCATCGACCTGCGGCGCGTGATCGTCTGTCGACAGGCCGACCGCTTGCCAGATATGCGCGCCGGCGGGGCTTTTGGTCAGTTCCCAATCATAGCCCAGAAGCGCATCGAGATAACCCATGTCCCATTGGGTGGGGTTCGATGTCCACGGGCCTTCGATGCCGCTGCCGATGGCATCCACACCCTTGCCGGACTTGTGGCTGCTGGCCCAGCCCAGCCCCATCTGTTCGATCTCGGCGGCCTCGGGCTCGGGACCGACCAGCGCGACATCCCCCGCGCCATGGGCCTTGCCGAAGGTGTGCCCGCCTGCGGTCAGCGCCACGGTTTCCCAGTCATCCATCGCCATGCGTGCAAAGGTGTCGCGAATGTCGGCGGCTGAGGCCAGCGGGTCGGGGTTTCCGTCCGGACCTTCCGGGTTCACATAGATCAGCCCCATCTGCACCGCCGCCAGCGGGTTCTCCAACTCGCGCTCGCCCGAATAGCGCTTGTCCGCCAGCCATTCGGTTTCCTTGCCCCAGTAGATGTCCTCTTCGGGCTCCCAGATATCCTCGCGGCCCCCGGCGAAACCGAAGGTTTTCAGCCCCATGGATTCCAGCGCCACGTTGCCGGTCAGGATGAACAGATCTGCCCAGGACAGGCTGTTGCCGTATTTCTGCTTGATCGGCCACAGCAGGCGCCGCGCCCGGTCGAGAAGCACGTTGTCGGGCCATGAATTGAGCGGTGCAAAGCGTTGGCTGCCCGTCGAGCCGCCGCCGCGCCCGTCGGCAGTCCGATAGGTGCCGGCGCTGTGCCACGCCATGCGGATGAAGAACGGGCCGTAGTGACCGTAGTCCGCCGGCCACCAGTCCTTGCTGTCGGTCATCAGCGCGGTCAGATCGGCCTTTACCGCGTCCAGGTTCAGCTTCTGGAATTCCTCGGCATAGTTGAAGGTGCCGCGCAGCGGGTCGGGCTTGGCCGAATGCTGGTGCAGGATCTTCAGGTTCAACTGGTTCGGCCACCATTCCTTGTTGGTGGTGCCCCGGTTGCCCGCCATCACCGGCGTGCCATGCATGACCGGGCATTTGCCGCTATCGTTTCCGTCCATTGTCGTCTCTCCCATCGTCGGATCATTTGAAATCTGCGCCGCGCAGAGTCGCGTCGGCGAATGTTCTGCAGTGAGGGTATCAAGTCCTGCCGATAACGAAAATTAGCAAGTTGTTATGGATTCGATAGCCTTGCCCTATGAAGGTCGGTGGCCATCTCCCGCAGGGTCCACCGGTATTTCAAGGAACCACCCAGACATGGGCCACGCTGATCGCCTCGTCCGAGACCACGGCCTGCGTGCGTGACGGCGCGGGCAGGTCGCCCAGGCGCGTCTGCTCATGCACCAGGATGCGGGTGCCGGGGCGGGCGCGGCGCAGCACGCGCGGCAGTACCGTGCTCAGCACATAGGTCGGCAGAAACAGGAAGATGATCGTGGCGTGGCTCAGGTCGGCCTCTTCGGCAAAGCCTGCCCGGATCTCGACGCGCTGCTGCACGGCCGGGTCCAGCGCGGCGCGGGCAGCCCCGGCGGCGGCGACCAGCGCCGGGTTGGCCTCGACCCCTTCGGCGCGGCATCCGAAGTCGCGCGCGGCGGCAAGAACGATTCGTCCGTCGCCACACCCCAGATCCAGCAGATTGTCCTGTGGTCCGGGGGCCACGACGTTCAGAAGCGGGGCGATCAGGCTGTCGGGCGTGCCGAGGAAATCAATGTCCGACAGGGGCGCCTTGTGTCGCGACAGGCGGTTGCGCGCCACCCGTGCCAGACGCACCGCCGGATAGGCCCAGCCAGCCGCCGCCGGCAGGCGCTGCGCCGCGATATCGGCCATCCGGGGCCGCATCTTGTCCGGAAACCCGCTGCCCGCCCCCTCAAGATGCAGCACAACGCGCGCGGTCACCGCGTCGCCGCGCACCAGCGTCACGCTGGGCACATAGCGCCCCAGCGCGGCCGCCTGCCCCGCCGTCGGTTGAAACGGCAGGTGAAAGCCCAGCGGCGCGAGTGCTGTCAGCGCCGATCCCAGATCAGATGCCGCGATGCGCAGGGCGGTCTGGTGATGCTGCAGGGCGTCGCGATCTTCCGGGCCGGGCACCGGTGTCACGGCCACCCCTGCTATCTGGCAGGCCTGCAAGACCTCCTTGCGCACCGACAGCATCCGCCGGGAAATCGCAGCACAGGCCGCGACCACATCGCGGGCCATCGCGGTGGCGTCCGACGGCGCGAGGGTCATCAGCTCGGATGCCACCTGCGCCGCCCTTTGATCGTGAATGGCGGCCACTAGCGCGGCGGAAGGATCGGTCTTGGTCACGCGGCAACCTCGGCAGGACACAGGCAGGGTTGCCGAACCGTTGACCACGTGGAATTTTTTGTCAAACTATCGCGGACTTCTGAAATATTTGGTCTAATATTCTGGTTAGATACGTGTTTGGTGGTTCCATTGCGAAAGGCTTTGGTTGAGGGGGAAGAGATATGGGGTTTCGAGGTCTGATCGCGCTTTGCGCTGTACTGCTGGCGGCATCGCTGCCGGCCTCCGCGCATCGACTGAATGAAACCTATGTCTATTTCACGGTCACCGACAGTTCCCTGTCAGGCCGGATCGAGGCACGGCTGGAAGATCTCGACGGACTGGTCGGGCTGGATGCCGATGGCGACGGACAGGCCACGCCAGAGGAATTCGAGGCGCAGGCCGCCGCAGTTTTGTCCCGCTTTGCGGATCGCCTGACGTTGCAGGACGAAGGCACGGATCATCCGGTTGTCTTCACCGATCACACCTTCCTGCCGACGCCGCAGGGCATTTTCGTGCAGATGAATTTCGACGTGCCGACCATGGCGCAACCGCCGGAAGGGGTGACCGTTCTGTATCGCTCGCCGTTCCAGGACACTGATCCCGGCCATCTGGGCTATGGTCTGATCGAGAACAACACCCGCACCGGGATCGAGAACAACGAGGGCCACATCGCGGTGATCTTCAAGGCAGACGCCCCGGCGCAATGGTTGTCGCTGGTCGGTGATCCGCCGTGGACCGTCTTTGTCGAATTTGTGGTCCATGGCATCTGGCACATCTGGCTGGGTTTCGACCATGTGGTGTTCCTTGTGGCGCTGCTGTTGCCGGCGGTCTTGCGTGCCGACAACCGTCGGTGGCTGCCGGTCGAGGATTTCCGGGACGCGTTCTTCAATGTCCTGAAGATTGTCACCGCGTTTACACTCAGCCATTCGGTCACACTGACGCTGGCGGGGCTGGGGATTGTGACGCTGCCGGTGTCTCTGGTCGAGGCGGTCATCGCCCTGTCGATCATCGTGGTGGCGGTGATGAATTTCTTCCCGACCATGCATCGTTACACCCTTGCCGTGGTGCTGGTATTCGGCCTTTTCCACGGATTCGGCTTTGCCAATGTGCTGGCGCCGCTGGGGGTACAGCCCTCGGCCAAGGTCATCGGGCTGGCCGCCTTCAACATCGGGGTGGAACTGGGCCAGGTGGCCATCGTCATCGTGCTGTTCCCGATCCTCTTCGCGCTGCGGCGGCTGGCGGTCTATCCGCTGGTGGCGACGCAGCTGGCCTCGGTGGTGTTCATCCTTCTGGCGGCGGTCTGGTTCGTCGAGCGCAGCTCGGGCATCTTCTGGCGCCTGCATCAGCAGCTTCTGGCCGCCTGGACCTAGGGGTCTCGCATGGGGCGTACGCTGACAGATCGGCTGGCCCTGGTGGCGCAGGCCCGGGCCGAGGCCGAAGCGGTGGTGTTCGGTGGCGGAAGCCTGACCTTCGCGGGTCTGGAAGACCGTGCCGCGCGGCTGGCCGGCACCCTGAAAGCGCTGGGGGTCCGGCGCGGTGACCGTGTCGGCATCAGCCTGCAGCGCGGGCTGGACATGCCGGTGGCCGTCTACAGCGTGATGCTTGCGGGCGCGGGCTATGTGCCCATCGACCCGGCCGCCCCGCCGCCCCGGATGCAGCACATCCTGCGCGATTGCGGCATCGGCGTCCTGATCACGCAGGAGGCCCGCATCGCCCAGGTTGCCGACGCCGCCCCCGGCACCGGCCTGCACAGCGTGATCGGGGTCGCGGCCCCGCTGGACGGGCTGACCACCCTGCCCTTCGACGCCGCACTGCAAGGCGTGCCGCATCGCGAACCCCTTGGCCCCGACGACCTTGCCTATATCATCTTCACCTCGGGCTCGACCGGGGTGCCGAAGGGGCTGACGCACACCCATGCCAGCGCGCTGGCCTTCGTCGACATGGCCACCGCCCTGTACGACTTGGGTCCGAACGACCGCATGGCGGCGACATCGGCCCTGCATTTCGACATGTCCTGCATGGAGATGTTCGCGGGGCTGCTGAGCGGCGCCTGCATCGTCATGGTGCCCGAGGCGCACGCCATGATGCCCGCCAGCCTGGCGCACTTGCTGGACGAGCAGCGCATCACGACGCTCTATACCGTACCCTTCCAGCTGATCCGCCTTGTCGAGGCCGGGGCGCTGGAGGCCCGCGATCTGAGCGCCCTGCGGCTGGTGATCCACGCCGGAGAGCCGATGCCGCCGCGCCCCATTGCCCAATTGCGCGCGGTGCTGCCCCACGCCCGGTTTTCCAATTTCTATGGCCCGGCCGAGGTCAATGGCGTCACCCATTGGGACCATCCGCCTGAAGGCACCGATCCGTCTGCCCCGGTGCCCATCGGCCATGCCTGCGCCCATGCCGATCTGCTGATCGATGGCGAAACACCGGACAGTGGCGAGCTTCTGGTCGCCACACCTGCGATGATGCGTGGATATTGGCGTCGTCCCGATCTGGACGCCGCCTGCTTCGTGACCCGCACCGGCACCGACGGGACAATGCGCCGATACTATCGCACCGGCGATCTGGTCAGCCGGCGCCCGGATGGCGCGCTGTTGCTGCTGGGCCGCGCCGACCGTCAGGTGAAGCTGCGCGGTTATCGGGTCGAGCTGGACGAGGTGGAACTGGCGCTGGATGCCCATCCCGCCGTATCCGAGGCCGCAGCCCTTCTGTCCCCTGACAAGCTGCGCATTCTGGCCTTCGTGCGACTGGCTCCCGGTCAGGCCGCACAGGAGGCGGACTTGCACGAGATCGCGGCCCGGCGGTTGCCTGCGCACGCGGTGCCTGCCAGCATCCGGATCCTGCCACAATTCCCGCGTACCGCCACCGGCAAGATCGACCGCCGCCGGCTGTTGACCGAGGACACCGCACAATGACCGGAGATCCAAGCGATGACTGACCCAAGGGCCGCGCGGCTGTCTCAGGTGCAAGGCTTCATCGAGACGACACTTCTGAGGGGCCGTGCCATAGGCGGCGGAGAGGAACTGCTGCTCTCGGGGCTGCTGGATTCGCTGGCGGTCATGGCGCTTGTGGCCGAGGTCGAGCGTGTCTCCGGCCGCCCGGTGCCGCCCACCGATGTGCTGATCGAGAACTTCGCCACGCTGGACGCCATTGGCGCCTATCTGGACAGGCAGGACAGCGCATGACCGAACCGGAGGCCACTGCAATTCCCCTGACGCAGAGCCAGGCCCTGATCTGGACCGGCCAATCGCTGGCGCCGGAATCACCGCTTTACAACATGGTCTGGCGAATCGGCCTGCGCGGGGCGCTGGACCCGGACCGTTTCGCCGCCGCCTGGGCGCAGGTAGTGGCTGGTGCCGATATGCTGCGTGCGCGGTTCGAAGATCGGCAGGGCCAGCCGGTACAGACCGTCACCCAGTCAGTGTCCGCGCTTTCCTTTCTCGACTTGAGCGGTGACGCAGACCCGCGGCAGGCGGCAGACAACTGGATCGCCAGTGATGCCGCGACCCCGGTGGACCTGACTCAATCGACCTGGCGCAGCCGGTTGCTGAAACTGGGGGATACCGACTGGATCTGGTACCTGAACCAGCATCACATCGCCACCGACGGGGCGGCCGGGGCGGTGTTGCTGCGCCGGTTGGGGGTAGCCTATACCCAGGCCGATCTGCCCAACCCGCCGCAATTCGCCGACCACGCCCGCGCGCTGGCCGAGGCCGCGCCGCTGGACCCTGCGATCCGCGCCTTCTGGGACGCACAGGCCGAGGGCCACCGCCGCCCGATGACGTCACCCTATGGTGCCACCCGGCAGCCCGGGCAGCCGGCCTCGCAACGGCTGCGGCTGGACTTCGGCGCAGACCGCTCCGCGCGCCTGCGCGCCTGCCTTGCCAACCCGCGTTTCGCGGCGATCAGCCGTGACCTTGGCGCTTTCGCCCTCTGGGCCGCGCTTTATGCCGGATGGCTACACCGGATCACCGGCGACACGGTGATCCGCATCGGCGCACCGTTCCACAACCGCCTGACGCCCGCGCAGCAGGACACCGTCGGCCTGTTCATCGAAATGCTGCCCCTGTCGGTCGAGGTGCAGGCCGGCGACACGCTGGAAACCCTGTATGACCGCTGCCTGAGCGCTGCCATCGACTACCTGCGCCATGCCCGGCCCGGCACGGGCACCCCGGAAACCGTGGTGCTGTTCAACGCGGTGCTGAACTTCATGCCGGTGCAGATCCCGCCGCTTCCCGGACTGGCAACGGACGTGCAATGGCTGCACGCAGGCGCCCATGACGGCGCCCATGACCTGCGGCTGCATGTCTATGACTTCAACGCTACCGGCACCTACACGGTGGAAATGGATGTCAACACGGCGCTGCTGGACGCCCTTGCCCGCAAGGCCGCCGCCGCGCAATTCCTGTCCCTGATCGACGCGGCGTTGGCCGATCCGGCGCGACCGTTGGAACAGATCGCCCTGACCGACCGCCGCGACAGCATCCTGACCGGTGGGGACGGCCCCGCTTCGCCCGCATCGGTGCTCGACGCCATTGCAGCCCATGAAAGCAGCGCGGCCCCGGCGGTGATCTGTGGGGACACCAGCCTCAGCCACGCAGAACTGGCCAAGCTGTCAGATCGCTATGCCTCCGCCCTGGCCGCCCTTGGCGTGTCGCCGGATCGCCCGGTGGCCGTTTGCGCGCGGCGCAGCCTGCGCCTTCCGGCGGCGGTGCTGGGGGTGCTGAAGGCCGGGGGTTGTTTCGTGCCCCTTGCAGCGGACACCCCCCCCGACCGCGTTGCCGCGATCCTGGGCCGGCTGAAGCCCGCGGCCATCATCGCCGATGCGGCGGGGCGGGATCTTCTTCCGCCGGATACCGCCCCCCTGCTGGCACTTGAGGCAGAGCTGTCCGAGGGCACCAGCGGGCCGGGGCCGGGATCGCTGGCCTATGTGATCTTCACCTCTGGCTCCACCGGCACGCCCAAAGGGGTCGAGGTCGCGCATGACGCCTTTGCCCGCTACATCGACTGGGCCGCGCGCAGCCATGGACCGCAGGGGCCAACCGACATGCCGCTGTGCTCGGCGCTGGGGTTCGACCTGACGCTGACCTCGCTCTTCGTGCCGCTGGTCACCGGCGGGGCGATCCATGTCTATCCGGAAACCCCCGGCGGCACCGATCTGGCCATTCTGGAGGTGTTTGCGCAGGACGCTGTGGATGTGGTCAAGCTGACCCCGGCGCATCTGGCGCTGGCGGTGGCGCAGGGCACGCCGGTGGCGCGCATCTCGACGCTGATCATTGGCGGCGAGAACCTGACGACCGCCCTGTGCCGCAAGGCCCGGGCACGGCTGGGGGCGCATCTGACGCTGGCCAATGAATACGGCCCGACCGAGGCGGTGGTGGGCTGCATGCTGCACCGGTTCGACCCGGCCACGGACACCGGCGCCAATGTGCCCATCGGCCAGCCTGCGGACGGCATGACCATCGCTATCCTCGACAAGGGCGGCAACCCGGTACCCGCCGGGGTCGTGGGCGAGATCCACATCGGCGGCAATCGCCTGGCGCGCGGCTATTACCGGGATCCGGACCAGACCGCCGCCGTGTTCCGGCCCGACCCGTTCGACACCGGGCCAATGCTCTACGCTTCGGGCGATCTGGCGCGGCTGCGCAGCGATGGGACCGTTGACTATCTGGGCCGGGCCGACCAGCAGCTGAAACTCTCCGGCGTGCGCATCGAACCCGCCGAGGTCGAGGCCGCCCTGCTGAGCCACGACGCCGTTTCCGCCGCCCATGTGATGGCCTGGACCCCCGGCACCGGCAAGGCCGCCCGCTGTACCCGCTGCGGGTTGAGCGACACCGTTCCCAATGTCACGCTGGATCCAGAGGGCATCTGTGACATCTGCCGCGCGTTCGAAGGCATCCGCGATGCGGCGCAGGCCTATTTCGACACGCCCGAGGGTTTGCAGGCCGAACTGATGCGCGCCCGCGCCCGCAAGACCGGCAAATACGATGCCATCATGCTGCTGTCGGGCGGCAAGGACAGCGCCTATGCCCTGTATCGTCTGGCCGATCTGACCCGCGACGTGCTGGTGCTGACACTGGACAACGGCTTTCTGTCCGAGGGCGCCAAGGACAACATCCGCCGCATGACCGCCGATCTGGGGCTGGAGCATCGGTTCCTGACCACCCCGGCGATGAACGAGATCTTCCGGGATTCGTTGCAGAGGTTTTCCAACGTCTGCCAGGGCTGTTTCAAGACCATCTATGCGCTGGCCCTGAAGGTGGCGCGGGACGAGGGCATTCCGGCCATCGTCACCGGGCTCAGCCGCGGGCAGTTCTTCGAAACCCGCCTGACGCCCGACCTGTTCCGGGGCCGCACTCCCAGCCGCGCCGAGATCGAGGCCGTGGTGCTGCGCGCCCGCAAGGCCTATCACGGCATGGATGACAGCGTCGCCCGGCTGCTGGGCACCCATGAGTTTCTGGATGAAGAGGTGCTAGAGGATATCCGCTTCGTCGACCTCTATCGCTACATCGACGTGCCGGTCTCCGAGATCTATCGCTTTCTCGACGCCCATGCGCCCTGGGTGCGGCCCGGCGATACCGGCCGGTCGACCAACTGCCTGATCAACGACCTGGGCATTCACGTGCATAGCCGGCGCGAGGGGTACCACAACTACGCCCTGCCCTATGCCTGGGACGTGCGCCTGGGGCATAAAACCCGCGACGAGGCCCTGCGCGAATTGGACGACGACATCGATCCGGCCAAAGCCGAAGCAATGCTGGCGCAGATCGGGCTGGAGGAGGGCGCGCTGCCTCCCCGGCGCGGCGGTCTGGTGGCCTATGTGGCGGGCGACGTGTCCCCGGCGGAATTGCGGGCGCATCTGGCGGCCCGCCTCCCGCGCGAGATGATGCCCCGGCACCTGGTGATCCTTCCGGCCCTGCCCTTGACCACGAACGGCAAGGTGGACCGCGCGGCCCTGCCGCGCCCGGACCCGGTGCTCAGCACCCCCGACAGCGCCCGCGAACCAGCGGAAACCGCGACCGAACGGGCGCTTCTGGAGATCTACCAGCGAATGCTCGGGCGTGAGGATTTCGGCGTCACCGACAATTTCTATGACATCGGCGGCGAAAGCATCGCCGCCATCCAGATCGCGCTGGCCGCGGCGGAGGCGGGGCTTGCGGTTGGCTCGACCGCCGTCTTCGAACATCAGACCATCCGGGCGCTGGCCCAGGCCGTAGACGGCGCCGCGCCGGTGCCAACGGCGCCCAAAAAGACCCCGGACCGCGCGCCGCTCATCGACCTGGGGGCCGAGGATCTGGCCGCCCTGGGCCGGGTACGGACGCGCAAGGCGCGCGCGGACACCCCGTGATCGCAGGCGAAATCCCCGAGGTTGAGGAAATCCTGCCACTGGCCCCGGCGCAGGCCGGGATGCTGCTGGAACTGACCCGAGGCGATGCCCCCGAGGGCGCCTATCTGGGCGTGGTGCGCTTCACGCTGGACGGGCCGCTCGACCCGCAGGCCTTTGCTGACGCCCTGCGCGCGACGGCGGCGGCGCGGGATGTGTTTCGCCTGTCCTTCGAATGGGAAGGCTTGAAGCAGCCGGTGCAACTGCTGCACCCGCAGGCCGACCTTCCGGTGACCATCGAGGATTGGACCGGGCGGCAGGAGGCCGAGATCGCCCAAAGGGCAGAACAGGAGCGCGCCCGCGGCTGCGATCTGCGCCACGCGCCCCTGTCACGCGCGGTGCTGCTGCGGCTGGCGCCGGACCGCCATGTCTGCCTTTTGGTGCTGCATCACCTGATCTGCGACGGCTGGTCGGCCCGGATTCTGTTGCAGGAGGTTATGGCCCGCCTCGCCGGTCAGCCGGTGCTCGCCGCCCCGCCGTTTCGCGACCTTCTGGCATGGCAGGCAAGCCGCGATGACAGCGGCGAAGAGGCGTTCTTTCGCGACTATCTTGCCGGGCTGGCTCCGCCCGTGCCGGTGGCGATCCCGGCAGGCGTGCCCTCTGGCCCCCGCGCAAGGATCGACGTGCGGCGTCTGCCGGTGGACCCGGCGCTGGACCGCGCCGTGGGCACGCTGGCCCGGCACTTGCGGGTCACGCCCCCGGCGGTGTTTTCGGCGCTTCTGGCGGTGCAATTGCGCCGCTTCGGCGCGGGCGACGACGTGGTGTTCGGCCAGACGGCCTCGGGGCGGCCGCAGGATCTGGCTGGGGCGGACACCATGGTTGGCCCGTTTGTCAGCACCCTGCCGACCCGCCTGCGCATCGACCCTCGGGCGCCCGTGGCCGAGCTGATCCGGCAGGCCGGGGCCCATGCGCAGGCCCGCCGCCCGTTCGAAACCGCTGCCCTGCGCGACGTGATGCGCTGGTCCGGGCTGGGCGCGGGGGTGCCGTTGTATCACACGCTGTTTGTCTACCAGGGTCTGCCGCCTGTGCCGCCCCAAGGCGCCGAGCCGCGCCTGAGCGACCTTTCCACCGATGTGACCAGCCCCGATGCCATGGCGCTGCTTTATCATCCCGGCGCGGCCCCGGCGCTGGACCTGCATGTGAACCGGCAGGTGCATGACCCGGACGCCGCCGAAGCCTTCGCCCGCGACTATCTGGACCTGGTAGCGGAGGCGGTAAAGCACCCCGAAACGCCGGTCGCGGCCCTTGCCCGTCGCATTGCCACGGCCCCAACCCCCGAACCTGCCGCGACGGTGGACTTCCCGCCGCTGCCTCAGGCCATTGCCGCCCATGCCGCGCGCGCTCCCGGCGCCCCCGCCCTGCGCTGCGGCGATGAACGGATGACCTATGGCGCGCTGATGGCGGCTGCCGAAGGGGTGGCCGCCACCCTGGCCGGGGCAGGCATTGGGCCGGGCGATATCGTGCCGGTGGCCATGGCGCGTTCGACCACATGTGTCGCCGCAATGCTGGGGGTGATGCTGCGCGGCGCGGCCTATGTGGTTCTGGACCTGAGCTATCCGCGCGCGCATCTGCAAGGCATCCTCGACACGGTCGCGGCCAAGGCGGTGCTGACCCGGCCGGAAGACGAAGACCTCATCGCCTGGACCGACCTGCCGCGCCTGCATCCCGGACCGGGCCGGGGTCCGGCGGTGCCCCTGACCGGGGAGGAGATTGCCTATGTGCTGTTCACCTCGGGCTCGCAGGGGCGTCCCAAGGGGGTGCGGGTCAGCCATGCCAACCTGGCCTATTCGACCGGGGTGCGCAGGCAAGTCTACGGCAGCGATCCGTCCGCCTTCCTGATCCTGTCGCCGCTGGGGTTCGACAGTTCCGTCGCCGGGCTGTACTGGGCGCTGGCCAGTGGCGGCGAGGCGGTGCTGTCACCGCCCGAGGCCACCCGCGACCTGACCGCCCTTGCGCGGCTGATCCGCAGCACCCGGCCCTCGCACATGCTGTGCCTGCCGGGGCTGTACCGACACCTTCTGGACACCGCGACCCCGGAGGATCTGGCCGCGCTTCACACCGTGATCGTTGCCGGAGAACCGCTGCCGCCCTCCCTGATCGCGGCGCACCGCGACCGGCTGGGCGCGCGGCTGTTCAACGAATACGGCCCCACCGAAGCGACGGTCTGGTGTACCGCGTTCGACACCGCCCAGCATGACGGGGGCGATGACGTGCCCATCGGCCGGGCCATTCCCGGCAGCCGTATCGCTATCGCCGATCCCGATGGCGCGCCGCTGCCCGATGGCACGCTGGGAGAGATCATCGTCAGCGGCCCCGGCGTTGCCGCAGGCTATCTTGGCACGCCGGACATCGACGGCGGGGCGTTTTCCGGCCAATGGGACGCCCGCAGCTATCGCACCGGTGATCTGGGAATGCGGCGCCCAGATGGGATCGTGCTCTATCGCGGGCGCTGCGATACGCAGGTCAAGATCCGGGGCCACCGCGTGGAACTGGCCGAGGTCGAGGCGGCCCTCGGCGCCTTGCCCGATCTGGGCGACCGCGTGGTGCTGGCCGAGGATGCCCCTGCCGGCACCCGGCTGGTGGCGGTGGTGCAAACCGGTGATCCGGCGACGATCCGCGCGACACTGGCCGCCCGTCTGCCCGCACATATGGTGCCCGCCGAGGTCCGAGTGATCCCTGATCTTCCACGCCTGCCCAATGGCAAGATCGACCGCCGGGGCCTGTTGGACCGCCGCCCGGCAGAATTACCTGAGACGTCCGCACCAGAAGGCTATGTGGCCCGGCAGCTGGCCGAGATATGGGAAGGGCTTCTGAACACCGACCTTATAGGTCCGGACGACAATTTCTTCGATCTTGGCGGCGACTCCCTGCTGGCCATGCGCGCGGTCTTTGCCGCCGAAGCCGCGGGCCTGCCCCTTGCCGCCCATGAGATCTTCGCGTACCCGGTGCTGTCGCAGCTTGCCGCCGTTGTCGAGGCCCGGCCCGCCGGACAAAAGATCACCACCGATGACGGGCTTCTGGCGCGACTGCACCCGGAGGGGCGCTCGGATCCGTTCCTGATGATCCACGGCAGCCCCGAGATGTGTGCGCATCTGGGTCATGCGCTGGGGCCGGACACGCCGCTGTGGTTCCAATTCTCAAGCTATCTGCGCGGGCCGGTTCCGCGCGGACAGGATATCGCGGCGATGGTGGCCGCGCTGAAGCCCCTCGCCCTCCGTCTGTTCGACGGACGTCCGGTGCGGCTTGGCGGCTATTCGCTGGGCGCGGTGCTGGCTATCGAACTGGCCCGCCAGTTGCGCGACGAGGGCTGCAAGGTGCCGTTCGTTTTCCTGCTGGATCCATCCTGGGAATGCGGCGGCAGCCACGCCCCCGCCGCCCGGAGGGTGGCCCACCGGGCCAAATCGGCGCTGTTGTCCCGCGCGTTGGATCTTGGCGCGCGGCTGGGCGTTGGCGATGCCGAGCGGCTGCGGCTGTCGGCGGTGGGCCACTACTATCGCGCGGCGCTGCTGGCTTACCATCCTGCGCGCTATGACGGCCCTGTACACCTGGTGATGTCGCGGGACGGCACCGCGCTGCTGGACCCCGGTGGCTGGCTGGCCGGGACCTGCCCGAACCGGCGCGACACCCGGCTGGAGGTCAACCATTTCGACCTACAGCACGACACCGACGCGCTGTTTGCATGGACCACACTGTTGACCCGAATGCTGCAGGACGAGGCGGAGCCCTGAGATGGATTTGACGATCACCGATGACATGGAACGGCGCGGGGCTGCGGCAAGGCGCTTTGCCGAGGACCATCTGAACACCGGATTGGCCGCACGCGACCGGCGCGGCACGCTGGATGCCGCGGAATGGCGAACGCTTTGGGGCGCCGCCGCCGAATACGGCTTGCTGCGGCTGGGCCTCGACACAGCCCATGGCGGCGATGGCACCGACCTGATGACGGCAACCCATGTGGTGCACGAGGTCGGGCGCGGGTGCCGCGACACGGGCATGTTGCTGGCGCTGAATGCCACGCTGTGGACCGTTCTGCGGCCACTGGTGGAATTTGGAACCGAGGCACAGCAGGCACGATACCTGCCCCGGCTGCTATCGGGGGAATGGATCGGGGCCGATGCGGTGACCGAACTGGCCTCGGGCTCGGACGCCATGGCCTTGCAGACGGAAGCGGTGCGCGACGGCGACGGCTATGTGCTGAACGGCCAGAAGGCCTTCATCGGCATGGCGCCTTGCTGTGACCTCGCGCTGGTTTTCGCGCGCACCAACCCGGCGGTGGGGGCCTGGGGGGTCAGCGCCTTTCTGGTGGAAACCTCGCTGCCGGGGGTCACGCGCGGCCCGGAAGTCGAAAAACTGGGCCTGCGCACCATTCCCACCGGGTTTCTGAGCTTCACCGACGTGCGCCTGCCCGCCAGCGCACCTCTTGGCCCCGAAGGCGCGGGCGCGTCGATCTTCGCCCGCTCGTCGGAGTGGGAGCGGCAGATGGTGTTCGCCGGCCATGTGGGCGCCATGAAACGACAGCTGGAAGCCTGCGTTGCCTTTAGCCAGCAGCGCAGCGTCTTTGGGCGGCCGATCGCCGGGCATCAGTCTGTGTCGAACCGCCTGGCCGACATGCGGGTGCGCTATGAAACCTGCCACCTGATGCAGCGTCGGGCGGCCTGGCAGATGCAGACCGGCACCGGGGATGCGGCGGCTGCGGCGATCACCAAGCTGCATATCTCCGAGGCGCTGCTGGCGTCCAGTCTTGACGCGGTGCGCACCATGGGCGGGCAAGGCTTCCTGTGGGAGGCCGAGGCCGCCCGCGATCTGCGCGACGCGGTGGGCGGGGTGCTTTATGGCGGCACCTCGGACATTCAGCGCAACATCATCGCGCAGTTCCTGCCGGGCTGGGCCGCCAAAAACTAGGATCGGCGGCAGCCGTCAGGCGGTTGTCCGGCGTGCGGCGGCCGCGCGGAAGAACGCGGCGATCCGGTCCAGCATATGCGGCGCGGTGGTGGGAATGCCCTGCCCGGCCTCGGCGCGGGCGGCCGCCTCGGCCGGCAGCACGTTGCGGCGGGCCTCCAGCAGGGCGGCGGCGAATTCGGGGGTGAACTCCGGGTGCGGCTGTACCGTCAGCGCCCGGTCGCCATAAAGCAGCATCGCGTTGCGGCACATGTCGGACGAAGCCAGCACCTGCGCCTCCGCCGGCGGCTCGATCACCTGATCCTGATGCCAGGCGATCAGCGTCTCGCAGCTGCCATCGGTCAGCCGGTAGTCCACCGGACCCACCGACCAGCCGCCCGAGAATTTCTCGACCCTGCCGCCAAGGGCCTGCGCCAGGATCTGATGGCCAAAGCAGATGCCCACGATGGGAACGGCAGCGGCGTAGGCGGCGCGCAGGAAGTCTTCCAGCGGAACGATCCACGGCAGATCGTCATAGACCCCGTGGCGCGACCCGGTGATGAGCCAGCCATCGGCGGCCTGCACCGAGGGCGGCAATTCGCCGTCCAGCACCCGGTAGGTCTGGAACGTAAACCCCTGCCCTTCCAGACAGCGCTGGCACAGCACGTTGTAGTCACCCAGCCGGTCGCGGAAGCTTTCCGGGGTTTCGCCGGTTTGCAGAATGCCGATCTTCATTGCGTCCCTCGTTGCTTCAGACCCGGCCCACCGGATGCCGCTCGGCCCCCTTGGCAAGCGCCAGCAGGCACAGCCAGTCATGCGCCACGGTCGCCGCCGCGATGGCGGTGATCTCGGCATGATCGTAGGGCGGCGAGACCTCGACCACATCCAGCCCGACCAGGTTCAACCCTTCCAGACCGCGAATGAACTCCAATGCCTGCCAGGACGCAAGCCCGCCCGGCACCGGCGTGCCGGTTCCCGGTGCAAACGCAGGGTCCAGCCCGTCCACGTCGAAGCTGATGTAGACCGGCGCGTCGCCCGCCCGCTCCCGCGCGATGTCGATGGCGGCCTGAATGCCGTTGCGGTGAATCCATGGCGAGGTCAGCACCTCGAAGCCATGGGTGCTGTCGTTGTAGGTGCGCAGCCCGACCTGGGTGGAGCGGCTGACATCGACGATGCCCTCATGCGCTGCGCGGGCGAACATGGTGCCGTGATCCATGCTGACACCATCGTCGTCCCACGTGTCGCAATGGGCGTCGAACTGGATCAGCGCCATCGGGCCATGGTGCTTGGCATGGGCGCGCAGCAGCGGATAGGCGATGGAATGGTCGCCGCCCAGGGTCAGCAGCCTGGCGCCGCTGGCCAGAATGTCATCGGCATGGGCCTCGATCGCCGGGGGCACCGATTGCGGGTGGTGCGGATCGAGATGCACATCGCCGTAGTCGATGACGTCCAGCAATTCGAACGGGTCGATGCCCGAGGGAAAGGCCTTGAGTTCCGCCAGTTGCACCGATCCCGCGCGGATCGCCTGCGGCCCCAGACGGCAGCCGGGGCGGAAGGTCACGGCGGTGTCGAAAGGCACCCCGGTCACCACCACATCGACGCCCGCAAGATCGCGGCTGTAGTTGCGCCGCAGAAAGCTGAGCGCGCCGCCATAGGTCATCTCGTGCCAGCGGCCGCGCGCGGTGTCCCTGCGGCGGAAGGCCTGGTCGCCCTTGGTCATGACTTATACTCCAAGCCGGTCGCGCAGTTCGTACCACCAGGCGCCCATCACCGTATAGGGCACGCGGAACAGCCGCCCGCCCGGAAACGGCAGCCAGCGCATGGCGGCAAAGGCGTCAAATCGGCCAAGGTCGGCGTTGACGGCTTCTGACAGGATGCGCCCGAACAGATGGGATCCGGTGACGCCATGGCCGGAATAGCCATGCGCGAAATAGGTGTTGGCCCCCAGCCGCCCCATTTGCGGCACGCGGGTGAAGCTGAGCGCGAAATTCCCGCTCCAGCGATATTCGATCTTCACGCCCTTCAGCTGTGGAAAGACCTTCAGCATGTTGGGGGTCAGCTTGGCCTCGATGTCGCGCGGGTCGGTGCCGCCATAGACGGTGCCGCCGCCGAACAGCAGCCGTTTGTCGGCGGACAGGCGGAAATAATCCAGGATGAAGCGGATATCCTCGACGCAATCATCCCTGGGCAGCAGCGCATCGGCACGCTCCCCCAGCGGTTCGGTCGCCATGATCTGGGTCGACACCGGCATGACCCGCCATGTCAGCGCCGGGACGACGTTGCCGAGATAGGCGTTGCCGCACAGGATCAGCGTATCGCAAGTGATGGTGCCTTGCGCGGTGCGAACCACCGGGCGCGGGGCCTCGGTGTCGACCGAGATGACCGGGCTTTCCTCGAAAATGGTTCCGCCAAGGCTTTCGATGGCCGCTGCCTCGCCCAATGCCAGGTTCAGCGGATGCATATGGCCGCCGGTCGGGTCGATCATGCCGCCCGCATAGACGTCAGAGCCGACCCTTTCGCGGATTTCGGCCTTTGACAGCAGTTTCTGCTGGCTCAGGCCATAGCTGTCCCACAAGGCCTTGCGCGCCTCAAGCTCGCGCATATGGGCCGGGGTATAGGCGGAAAAGATGTTGCCATCCTTCAGGTCGCAGCGAATGTCATAGCGCGCGATGCGGTCGCGGATGATCTGCTGGCCTTCCTGCGCAACGCCGGCCACGAAACGGGCATTGTCCTTTCCATAGCGTTTCTCGATGGTCTGCAGGCTGGCGTTCAGCCCGTTGACGATCTGCCCGCCGTTGCGCCCCGAGGCGCCCCAGCCGACGCGCGCCCCTTCGACCACGGTGACCTTGTGACCCGACTCGACAAGATGCAGCGCGGCCGACAGGCCGGAATACCCCGCGCCGACGACGCAGATGCCGGTGTCATGCGCCCCCTGCAAGGCCGGGCGCCGCGGGGCCGGATTGGCCGTTGCGGCATAGTAGCTGCCGGTGTGCTGGACATCCCCGGCATAGGAGGCGGGCATCAGACGGTCTCCAGATAGGTGTGGTATTCGAAATCGGTGACCCGGCGTGTGAAGACACCCAGTTCCTGCCGCTTGCAGTCCGTGAACATCGATACCAGCAGCGGGTCATAGATCTGGCGGATATGGGTGCCGGTCTCGAACGCCTCGATGGCCGAGGCCCAGTCCGGCGGCAGATGCGGCAGATCCTGGGCATAGGCGTTGCCGGTGACCGGTGCGGGCGGTTCCCAGCCCTCGCGCAGACCCAGCAGCGCGCCGCCCAGCACGCTGGCCAGCACCAGATAGGGGTTGGCATCGGCACCCGCGACGCGGTGTTCGATCCGCCGTGCGGCGGCGCTGCCGCCGGGAATGCGGATGGCCAGCGTCCGGTTCTCATAGCCCCAACCGATGGCCGAGGGCGCATGGGCGCGCGGCGCCAGCCGCCGGAACGAGTTTTCGTGCGGCGCATAGGTCAGCGCGGTTTCGGCCATGGTGCGGATCATCCCGGCCACCGCGTGACGCATCAGGTCGCTGCCCGCCTCGGTGCCATCGTCGAAGACATTGCGCCCGTCGCCGTCGATCAGGGAGACATGAACATGAAACCCGTTGCCCGACCGCGTGCCATAAGGTTTGGCCATGAAGGTCGCCGCCAGACCATGCGCCCGCGCGATGCCGCGCACTGTGCGCTTGAACAGGATCGCGTCATCGGCGGCGCGCAGCGGATCGGCCAGATGCCGCATGTTGATCTCGAACTGCCCGGCGCCGTTTTCCGAGATGGCCACATCCACCGGAATGCCCTGCGCGCGGCAGGAATCGTAGATGTCGTTCAGCACCGCATCGAAATGCTGCAACTCGTCCAGCGACAGCACCCCGTCGCTGTCCAGCCGCTTGCCGGTGACCGGCGACCGCGGGGCTTGCGGGGCGTCGCCCTCGGGATCGAACAGGTAGAATTCCAGCTCGGTCGCCACCACCGGGGTCAGGCCACGCGCGGCAAAGCCCTCGACCACCCGCGCCAGCGCTTGCCGGGGGTCGCCCGCGAAGGGCGCGCCCTCTTCGGTGAACAGCCACAGCGGCACCAGCGCGGTGGGACGGCTGGTCCAGTCGTTGGGCAGGATGCCCCGTCCTGTGGGCTGGCAGATGCCATCCGCATCGCCCGAGGCAAAGACCAGCGCGCTGTTCTCGATATCCTCGCCCCAGATGTCCACGCCCACCGCCGACAGCGGCAGCCGCAGGCCGCCATCAAGGGCCTTCGCCACCTGATCGGCCGGAACGCGTTTGCCGCGCAGGGTCCCGTTCAGATCGCACACCGCTGTCAGGACGCTGTCGATACCGGGATGCGCCGCGCGCCATGTCTCTGCGTCTGTCTCGGCCATGGGCCCGCCTATGCTATAGCTTTTCATATCTTGTGATATACTTTAAGCGGGTTCTATCGAGTTCCCGCCAACTGTCAACCGATTCACCCGCGCGCGAATTCTCTCGGAGCCCCCGCCTGATGCCGATTGATGCCGAGTTTACCCTGCCCGAGATCGTCCCGGATGACGGCATGACCACGCAGGATTACGCCTATCACCGGCTGCGGAATGCGATCCTGCTGGGGGCGATCCCGCCCGGCACGCAGCTGACCTTCCGGGGGCTGGCGACCATGCTGAACCTCAGCCCGACGCCGGTGCGCGAGGCTGTGCGCCGGCTGAGTTCGGAACATGCGCTGGAAGTTTTGGGCAATCGCCGCCTGCAAGTGCCGGACATGGGGGCAAGCCGCTTCGAGGAGTTGATCCTGCTGCGGATCGCCCTTGAGACCCACGCTGCGGAACGCGCCTTTCCCTATGTTTCAAGCGTTTTGATCGAATATCTGCGGGAGCTGGACGACCGTATGGACCGGCTGCTTCAGGCCGGGCGGCTGGACGATCTGACCCTGCTGAACCAGGATTTCCACGGCCAGCTTTACGCGGCCAACCCGTTCCAGCAGGCGCTTCCCCTGATCGAAAGCGTGTGGCTGCAATTGGGACCGTTCCAGCGGCAGGTGATGCAGAACGTCACGCGCTACTACCACGAGGATCGCCACAAGGAGATCCTGGAGGCACTCGAAGCGCGCGATTCCATGGCCCTGGTGGTCGCGGTGGAGAATGATATTCGCGACGGGCAGGCCCGGGCCGGCCGGGCGGCCCTGCAGGACGCCGCGCGGGATGATCTTTCGGGATGATCGCCAATTTTTGTGATAGACTTTTGACTGAAATGACCCCATATCGCGCCATCATCGGGACAGGACTACGGCCCAATTCGCCCGAAATCATCCCGTGATGCCCTTGTCTGGCCCGCGTTGCATTGCCAGATCCCTGAAAACTGATACCCTCTGCGCCGCCCTCCGACCCAGATCGCGCCCGCAGGCCATTCCAAGGACCCCTCATGGCCCCCGCCCCTTCCTCCGACTGGCAGGCAGCCCTTCCCGCCCCGTTCCTCGCCTATCGCGGCGACCGCCGCCTGGAAGAGGTGGAATGCATCGTTCCCGATCTTGTCGGCGGATCCCGCGGCAAGGCGATGCCCTCGCACAAGTTCTCGCCCGACCAGACCTTCGCCCTGCCGACCTCGCTGTTCTATGAAACCGTCAGCGGCGAATACGTCGACATCGCCGGGATCGAGAACCAGTGGACCGAGGTCGACATGGTGCTGCGGCCGGACATGGCCACGGCCTCGGCGGTGCCCTGGGCGGCGGATGCCACGCTGCAGGTGATCTGCGATCTGGAAGACCGGCACGGCAACCCGGTTTCCATTGCGCCGCGCAACGTGCTCAAGCGGGTGCTGGACCGCTATGCCGAGCACGGCTGGCAACCCATCGTGGCGCCGGAGCTGGAGTTCTACCTGATCTCGCCGAACCTCGACTGGAACGATCCGGTGAAGCCGCCGGTGGGACGGACCGGTCGCCCCGGCTCGGCCCGCCAGGCCTATTCGATGGTGGCCGTGGATGAATACGGCGAGGTCATCGACACCATCTATGACTACGCCGAGGACCAGGGCCTGCACATCGACACGCTGATCCAGGAAGGCGGTGCCGGGCAGATCGAGATCAACCTGATGCACGGCGACCCGATGGCTCTGGCGGACCAGGTGTTCTATTTCAAACGCGCGATCCGCGAGGCCGCGCTGAAGCACAAGTTCTTCGCCACCTTCATGGCCAAGCCGATGCGCGACCAGCCCGGATCGGCCATGCACATCCATCAAAGCGTGCTGGACAAGCGCACCGGGCAGAACATCTTCTCGAACCCGGATGGGTCGGAATCCGAAGCGTTCTATCACTTCATCGGCGGCTCGCAACGCCACCTGATGGAGGTCATGCCCCTGATCGCGCCCTATGTGAACAGCCACCGCCGCCTGACCGGGGGGATGAGTGCGCCGACCAACATGGAATGGGGGCATGACAACCGCACCACCGGCCTGCGCATCCCCAATGCCCGCCCCGAGGCCCGGCGCGTGGAAAACCGTGTCATCGGCATCGACGCGAACCCCTATCTCGCGCTGGCGGCCTCGCTGGCGGCGGGGCTGAAAGGCATGACCGACCGCATCGCGCCGCGCCCCGCCGCGCAGGGCGAGATCTGGACCGATGGCGCAATCCTGCCCGAGGGCCCGTTCGACATGCTGGCCGCCTTCAACGAAGCGCATGAGATGCGGGCGCTGCTGGGGGCCGAGTTCTGCGCCGTGCTGTCGGCGATCAAGCTGGCCGAGCTGAACGAGTTTCAGCGCGAAATCTCGCCGTGGGAGCGCAAGCATCTTTTGCTGAACGTCTAGACCCGGCCGCAGGCCAGGGCTGGCGCTCGCCCGGCTTGGCTGGTTCTATACGTCGCAACGCGGGAGCGCCCGCCACAGGGGACACGAGGACAGCGATGACCAAACTGCATACCGACCGCTTCTACATCAACGGCACATGGGTGGCGCCGCAGGGCCGCGACACTCTGCCGGTCATCAATCCCGCCACAGCCCGCCCGATCGCCACGGTGGCCTTGGGAAATGCGGCGGATGTGGACACCGCCGTCACCGCCGCCCGCGCCGCCTTTCCCGGCTTTGCGCGCAGCACCCTTGCCGAACGTCTGGACCTTCTGGCCGCGATCCGTGGCCGGTATGAAGCGCGCTACGACGAGATGGCTGAAACCATCAGCGCCGAGATGGGCGCGCCCATCGATCTCAGCCGCCGGTCGCAGGCGCAGGCCGGGCTGGGCCATCTGGACGGCGTCGTTGCCGCCCTGAAGCAGTTCGCCTTCGAAGAACCCAACCCGGCGGGCGACCTGCTGCGCCATGAGCCCATTGGCGTTTGCGCGCTGATCACGCCGTGGAACTGGCCCGCCAACCAGATCGCGCTGAAGGTCCTTCCGGCGCTGGCGGCGGGGTGCACCATGGTGCTGAAGCCCTCGGAACTGACACCGCTGTCGGCGTTGCTGTTTGCCGAGATCCTGGACGAGGCCGGGGTGCCCGCCGGGGTCTTCAACCTGGTCAACGGCGACGGCCCGACGGTGGGGGCAGAACTGAGCCGCCATCCGCATGTTGACATGGTGTCCTTCACCGGATCGACCCGCGCCGGGATCGAGGTTGGCCGCACCGCCGCCGCGACCATCAAGCGGGTGACGCTGGAACTGGGCGGCAAATCTCCCAACATCCTGCTCGACGATGTGGATCTGGAAAGTGCCGTGCGTCGCGGGGTGCGTCAGTGCTTCAACAACAGCGGGCAAAGCTGCAACGCGCCGACCCGGATGCTGGTGCCCCGCGCGCTCTATGCGAAGGCCGCCGAGATCGCCGCCGACACCGCCCGCACGACGCCCGTCGGTGACCCGGCGCAATCCGGGCGTCACATCGGGCCGCTGGCCTCGGATATGCAATTCGACCGGGTGCAGGCAATGATCGCCAAGGGCATCGCCGAAGGCGCAACCCTGCTGGCCGGCGGCCCCGGCAAACCCGAGGGGCTGGAAGAAGGCTATTTCGTGCGGCCCACGGTCTTTGGCGACGTCGGCAACGACATGGCCATCGCACGTGAGGAAATCTTCGGCCCGGTTATCGCCCTGATCCCCTATGACAGCGAGGCCGAGGCCATCGCGATGGCCAATGATACGCCGTACGGCCTGTCGGCCTATGTGCAATCGGCCGATCCCGACCGGGCGATGGCCGTGGCGCGCGACTTGCGCGCCGGCACCGTGTTCATCAATGGCGCGGGTTTGGGCCAGGGATCGCCCTTCGGCGGCTACAAGCAGTCGGGCAACGGGCGCGAGGGCGGCTTCCACGGCATCGCCGATTTCTGCGAGGTCAAGGCCATCGCCCGGCCCTGAGCGCCCCGACACGCGCGCGTCAGAGAAACTCGAACACTGCCGAAAACACCTTCTCGGCGGCGCGGGTCACCGGCTGCTCCCGGTTCTGAATGACGAAACAGGGCGACACGGTTATGGGCGTGGCCAGGTCCAGCGTGACCACATCGGCGTTCAGGCGGCCTGCACACAGCATCGTGGCGACCTCGCGCGACAGCGGCGCGATGATGTCCGAGGCCTGCACCATGGACAGCGCCACCAGCAAGGACGCGGTGTTGGTCACGCGGGACGGCGCGGGCAGGTCTTGGGTCAGGAAGGCGGAATCGACCGCCTCGCGGATCGGCGAGCCCAGCACCTGCACCACCCATTCGCTGTCCAGCAGGTCGGTCAACGGAACCCCGCGCCGGGACGCCAGCGGATGCGAGGCCCGGACCAGGAAGGTCACTTCCTCGCTGCGGGCGGGATGCAGGCGGAAATCGCGGCTGTCATAGCCCGACGGCAGCCGCGAGATAATGAAGTCAAACCGGCCCGCGATCAGGCCCCGGACCAGTTCGGTTGACGGGCCGACCTCGATCGTCATCTCGATGTCGGAAGCTTCGGCCTTCACCTTCTGGATGGCCGGCATCAGCGTGCCAACGGCTGGGCCGGTGACGGTGCCCACGCGCACATGACCGATCTTGCCCTCGTTGAACCGCTGGGCATCCGCGGCCAGTTCGTCCATCTCTTCCAGGATCACCTTGGCGTGGCGAATGCAGATGGCGCCCAGCGGCGTGGCCTCCATCCCCTTGGGGTGCCGGGTGAACAGATCGCCCCCCATCAGCTTTTCCACATCCGCCAGAATGCGCGAGGCCGCGGGCTGCGACACCGAGATCCGGTTGGCCGCCAGTTGCAACTGTCCGGTTTCGGCGATGGTCAGCAGCAGGCGCAACTGGTTCGGCTTCAGGCGATGGGCGATGTCCATGGGCGACCGTATAACAGAATTGATATGCAGATCGCAGAGAATACGAATTGATTGCTATGTCAACGGGCTGTTAGCTGCCCCAACGGGCCTCGTGAAGGTTCGAGGGAGACCGCGCCGACACAAGAACAACAGGCGCAACATGTGGAGGAACAACATGACTTTCAAATCGCTCCTGGCTTCGGCCGGTGCTGTCGTCCTGCTTGCCGGCGGGGCATATGCCGAAGGCACCGTGGGCATCGCGATGCCGACAAAATCCTCGGCGCGCTGGATTTCCGACGGCAACTCGATGGTCGAGCAATTTACCGCGGCCGGCTATGAGACCGATCTGCAGTATGCCGAAGACGATATTCCCAACCAGCTTGCCCAGATCGAGAACATGATCACCAAGGGCGTCGATGTTCTGGTGATTGCCGCCATCGATGGCACCACCCTGTCGAATGCGCTGGAAAACGCCGCCGCCTCGGGCATCAAGGTCATCGCCTATGACCGCCTGATCCGTGACAGCGGCAACGTCGACTATTACGCCACTTTCGACAACTTCAAGGTCGGCGTGCTGCAGGCCACCAACCTGGTCAACGGGCTGAACGAACGCTTCGGCGATCAAAAGCCGTGGAACGTGGAACTCTTCGGCGGCTCGCCCGACGACAACAACGCCTATTTCTTCTACAACGGCGCGATGAGCGTCATCCAGCCGCTGATCGACGACGGGTCGATCAACATCGTGTCGGGCCAGATGGGCATGGACACCGTCGGCACGCTGCGCTGGGACGGCTCGGTCGCGCAGGCGCGCATGGATAACCTGCTGTCCGCGCATTACACCGACCAGACCGTGCACGGGGTGCTGTCGCCCTATGACGGGCTGTCCATCGGCATCCTGTCGTCGCTGAAGGGCGTCGGCTATGGCTCGGGCGATCAGCCAATGCCGATCGTGACCGGTCAGGACGCCGAGGTGCCCTCGGTCAAGTCGATCCTGGCCGGCGAGCAGTATTCGACCATCTTCAAGGACACCCGGTCGCTGGCCGGTGTGACCGTGGGCATGGCCGATGCGCTGCTGGCAGGCGGCGAGCCCGAGATCAACGACACCTCGACCTATGACAACGGCGTCAAGGTGGTGCCCTCCTACCTGCTGGAACCGCTGCCGGTGACCGCGGCCAACTGGGAAGAGCGTCTGATCGACTCCGGCTACTACACCATGGACCAGATCCAGTAAGCCCGACGGGCAATTTCCGACCTGCCCGGACACTGCTTCGGGCAGGTCGCGATGACAGATGAGGATTGGGCATGTCTGCGCTTCTGGAAATGCGTTCGATCACCAAGACCTTTCCGGGCGTCAAGGCGCTGGATGAGGTCGAGCTGATCGTCCGCGAAGGCGAGATTCACGCGCTGGTCGGCGAAAACGGTGCCGGCAAATCGACACTGATGAAGGTGCTCTCCGGGGTCTATCCGGCGGGCAGCTATGACGGCGAAATTCACTATGACGGCAAGCTGGCGCAGTTCCGCGACATCGCGGACAGCGAACGGCAAGGCATCATCATCATCCACCAGGAACTGGCGCTGGTGCCGCTGCTGTCCATCGCCGAGAACCTGTTTCTGGGCAACGAGCAGGCGCGCGGCGGCATCATCAACTGGCAGTCCACCTTTCAGCAGACCGAAAAGCTGCTTCGCAAGGTCGGGCTGAAAGAGGCGCCCTCGACACTGGTCGACAAACTGGGCGTCGGCAAACAGCAACTGGTCGAGATTGCCAAGGCACTGTCCAAGGAAGTCCGGCTGCTGATTCTCGACGAACCGACGGCGGCACTGTCGGAATCCGACAGCCAGGCGCTGCTGGACCTGATGCTGGAACTGAAGGCCGAGGGCGTGACCTGCATCATCATCAGCCACAAGCTGAACGAGGTGCGCCGGGTTGCCGACAGCGTGACGGTGATCCGCGACGGCACCACGGTGTCGACCATGGATGCCAAGGCCCAGCCGATCACCGAAGCCGCCATCGTGCGCGACATGGTGGGCCGCGACATGGCACACCGCTATCCCGAGCGGGAGCGGCGCGCGGGCGAGTTGCTGATGGAGGTTTCCAACTGGAACGTCTGGCACCCCGAACACAGCGAGCGTCAGGTCATCCGCGATGCCACCTATAATGTGCGCGCCGGCGAGGTCGTCGGCATCGCCGGGCTGATGGGCGCAGGCCGCACCGAACTGGCGATGAGTCTGTTCGGCCAGTCCTATGGCCGCAACATCAGCGGCGAGGTCAGGATCCGTGGCGAAAGGGCCGACGTCTCGGACGTGCCAAAGGCGATTGCGGCCGGGCTGGCCTATGTCACCGAGGACCGCAAGAGCCTGGGCCTGATCCTTGAGGAAACCATCCAGCGCAACGTGACGCTGGCCAATCTGCCGGGCGTATCTTCGGGCGGGATCCTGAACGAGAACGAGGAAACCGAGGTCTCCGAGCGGTACCGCAAGGCGATGAACATCCGCACCCCCAGCGTGTTCCAGCGGGTGATGAACCTGTCGGGGGGCAACCAGCAGAAGGTCGTGTTGTCGAAATGGCTGTTCGCGCAGCCCGATGTGCTGATCCTGGACGAGCCCACACGCGGCATCGACGTCGGCGCGAAATTCGAAATCTACGGGATCATCAACGACTTGTCCGCGCAGGGCAAAGGCGTGCTGATGATTTCCTCCGAGATGCCCGAACTGTTGGGCATGTGCGACCGCATTTACGTCATGAACGAAGGCGCGCTGGTGGGCGAGCTTTCGGCCAAGGACGCCAGCCAGGAGCGCATCATGTCGCTCATCGTGACAGAATAAGGAGACCGGGGCATGGCTATGGCTGAGACCACGGACAACGAACCGACCAAGAGCGTCACCGATTACCTGAAGGCGCACCTGCGCGAATACGGGCTGCTGTTCGCCCTGATCGCCATCATGGTCTTCTTCCAGATCATGACGCAGGGCACGCTGCTGCGGGCGGTGAATATCACCAACCTGCTGCTGCAGAACAGCTATATCATCATCATGGCGCTTGGCATGCTGATCGTCATCGTGTCGGGCAACATCGACCTGTCGGTGGGCTCGGTCATGGGGTTTGTGGGCGCGTTGGCCGCCGTGATGATCGTGAACCACGAGATACCCATTCTGGTCGCCATCGCCGTCTGCATTGTCTGCGGCGGTCTGATCGGGGCGGCGCAGGGCTATTGGGTGGCCTATTGGAAAATCCCGTCCTTCATCGTGACGCTGGCCGGCATGCTGGTGTTTCGCGGGCTGTCGCTGCTGCTGCTGGAAGGCCAGTCGGTCGGCCCTTTCCCGCGCGAATTCCAGGTCATCGCCAACGGCTTCGTTCCGGATGCCTTCCCGGCGGCCATCGGCGAAAGCCTCGCACCCCTGTTCGGCGCCCGGCAGGTGAACGTGCTGGCGCTTGGCACCGGTATCGTGGCGGCGTCCATCATCGTCTGGATCGGCATGCGCAAGCGCGCCCGCAACCGGGCCTATGGCATCATGGACGAGCCGCGCAGCTTTTTCATTGCCCGCAATGCCATCGTCGGCGCGGCGCTGATCTTCATCATGTACAAGCTGTCCACCTTCCGGGGTCTGCCCAACGTGCTGATCACCATGGGCGTGCTGACCATCATCTACGCCTTCCTGACCGAAAAGACGGTTCTGGGCCGCCGGGTCTATGCCCTGGGCGGCAACCAGAAGGCCGCCAAGCTGTCGGGCATCAAGACCGAGCGGTTGACCTTCCTGGCCTTCGTCAACATGGGCATCCTGGCTGCCATCGCCGGACTGGTCTTTGCCGCGCGGCTGAACACCGCGACACCCAAGGCGGGTTTCGCGCTGGAACTGGACGTGATCGCGGCGGTGTTCATCGGCGGCGCTTCGATGTCCGGCGGGGTCGGCAAGATCGTCGGCGCCGTGGTCGGCGCCTTCCTGATGGGGGTGCTGAACAACGGCATGTCGATCATGGGCATTGGCATCGACTATCAGCAGATGATCAAGGGGCTGGTGCTTTTGGCCGCCGTCATCTTCGACGTTTACAACAAGAACAAGCAGGGCTGATCCATGACCTTCAAACCGGCCGAATGGCCCCGCAAGCTGCGCAGCCAGTCATGGTATGGCGGCACCTCGCGCGACACCATCTATCACCGGGGCTGGATGAAGAACCAGGGCTACCCGCACGACCTGTTCGACGGGCGTCCGGTGATCGGCATCCTGAACACCTGGTCCGACCTGACCCCCTGCAATGGCCATCTGCGCGACTTGGCCGAAAAGGTTAAGGCCGGGATCTGGGAGGCCGGAGGCTTCCCGGTCGAGGTGCCGGTGTTCTCGGCCTCGGAAAACACTTTTCGGCCCACCGCGATGATGTTCCGCAACCTGGCCGCGCTGGCCATCGAGGAACAGATGCGCGGCCAGCCCATCGACGGCGCCGTGCTGCTGGTGGGCTGCGACAAGACCACCCCGTCGCTGCTGATGGCCGCCGCCTCGACCGATCTGCCATCGATCGTGGTGACCGGCGGGCCGATGCTGAACGGCTATTTCCGGGGGGAGCGGGTCGGCTCGGGCACCCACCTTTGGAAGTTCTCGGAAGCGGTGAAGGCTGGCGACATGACCCAGGAAGATTTCCTGGAGGCCGAGCAATCCATGAGCCGCTCGACCGGCACCTGCAACACCATGGGCACCGCCAGCACCATGGCCTCGATGGCCGAGGCGCTTGGCATGGCGCTGTCGGGCAATGCCGCGATCCCGGCGGTGGACAGCCGCCGCCGTGTCATGGCGCAGCTGTCCGGGCGGCGCATGGTGCAGATGGTCAAGGATGACCTGAAGCCGTCCGACATCATGACCCGGCAGGCGTTCGAGAACGCGATCCGCACCAATGGCGCCATCGGCGGATCGACCAATGCGGTAATCCATCTGCTGGCCGTCGCCGGTCGGGTCGGCATCGACCTGAGCCTTGACGACTGGGACCGCTGCGGCCGCGACGTGGCGACCATCGTCAACTTGATGCCCTCGGGCAAATACCTGATGGAAGAGTTCTTCTATGCCGGCGGCCTGCCGGTGGTGCTGAAACGGCTGGGCGAAGGCGGCCAGTTGCACAAGGACGCCCTGACGGTCTCGGGAGACACCATCTGGAACGAGGTCAAGGACGTCACCAACTGGAACGAGGACGTGATCCTGCCGCTGGACCAGGCCCTGACCCCGCAGGGCGGTATCGCCGTTCTGAAGGGCAATCTGGCGCCCAAGGGGGCGGTGGTGAAACCCTCGGCCGCCTCGCCGCATCTGCTGACCCATCGTGGCCGGGCCGTGGTGTTCGAGGATATCGACGACTACAAGGCACGGATCAACGACGACGCGCTGGACATCGACGAGACCTGTGTGATGGTGCTGAAGAACTGCGGTCCCAAGGGTTATCCCGGCATGGCCGAGGTCGGCAACATGGGCCTGCCGCCCAAGGTGCTGAAGAAGGGGATCACCGACATGGTGCGCATCTCGGACGCGCGCATGTCGGGCACGGCCTATGGCACGGTGATCCTGCACACCTCCCCCGAGGCGGCGGCGGGCGGGCCGCTGGCGGTGGTGCGCACCGGCGACATGATCGAGCTGGACGTGGCCGCGCGGCGCCTGCACCTGGACATCCCCGAGGCCGAACTGTCCGCCCGGCTGGCGGCATGGCACCCCGATCACGCCACGGCAGCGGGGGGCTATGAATGGCTGCACCAAGCCCATGTGGAAGGCGCCGATACCGGGGCGGATCTTGATTTTCTCAAGGGCTGCCGCGGTGCGCCCGTTGGAAAGGACTCCCATTGATGTTGATTGCTCTCGTTGGAATTGGAAAGATCGCGGTGGACCAGCATGTTCCGGCCATCGCCGGTAGTGCGGATTGGGAACTGGCCGCCACCGTCTCGCGCCACGGCACCGTGGACGGGGTCGAGGCCTTCACCGATTTTGGCAAGATGCTGGACGCGCGGCCGGATATCCGCGTCGTTTCGCTGTGCCTGCCACCAGTGCCGCGCTATGACTATGCCGCGCAGGCAATCCGGGCCGGGCGTCATGTCATGCTCGAAAAGCCTCCCGGCGCGACCCTGTCGGAATGTCATGCGCTGATGGATCTGGCCCGCGCGCATCGGGTCTCGCTGTATGCCACCTGGCATTCCCGGCAGGCCGACAAGGTGCCCGCGGCGAAGGCCTGGCTGGCCGGCAAGACCCTGCGCAAGCTGACCGTGACCTGGAAGGAAGATGTGCGCCACTGGCATCCGGGACAGGACTGGGTATTCGATCCGGGCGGGCTGGGCATCTTCGATCCGGGCATCAACGCCCTGTCGATCGTGACCGAGATCCTGCCCGACCCGATCCATCTGACCGAGGCGCAGCTGCATTTCCCGGCCAATCGCGACACTCCCATCGCCGCCACCTGCCGCTTCTATCATCCCGGCGGTGCCGAGGTGACCGCAAACCTGGACTGGCTGGAGCCCGGCACCCCGGTCTGGAATATCGAAGCGGTCACCGATGAGGGCACTCTGCTTCTGGAAAACGGCGGCGGAAAGATGACGGTGGACGGGCAACAGCACGACGCCATGCCCGGTTTGGCGGGCGAATACCCCCGCCTTTATGCGCAAATGGCCGATCTGGTGGCCGAGGGCGGCATCGACATGGATCTGTCGCCGATGCGTCATGTGGCCGATGCCTTCACCCTTGGACGGCGCGTGGTGGTCCCGGCCTTCGAGTGGTGAGGCCCACCGCCCACTGATCCCACCGAGCGGACCATTTCCCCGGCATCGGCGCGGCTTGCTGCGCTGATTGCTCCCCCGACAAGAGATCCAAACCATGACCCAGCCCCTGACCGGTATCCTTCCCGTCGCCCCGACCCCGTTCCATGCCGACGGCCGCATCGACATCGACGGCATGCGCCGCGTGCTCGATTGCATGATCGACCAGGGTGTCGACGCGATCTGCATCCTGGCCAACTATTCCGAACAGTTCCTGCTGTCCGACGAGGAACGCGCCGCCCTGACCCGCGCCAGCCTGGAACATGTGGCGGGCCGGGTGCCGGTCATCGTCACGGTCAGCCATTTCGCAACGGAAATCGTCACCACCCGCGCCCGCGAGGCCGAGGCCCTGGGCGCAGCAATGCTGATGATGATGGCGCCCTATCACGGCGTCGGGCTGGTGCCGCCCGACGCCGGGATCTTCGAACATTTCCAGGCGGCCTCGGATGCGGTCACCATTCCGATCGTGGTGCAGGACGCCCCGATCTCGGGCGCCACCCTGTCGGTGCCGCTGCTGGTGCGCATGGCCCGCGAGATCGATAACGTGTCCTACTTCAAGATGGAAACCCCCTTCGCCGCAGACAAGCTGGCCGCGCTGATCGAAGCCGGCGGCGATCACATCCTCGGCCCCTTCGATGGCGAAGAGGCCGCCACCCTGCTGGCCGATCTGGACGCCGGATGCACCGGCACCATGACCTCGGCCCTGCAGCCCGAGAAGATCCGCCCGATCGTGACCCGGTACCGCGCCGGAGACACCGATGCGGCGCTGGAGCAGTGGAAGCTCTGCTTGCCGCTGATCAACCACGAGAATCGCCAATGCGGGCTGCGCGCCGCCAAGACGGTGATGATGGCTGGCGGTGTGATCAAGTCCGACCATATCCGCCATCCGCTGAAACCCATGACCGCCCGCACCAGGGAGCGCCTGCTGTCGCTGGCCGGGGAACTGGATCTCATCGCGCTGAAATGGGGCAAATAGGCAGCAATCGTCGGCTGCACGCGTCGTGTCAATGGTGTGAATACACAGGAAGATCTTTCGTGGCAGTGTTGGTCGCGCTGAAACGGCGCGGCTTGTCCCGCGCCGTTTTGGTCTGAGCCGCAGGCCCGGAAGCGTCCTTCCCGGTGTGCGGCGACGCCGGTGATCGCGCCTATTTCAGGCCGATTTCCTTCAGCACCTCATCCGTGTGCTGGCCCTGCATCGGCGGCGGCGTCGACGGGCGCGGCGCGGTGGTCGTGCGAACCGGGCAGCCCACGAGGCTGAGCTTGCCGGCGGTGGGATGTTCCACCTCGACAATCATGCCATTCACGCCCGCCTCGGGCCGGGTCAACGCCTGCTGTGGGCTCAGGACCTGCGCGCAGAGGATGCCTTGTTCTTCCAACGCGGGAAGCCATTCGGCGGTTGTCTTCTCAACCAGCCTTGCGGCCAGCAAGTCGCGCAAGGCCTCACGGTTTTCATATTGCACCAGCGGGTCGGAAAAGCGCGCATCCTGCGTCAGGTCCGGCAGGCCGAGCCCGCGGCAGATCAGTTGAACCGGGTTGTCGGTGAACACTGGGGAGATCTCGATGAACCCATCCGCCGTGCGCCAGCTGTGTTGCAGGGTCTTTTCGGTCACTGACAGGTTCACATCGCCCGCATCCGCCGCCGTGGGGTTCAGCGCGCGCGGCCCGTCCCACACATGGGCGGTCAGCGCGGCGCTGTGCAGATCGGTGAAAACCTGTGTGCCCAGACCGGTGCGCGCGCGACTGACCAATGCCGCCAGAATCGCGTTGGACAACACCAGCCCGGCGATATGATCCATCGACACCGTGGGCGGTGCCGGCAGGCGGTCGCCGTCGGCCGCCGAGAACAGCCCGCCCTCTGCCGCCGCCATCTGGGCGTGGCCGGCACGGCCCCGCTCGGCATCCGGACCGGCCTCTCCCCAGCCCGACGCCGAGGCGTGGATCAGTTTGGGAAAGCGCGGGTGCAGGGTTTCGAAATCGATGCCCATCTTGCGGTCGACGCCGGGGCGGAAATTATGCACCACCACATCCGCAGTGGCCAACAGCTTGTCCAGCGCCGTCTGACCGTCCGCGGCCTTCAGGTCCAGGACAATCGACCGCTTGTTGCGGTTCAGACCGGCAAACGGCAGGCTGACGTCGCCCGCGAAGGGCCCCCAGGCGCGCGACCAGTCGCCACGGCCCGGACGTTCGATCTTGATCACATCGGCGCCGAAATCCGCCAGCAGAAGCGTTGCGACCGGGCCTTGCCAGACATGGGTGAAATCCACGATCCGGATGCCTTTCAGCAGATCATACATGGGGGAAATCCTGTGTTTGGAATGGCCCTGCCCCGGCAGATCGACCGGATGAGCGGCGGTTTCGTGCGGCTGGATCGACAGGGGCGTCAATCCGCGTCCCGCGCAGCGCAAATGCATGGGTGGTCGACGGTTTCACTTCAAACTCCTCCCCCGATGTTTCTGTTGCGCGCCCTGACGCCAAGTGCCGGCGGCCTTGAGACTGTCATCGCGGACGGTGTGCCCAGACAGATTTACTAAATCGTTTAATCAAACTGTGGCGCACTTTGTCAAGCCAATCCAGCGTGGCGGCTCAGGCCGAATCCCGGACCACAAGTTTCGGTGCAAGGTAGATCCGCTCCGGCGGGCGCTGGTTGTCGCGAATCTTCTCGACCAGCGCCTTGGCCGCGCGGCTGCCGATCGAACGCGGGAACAGTTCGACGGTCGTCAGGGGCGGGTTCCAGGCCGCCGATTCTGGCACGTTGTCAAACCCGATCACGGCCACATCGGCGCCAACTTCGCGACCCTTTTCTTTTAACGCGGCATAGGCGCCAATGGCGACATAGTCGTTGATGCAGACGATGGCCGAGGTATCGGGGGACTGTGCCAGAAGTTCCAGCGTCGCGTCGTGTCCATATTGCCGGGTGGCCGGGCCGACGAGATCGCGCACCAGCGCCAGATCGGGATCGCGGCGGCGCATGGCGTATTTGACCCCCTCGCGCCGACTGATCCGGTTGGTGTTGTCGGCAAAGCCGCCCACGAATGCGATGTCCCGATACCCACGGTCCAGGATATGCTCTCCGGCCATCACCCCGGCCTGAAAATTGTCAAACCCGATGAAATCGGCCGCATAGCCCGGAAGTTCGCGCACGCACAACACATATGGGATGCCGTGTTTGCGGATCACCTCGAAATCCGCCTCGTCCGACCCGGTGGCCGATGAAATGATCAGCCCGGCCACGCCTTGCCCGATCATGGTTTCGATCACGAATTTCTGGGTTTCCACGTTGTCTTGGGTGCTGGCAATGACCGACAGGTAACCGGCGTTGGCCGCTTCGGTTTCCACATTGGCTGACAGTTCCGCGAAGAATGGGTTCGAGATATCGTTCACGACCAAACCGATCAACAGTGACTGGCCAGACCGCAGGCGCGACGCGGATTTGTTCAGGATGAATCCCAGTTCCTTGGCCGACTTGCGCACCTGCTTGCGGGTCTTGTCCGAGATGCTGCCCTTGTCGTTGAGAACCAGCGAGACAGTTGCCGCCGAAACCCCGGCATGTTCGGCAACTTCCTTGATGCTGACGCGTTTTTTCTGCACCTGATGTCTCCTGAAATGCGCCCTGCGCCGGCCATTGACATAGTGCGAGACTAGACGAACCACATGCCGGGGCAATCCCTGCCCCTGACCCGGTCTTCGGCTGCAATCGCCCGCCCGCGCCTGCGACACTCCAACCCCTGATAATAAGCGCCGTCGCATTAAACGTTTTATTGCTAATTCGCAAGCCGGACGACTGCGTCACCTGACCGCCGGGTCTACCGTTGGCAGTCAAAGGGTGCCGCCCCATATTGCGGCTCTGAAGGCAGCATTGCCCCGTAACGGCTGCAAGCCGAGACAGCGGTGGCGCCGGCACCCAGGCAGAATTCAACCTTTTGCTGGTTTCTGGGCGCCGGCGGTGTAGATCCCGCCAGTCAGCCAGGCTGGCCAGTCACGTTCGAAAAAGGCTTTCACATCCTCGTCGAAACTCCTGTTCGGGCGAGTGGCCAGGTCAAATCCGTCTCCGGTCCAGCGTACCACGATCTGTTCGGCCTGATGTTCGGGCTTCTCGGTGCGGAAACGATAGGCGGCCAGCGGACCCAGGCGGGCCTCGGGCAGCGCCTCGCCCGCGGCATCGCAGATCGCCCGCGCGCCCCGGCTACCGCCCCCATTGGCGATGTAGTGGTCCAGCGCCGTCAGCACGGCCTCTGACACCAGCGCCATCTGCTGCCATTGCACCACCCGGCCCAGTTCGGACGGACGGCTGAGCGTCATCCCCCGCGCCCGAATCTCGGTGTTCAGGCGGGCGGCATCGGCGCGCGCACCGGCCACCGTTTCGGGGGTACAGATGATGCCGGCGGTGTCGCTCATGCGGGCCTGAACCGTGTCGCGCACCGCGTGTTGGGTCAGGGTGCTGTCCTTGTTCCGCAGGCTACGCACGGCGGCGACGGCCTTGGCCACAGGACGCGAGATATCACCCTCGGGGGCGTTGTGGGCACTGCCGCTGGCGGCGATATGCTCACCGACGCGGGTGCCGAAGACCTGACCGGCATTCAGGGCCGATCCGCCAGGCCGGGTGACGCCATGGGTGCCGGCCGCCTCGCCCACCGCATAGACGCCGGGCAGGCTGCTCTGGCCCCAGATATCGACCTTCACCCCGCCGTTCATGTGCTGGTTGTTGACCGAGAATTCCAGCGGATCGGCGGCGATATCCACCTTGTAGCGGCGGTACAATTCGATCGCGAGCGGGTTCATGTGGCGCAGCCGGTCGATCGGCAGATCCTGCCCGGCACCTGCATTGCGCAGATAGGTGCTGACGTCACCGTCCAGCCGCGCAAGGCTGAAGGGCAGATCCCCCGGCACCGGCAGCGGGTTGCGGTTGAAATCCATGAACACCCGCCGTCCGGCCTGCGTTTCACGGAAGATCGCCAGATCGACGAGGCTGGATTCGAAGTTCAGCGTCCGCGTGGCGTGGAACGGCCATTGATAGCCCTTGCGGAAGATGTTCGAGGCCATCTCTTGCGTGGTGCGATAGTAGTCGCCCAGGAAATGCCGCTCGGCGCCCGTGTCATCGACCGAATAGATATGCGGGATCACCTGCACATAGGTGCCCGACAGGTTCCACGGAAAGCCCTCGCGCCGGGTGCTGATGCCGAATTGCGCCTCGGTGATGTTGGCGACCTCGATGCCGGCCTCCAGCGCCATGCCCAGCGAGCCGAAGCAGCCGTTGGGAAAGACGCTGTCGCGATAAAGCTCGCCTGGACCTCCGGCGGCCAGAACAACCGTCGGGCTTTGGAGCACGCACAGGCCAAGTGGATTGTCTGCGCTGCAATCGCGGCCCCGGAAGGCCAGCAGCCCCGCAACATGCCGTTCCGCCCCCTTGCCGTCGGTCAAAAGCCGCAAGCCGGTGGTCTGGTTGAAGATCGGGATGCCGAGACGCAGCGCCTCCTCCGCCAGCACCTTCACCATCAGCCGCGAGGTGCGCGGCCCGCAGCTGGTGGCGCGGCCGACCTCGTCATGATCGGTCTGGTAGCGCAGGGTGCCGCCCAGTTCATCCTGCGGCAGCGGCAGCCCGAGGTATTGCAGCGAGGCCATGGCCCGGCCCGACCCCACCGCTTCGATATAGGCGGTGTCCTCGTCCATCGCGCCACCGGCCCGGATCGCCCGCGCCATCGCCTTGTAGTCGTCGCCCCGGTCCGAGGTGTTGGCGGTGTGCAGGGTCTGTTTGTCCGACCCCGAGCAAGCCGAGGTGCCGCCCCAGGCGCTTTGGCTGACCACCACCACATCGCCGCCACGCCGTTTCAGTTCCACCGCCGCGCGCAGGCCGGCCGCCCCGCTGCCGACGATGACACAGCCACAGCGATAGGTTGGCAACCGCTGTCCGTCGATCTCGGTGGTCACGGGGAAGGGCGGCTCGGGTGCCAGCCGGGGCATCTCCACATCGGTCAGCGCGTCCAGAATGCTCTGGGGGATTTCGGTCGTCACAACTGCAGTTCCGTTCCTGTTTCAGACTTGCACCGGGCGGCTACCTGCCCACCCGGCTTGAGGCGCGTACGATCAGCTCTACCGGCGTGCGGGATTCCGGATCGGGTGCCTTGTCGTTTTCCAGCCACTCAAGGACCGTGCCGGCGATACCCGCCCCGAAATCCGATATGAAGGTCCGGACCGAGGACAGGCTGGGAAAGGCATCGGCGCATTCGTCGATGTCGTCGAAACCCACCACCAGCAGGTCGCGCCCGACCCGGCGGCCCGCCTGCGCGCAACCGCTGAGAACGCCCAGACCGATCAGATCGTTGAAACACATGACCGCATCCACATCGCCATGGGTCTCGGCCAATGCGCAGGCGGTGTCATGGCCGAACTTCCGGCTGGCGCGGCCGGGCAGAAACAGCGGCTCCATCCCCGCGACTTCAAGCCGTTCCAGATAGCACGACAGGCGTTCCTCGGTGATCGGGCGGCCCTCGATCCCGCCCAGAAAGGCGATCCGGCGCGCGCCCTGCCCGACCAGATGATCCACCGCCGACCAGGTGCCGCCGCGAAAGTCCGGCGCACACAGCGGGATGCCGGATGCCGGCGGCGCGACCCGGCGCAGCACCTGCAGACAGGGCAGACCGGACCGGCGGATCGCGTCGAAAGTGTCCTGTTCGCCGCCATAGGCCGGGCAGATCACCAGCGCCGACACCCCGTGTTCGATCATCGCCGAGACCACCTGCGCCTGCAGCGCCGGATCGTCGTCGGTATTGGCGACCACGGTGACATAGCCGCGCGCCGACAGGGCCATCTGCACCGCCGTTGCGAATTCCGAGAAGAACGGATTGCGAAGGTCGTTGATGACCAGCCCGATCAGCCCGGCGTTGGAGCGGCGCAGCTTGGCGGCAGCACGGTTGTAGACATAGCCCAGATCGGCCATCGCCTTGCGCACCAGATCGCGCGTATCGGGCTTCACCAGCGGCGAGTTCTGCAGAACCAGGCTGACGGTGGATTTCGACACCCCGGCGGCACGGGCGACATCGACGATGGTCGGTCTGCGGTTCATTCAGATCCCATGCGCCTCCCGGATCAGGTCGGCGGCCTTCTCGGCGATCATGATGGTCGGCGCATTGGTGTTCGACGACACCAGCCGCGGCATGACCGAGGCATCGGCGACCCGCAGCCCGTCGATCCCCCGGAACCGCAGGCTTGTGTCCAGCACCGCCTCCGGGTCCGGTCCCATGCGGCAGGTGCTCGCCGGATGGTGGTCGGTCTTGGAATGGGCGCAGGCGAAATCGAAATACTCCTGATCGCTGCGCACCTCGGGGCCGGGCAGACGTTCGGCCTTGACGAAGGGATTCAGCGCGTCCTGCCGCAGGATTTCCTGCGCCAGTTTCAGACCCCGGATCGACATCTCGCGGTCGTGCGGATCCTGCCAGTAGTTCGGATCGATCAGCGGCGCGGCCATCGGATCGGCCGAAGCCAGCCGAACGGTGCCGCGCGACCGGGGCCGCAGGTAGGCCGAGTTCAGCGTCACCCCGCCATCGGGCATGGCCGCCACCCCGGCCTCGATCCCCGAGCCAAGGCCAAGGTGGAACTGGATGTCGGGAGAGCGCGCGTCGGGCTCGGCGTACCAGAAGCCGCCGGTCTCGAACAGGCTGGAGGCCACCGGCCCCTTGCGCATCAGCAGGTATTGTAGCCCCGCCAGCACCGACCAATGCGGCTTGGCATAGCGGTCATAAGTGTGCGGCCCGGTACATTCGGCGATCACGAACAGGTCGAGGTGGTCCTGCAGGTTCGACCCAACCTCGGGCTGGTCAAACACCACCGGAATGCCCAGACCCGACAGATGATCGGCGGGGCCGATCCCCGACAGCATCAGCAGGCGCGGGCTGCCGATGGCCCCGGACGACAGGATCACCTCGGCCTCGGCGCGCAGCACCCCTTCGCCCGCGATCTCGACCCCGATAGCGCGCCCGCCCTCGACCACGATGCGCGACACCTGGGCGCCGGTGCGGATGGTCAGGTTCGGACGCTTGCGCACCGCCGGGGTCAGAAACCCCATGGAGGCCGAACAGCGCCGGGTGTTGCGCTGGGTCAGCTGATAGTAGCCGACGCCGTCCTGGGCTTCGCCGGTCATGTCGTGGTTGCGCGGAATGCCAAGACTTGCGGCGGCCTCGAAATAGGCCTCGCAGATGGGAAGGGGGGCTGCCGGCTGGCTGACCCCCAGCGGCCCGCCGGTGCCGTGAAAGCGGTTGTCGTAGGTGTCGTTGTCCTCGGACCGCCGGAAGTAGGGCAGCACGTCGTCATAGCCCCAGCCGTCGCAGCCCATCTGCCGCCACTCGTCATAGTCCAGCGCGTTGCCACGGGTGTAGATCTGGGCGTTGATGGTGGAGCCGCCGCCCAGCACCCTGGCCTGCGTATAGGGGATGACCATGCCCTTCATGTGCGTCTGCGGCACGGTCTTCCAGCCCCATGACCCGATGCCCTTGGTCATCTTCGCAAAGCCCGCCGGCAGGTGATACAGCGGATGCCGGTCGCCGCCGCCCGCCTCCAGCAGCAGCACCGAAGCATCGGCGTTTTCGCTCAGCCGCGCCGCCAGAACCGAGCCGGCCGAGCCACCGCCGACGATGATGAAGTCATGGCTTTTCGTCATGGCCATTCTCCCGGAGCGCGAGATTTCGGTCGTCTGTCCACGGTTGTCGCCCTATGCCGCAAGATCTGTGTCCCGGATGTGGTCAGCGGTGCGCATGGCCAGCGCCGAGATGGTCAGCGCCGGGTTGACGGCGGCCGAGGTCGGCAGCACCGAAGCATCGGCGATGAACAGGTTGGGGTGATCGTGACTGCGCCCGAAAGGATCGACGACGCTGGCGTCCGGGTCCGCGCCCATACGCGCCGTGCCGCATTGATGCGACGGCGTGCGGCGATCGAAGGCGCGCGACAGGATGATCGGAAACCCGGCCTTGCGCAGCAGGGTTTTCAGCCGCGTCACCAGGGCCTCATGCGCGGGCCAGTTGGACCGCTTCCAGTCCAGCACCACCTGCCCATCGCGCAGGGTGACCCGGCTGTCCGTGTTCGGCAGGTCTTCGGACATGGCGTAGAAATCGACGGAACGGGCCGCGATCCAATGGGCCAGCGGACGCGGCAGGCTGGTGGTGGCCGTCAGGATCCGGCCCGAGATCTTGCCCAGAAGCTGCACATTGCCCAGCGGCGTACCGTCCTCGCCGCCGGTCAAGTAGAAATCGTTCAGCGCCAGCGTCTTCTGGTAGATCGACGGGTTGCGGCGCAGTGGATGCAGGGCCAGCACCGCCGAGCAGTTGTGGTTCATGAAGTTGCGCCCCACCTGATCGGAGCGGTTGGCCAGCCCCGCCGGATGTTCCGCATCTGCCGATCCCAGCAACAGGGCCGCGCTTTGCACGGCCCCGGCCGCCAATACGATGACCGGAGCGGTCAGGGTCTCGCGGCCCTCGGGGGTGTCGACCTCAATGCCGGTGATCCGCCCGCCATCGCCAGCCAGCAAACGCCGGACACGGCATCCGGTGCGCAGGGCGACATTGTCATGGGACAGGGCCTTGGCAAGGGCTGCGGTTTCGGCATCCAGCTTGCCGCCGCGGGTCTCGGGAAACCCGTCCCACGGCGTTTGCCCGCCGGCCAGCCAGCGGTCTATGTCCACCGCCAGCGGGATCGCCGAAGGGTGCAGCCCCAGCGCCGTCAGGCGGCGGCGCAGATCGGCGATCATCGGTTCGTCCGGCACGGGGGGATGCGGATAGGGGCGGTTGCGCGGCGGCTCGGTCGGGTCGTCACCGGCGGCCCCACGCACCTGGAACAACGCCTCGGCCTGGTCATAGTAGGGCGCCAGCGTGTCATAGCCGATGGGCCAGCCCGGCGTTGTGCCGCCAAGATGCGACAGCGGCGCGAAATCCTGCGCCCGGAAGCGATACATCGCGGCGCCAAAGAACTTCGAATTGCCGCCGACCATGTAGTAGTTGCCGGGACAGAAGTCGCGACCCAGCGCATCCTTCCAGCCTTCGCCGGACCGGAAGTGATCTGTCCCGAAAATCACGCCCGGATCCCGATCCTCGGCGCAGGGGCGCAAATGCGCGCCGCGCTCCAGGATCAGGATCCGGCGCCCGGAAGGGGCGAGGGAGGACGCCAGAGAGGCCCCGCCCATTCCGGATCCGATGACGATCACCTCGGGCGTGGTCATGGCACGATGCGACGCTCGGTTTCGGGATCGAAAGCCACGGCCTTTTCCATGTTGATGGCGAATTCGAACATCTCGCCCGGCCCAACCGAGGCATCGGCCCGCATCCGCGCGATGGAATCCTGCCCAGCCAGCGTCATGGTCGCGAAAGTGTCCGAGCCCGCAGGTTCGGTGACGCTGACCCGGTTGGTCATCGGAATGATGCACGAGGATGCCCGGTCGGCGCCCTCGGGATCGGTGATCGCCTCGGGCCGGATGCCAAGGATGATCTTGCGCCCGGCCCATTCCGACAGGGTCTGCTGGTGCAGCCGCAGGTGCAGCGGCGCGCCATCGGCATCGGTGGTCACCGCGTGCGGCACACCGTCGATCATGGTGACCTCGACCGGCAACAGGTTCATCGACGGGCTGCCCATGAAGCCCGCGACAAACAGGTTGGTCGGCGTGTCGTAGATCTCTTTCGGGGTGCCCAGTTGTTGCACATAGCCGTTGTACATCACCGCAATCCGGGTCGAGAGGGTCATCGCCTCGATCTGGTCGTGGGTCACATAGACGATGGTGGTCTTCAGCTTCTCGTGCAGCTTCTTGATCTCGGTGCGCATGTCGACGCGCAGCTTGGCATCCAGGTTCGACAGCGGCTCGTCGAACAGGAACACATCCGGGTTGCGCACCAGCGCCCGACCCATGGCCACCCGCTGACGCTGACCGCCCGAAAGCTGCCCCGGCTTGCGATCCAGAAGCGGCGTGATCTGCAGAAGCGCGGCCACGTCTGCCAGCGCCTTGTCACGCTCGGCCTTGGGAACGCCGTGCATTTCCAGACCGAAGGTCATGTTCTGGCCCACGGTCATGTTGGGGTAGAGCGCGTAGCTCTGGAACACCATGGCGATGTTGCGTTTGGACGGATGCACGCCGTTGACCACCCGCCCCTTGATCGACACATCGCCCGAGGTGATGCTTTCCAGCCCGGCGATCATGTTCAGAAGTGTGGACTTGCCGCAGCCCGACGGGCCGACCAGCACAAGGAATTCGCCCTCTTCAACCGAGATGTCCACATGGTGCAGAACTTCGGTGTTGCCGTAGGCCTTGGTGACGTTGGAGATATCGAGAAAGCCCATCGGGTTATCCTTTGACCGAGCCCGCCATCAGGCCACGCACGAAATAGCGGCCGGCGACGATGTAGACGAGAAGCGTGGGAAGTGCCGCGAGGATCGCTCCGGCAAAATGCACGTTGTATTCCTTTACCCCGGTGGAGGATTGCACGAGGTTGTTCAAAGCCACCGTCATCGGCGCCTTGGAACCGGAGGCGAACGAGGCTCCGAACAGGAAGTCGTTCCAGATGTTGGTGAAAAGCCAGATGACGCAGACCACGGTGATCGGACCGGATACCGGCACCATGATCCGCCAGAAGATCTGGAAGAACCCGGCCCCGTCGATCATCGCCGCGCGCACCAGTTCTGTCGGGAAGGCGGAATAGTAGTTGCGGAAATACAGGGTCGAGAACCCGATACCATAGACCACATGCACCAGCACCAGACCGGCGGTGGACCCGGCCAGCCCCATGATCCCCAGCATCCGCGCCATCGGGATCAGTACGATCTGGAACGGAATGAAGCAGGAGAACAGCATCAGGCCGAACAGCAGAGTGTCGCCCCGGAACCGCCATTTGGTCAGCACGTAGCCGTTCAGCGCTCCAAGGGCGGTGCAGATCAGCACTGCGGGCACCACCATGAAGATCGAGTTCAGGAAATACGGCCGCAGGCCGGTCGGTTCGACCCCGATCTGCGCCGTGGACCAGGCCGAGGACCAGGGCGCGAAGGTCAATTCCTTCGGCAGGGCCATCATGTTGCCTTCGGTGATCTCACTCAGCGGTTTGACCGAGTTCACCAGCATCACGAAGAACGGCAGCAGGTAGAACAGGGCAAAGACCAGCAGCACCACGTAGATGAAGGTTCGGGCGATGCGTCCGGTGCGGACGGCGGTTTCCTGTGTGGCAACAGACATCAGGGTTTCTCCCGCAGTTCGGCATAGAGATAGGGCGTCATGATCGCGGCGATGGTCATCAGCATGATCACCGCGCTAGAGGCCCCCACCCCCATCAGGTTTCGCGAGAAAGTGTAGGAATACATGAAGGTCGCGGGCAGTTCGGTGGCCCGGCCCGGTCCGCCGCCGGTCAGGGCGATGACAAGGTCATAGGACTTGATCGCCAGGTGGCTGAGGATCACGAAGGCCGACAGGAAGGCGGGCCGCAACAGCGGGATCACGATCCGGCGATACAGGTTCCAGTTCGACGCGCCGTCGATCTGGGCGGCCTTCAGGATCTCGTTGTCGATGCCACGCAACCCGGCCAGGAACATCGCCATCACAAAGCCACTGGTCTGCCAGACGGCAGCGATGACGATGGTGTAGATCGCCATGTTGCGATCCTTGATCCAACCGAATTCGAAACTTTCCCAGCCCCACAGATGCATGGTGTTTTCCAGCCCGATGCCGGGATCCAGAAACCATTTCCACGCGGTACCGGTCACGATGAAGCTCAGCGCCATGGGATACAGGTAGATCGGTCTCAGCATGCCCTCGCCGCGGATCTTCTGATCCAGCAGGATCGCCAGTGTCAGGCCAATGGCGGTGCAGATGACGATATAAAGGGTCGCGAAAATGGCGAGATTGGTGATCGCGGTCCACCAATGGCTCAGCCCCCACAGCTTGCGGTAGTTCTCGAAGCCCACCCAGTCATAGCTGGGCAGCATCTTGGAATCGGTGAAGCTGAGGTACAGGGTGAACAGGATGAACCCGTAGACGAACACCAGTACGGCAGCCAGCGAAGGCGACAGAACCAGCTTGGGGATCCAGTTTTGCAGCCGTGTCCGGAAATCGACCTCGGCGGTTTGATGCGCCATTGCGCCTCCTGACCCGCACGGGCGCGCGGAATTTCGGGTGTTCAAGTTGGTTCGGACCCGGCCCGTTAAAGACCCGGCAATCCCGGGGCGCGGTGCAGGACCACGCCCCGGGCGCGTGCGCCTTACTGCGCGCCTTCGACGGCGTTCACCAGTTCCTCGGTCGCGGTGGCCGAGTCGTACTCGCCGTTGAAATGCGCCGTCACGACATCATAAATGGCGTTCTTGACAGCCGCCGGGTTGGCATGGCCATGCGCCATCGACCCGAACAGATTGCCCGAAGACGCCGCCGCGGCCAGATCCTTCATGCCCTGCTTGCCGCAGTCGTCGAAAGCCTCGTCAGACACGTCGGTGCGTGCCGGGACCGAGCCCTTGACCACGTTGAAGGCCGACTGGAACGCCGGCGACAGGATCGCGGTGGCAAGTGCCGCCTGTTCCGGCGAGACCACACCGCCCTGGTCGAACATCATGAACTGGTCGGCGTTGAAGGTGACCTGGTCGCCGGTGCCGGGGAACCGGAAGCACAGGAAGTCCTGACCGGGCACCTTGCCGGCATTCAGGAACTCGCCCTTGGCCCAATCGCCCATCATCTGGAAGCCGGCCTCGGCATTGATGACCATCGCCGTTGCCAGGTTCCAGTCGCGACCCGAGAAGTTGTCATCGACATTGGCACGGATGAAGGACATGCGGTCGAAGGCTTCTTTCATCGCATCCGAGCCGAGCGCTTCGGGATCCAGGTCGATGAAGGCCGCCTTGTAGAGCTCCGGGCCGCCCGTCGACATGACGACGGCGTCGAAGATCGTGGCGTCCTGCCAGGCTTGTCCGCCATGGGCGATCGGCGTGATCCCTGCCGCCTTCAGCGTTTCGACCGCGGCAACGAAATCATCCCATGTTTCCGGAACGGCAATGCCGTTCGCGTCCAGCACGGCCTTGTTGGCCCAGACCCAGTTGGTCGAATGAACGTTGACCGGGGCTGCGATCCATTTGCCGTCGTACTTCGCAAAGAACTGCAACGCTTCGGGCACAACAGCGTCCCAGCCTTCCTGGGCGGCGACATCGTTCAGATCCGCGAGCGAGCCCTGCTCCCCCCAGTCGAGAATATCGAAACCGAGAGCCTGCACGGCGGTGGGCGCGTCTCCGGCGGTGACGCGGGCGCGCAGAACGGTCATCGCCTGTTCGCCGCCGCCACCGGCAACCGGCATGTCCTGCCAGCCGATGCCCTGACCAGCCAGGTCTTCCTTCAGCACGTTCAGCGCCGCGGCTTCCCCGCCGCTGGTCCACCAGTGCAGGACCTCCACATCCTCGGCCTTGACCATGCTGGTGGTCGCCGCCAGGGCGCAGGCCAGCGTCATTGTCTTCCCGAAATATCCACGCATTGATGTCTCCTCCACTTTGCGTTGGTTCGTTGTCGCGCCGGGTTTTCCCGGCTTTATCTGACCCAGGCCGCGCGGGTTTTTCCGATCCGCATGGCAAGGGTCTTGATCTCCAGAAATTCTTCCAGACCATAAGAGCCGATTTCGCGGCCCTGTCCCGATTGTTTCATCCCACCAAACGTCATTTCCGGGAAACCGTCCATCCATGTGTTGGTCCAGATCGTCCCAGCCTGAGCCCGGCGGGCGAAATCAAGGCAGGTGTGCATGTTGTCGCTCCAGATCCCCGCCGACAGGCCGTAGGTGGCGCCATTGACGATGGCCAGCGCCTCGTCCAGCGTGCGGAAGGTCAGCACCGACAACACCGGGCCGAAAACTTCGTCGCGGGCAATCGGCATGTCCGGGGTGACGCCCGCCACCACGGTGGGCTGGTAGAATTGCCCGTCCATGCCCGGCACGGTCAGCGCGCCACCGCCCAGACAGATTTTTGCGCCGGCAGCCTCGGCTTGACGCACATAGCCATCGATCTTGGCATTGTGTTCGGGCGTGACAATGGCGCCGACCTGGGTCCGGGGATCCATCGGATCGCCAAAGGCTACCCGCCGCGACAGGGCCACGACCTTTTCGACGAAAGCCTCGGCGATGTCCTCGTGCACAAGGATCCGGCTGCTGGAATTGCAGCATTCGCCCGCGTTGAAATAGACGCCGAAGGTCACCGCATCGGCGGCTCCGTCCAGATCGGCATCGGGAAAGATCACCTGCGGGTTCTTGCCGCCCAGTTCCAGAGCGACCTTCTTCAGGGTGCCTGCAGCGGAGGCCGAGATCGTCTTGCCGACGGCGGTCGAGCCGGTGAAGGTCACCATGTCCACCTCAGGATGATCGGACAGGCGCGCGCCCACGGGCAGACCATGGCCCAGCACGATGTTGACGACGCCGGCGGGCAGGCCAGCCTCGACCAGCAATTCGCCCATGCGGACCGTGGTGGTGGGCGTCATTTCCGAGGGTTTGATCACGCAGGTACAGCCGGCGGCCAGCGCGAAGGGCAGTTTCTGGCTGAGGATCCAGAACGGGAAGTTCCATGGCGTGATGATCGAGACCACGCCGATCGGTTCCTTCAGGATCACGCCCAGCATGTCCTCGCCCAGCGTGTTGTGGCTGTCGCCCTTAAGGGTGCGGGCCAGCGACGCCGCATAGCGCCACAGGTCGGCCGCCCCCCCAACCTCGCCGCGCGACTGGCTGATGGGTTTGCCGCTTTCCAGCGTCTCCCAGACAGCGATTTCGTCGACATTGGCCTCGATCAGATCGGCCACGCGCAGCAGCATGGTGGCGCGGTCCTTGCCCGAGATCCGGCTCCAGACACCGGCGTCGAAGGCCGCGCGGGCGGCGGCGATGGCGGCATCGGTTTCCGCCTGCCCGCCCTGCGCCGAACGGCTGACCAATGTGCCATGCGCGGGCGAGTGACGCTCGAAGGTCGCGCCATCATCACTGTCCACCCAGTCGCCCCCGATCAGGTGACGGCCCGTAAACGGCAGTGCCGGTAGCGGCGTGTCGGTGGCAGCGATGATGTTCAGATCGGTCATGCTCAGGTCCCTGAAAACTGGGGTTTGCGGCGTTCGGCAAAGGCGGCGACGCCCTCGGCGCGATCCTCGGTGGCGGCAATGGCGGCAGAGCCGAGCGCCTCGATCATGGCGGCGGGATCTTCTCCCCGTGCGGCATGGATCATCGACTTGGTGATCTCGACGGCTCGTGGCGACAGGCGCGCGGCGCGGTCGGCCATGGTCGCGGCCAGAGCGCGCAGATCGTCGCTCACCTCGGCGACAAAGCCGATCTGGCAGGCGCGTTCGGCGCTGATCCGGCGGCCGAACAGCGCCATTTCCTTCAGCACGGGTTCGGGGATCAGGCGGGTCAACCGCTGGGTGCCGGACCACCCCGGTACGATCCCGACCTCGGCTTCGGGCAGCGCCAGCATCGCCTGCGGCGCCATGATGCGCAGGTCGCAGGCGGCAGCCAGTTCCAGCCCGCCGCCAAAGGCGTGGCCGTTCAGAACCGCGATGGTGGGCTTGGACAGTTGCGCCAGCCGCCCCAGCACCCGGTGGCCGTCGCGCACCCAATGGCGCGCGAATTCCGCCGGACCCAGCCCGCTCCAGGCCTTGATGTCGGCGCCGGTGCAAAACGCCTTGTCGCCTTCCGCGGTGACCAGCACGCAGGCAATATCCGCATTGCGTTCGACGGTGTCGATATGGGCCGACAGTTGCGCGATCATCTTCTGATCCAGCGCATTCAACTTGGCCGGGTTGTCGAGGCGGATCTCGGCGACCCCGCCCGCGATGTCCAGATGAACCCGGCTCATGCGGCATCCCCATAGACGATGGTGATCGTCTGGCCGGTTTGGGCGGCCTCGCGCACCGCGTGGGCGATGGTCAGAGATTGCACCCCGTCCCAGCCGGTCGCGGCGGGGGTGCCCCGGCCCTCGGTGGCCTCGACAAAGCGGCGAACACCATATTCGTAGAGGTTGTGATCCGGGAAAGGCACGGCTTCGCGCCCCGCCCCGGTGACCAATTCGATGGTGCCGATGGGGCGTTGGGTCATGACATCACGGGCAAAGATCGAGCCTTCGGTGCCATGCACCTCGATCCCGGTGCCGGCAAAGGGGTGGGTGAAGCTTTCATGCGACATGACCATGGCGCCCGAGGGCAGCGCCCAGACCGACATGGCCGAATCCTCGACCCCCTGCCCCATGCCGCTGGCGGCCATGATCGCCGTCACGCGGACCGGATCCTCGCCCGTCAGAAAGCGCACCACGTCGGCGTCATGCACGGTGATGTCCGGGATCACCCCGCCGCCACTGTCGGCTGCATTGATGCGCCATGTCTGCAGGTTGTCCGGAAGCGCCACCGCATGGTGGATGCGCAGCGACAGAACCCGCCCGATACGGCCGGTGTCGATCATTTCGCGGATCGTCTGATGGCTGCCCGAACAGCGCAGATGGTGGTTGGTTGCGAACACCACCCCGGCGGCCTCGGCGGCCTGCACCATTTGGCGGGCATCGTCCGGCGTCATCGCAAGCGGCTTTTCGCACAGCACGTGCTTGCCCGCCCGGATCGCGGCCATGGCCTGCGTGAGGTGCTTTTCGTTTGTCGAGGAGATATAGACCGCGCCGACCTCGGGATCGGCCAGGGCTTCGCCCAAATCGGTCCCGGACAGCGGAATGCCATGGGTGCGGGCGTAGGCTTCGGCATGATCGGGCGCACCGCTGACCACGCGACGGATCTCACCGCCGCCGACAGCCCGGATCGCGTCGATCATGTATTGCGCCGCAATAGTGCTTGCGCCGACCAGCGTCCAGTTCATGCCATCCCCCCCGGTGATCGCTAACAATCCTTGTCGATCTCTTTTGGATCGTTCCAAAGTCGTAATGCAGGCAGATCGAACCTGTCAACAGTTTTTGCCGGGGTGTCCGTTGGGTCAACCATCTGCGCCGCACGTTGCACAGGTCTTGCAGCACGGCGCCAATCCGAAGGGCCGGCGTTTCCGGCAAGGCAAGGCTGCCAGTTGCGACCAACTGCGCGCCACTGTTGTCACGGCGGTATTAGCGGCTCTGCAATGGGGTGGGAAAAGAAGCGACGACCCCCGGGAGGAGGAGAGGGGCCGCCGCAGATTTTCCGCAGCTCAGGGAGGAGGAGGAGCTGCCGGAAACTTTCAGGATCACTGCGATCCGTTGAGTAAGAAGCTAGTCATTACGCTGCAGCGCGGCAACAAACTAATATGCAAGTCCGCCATGCTCTCAGTGCATAGCTGACCTTCCGTCACCGCCGATGTTCCAGACATCCGCAGGACAGCGGCTGCTTCACGCCAACAGCGCATCCCCGCGATACTGACCCGTTCGATCCAGATAGATCGCCGACAGGGCCGTACCGGCGGTGATCCGGCCAAGGCCCATGGCGTCACGCAGAACCCCGGCGGGCATGGATGTGGCCATGGCATAGGCGCGGGCGGGCGCGATACCGACCTTGTCGATCAGCACCGACAGGGCCGTCGGGAAATCCAGATCCGCCCCGGCCAGCGTGCCATCTTCCAGTGTCAGACGCCCGTCCCGGCGCAACACACGGCGGCCGTTGAGGTGAAACTCGGTGATGTCCGAGCCGACGGTGGACATGGCATCGGTCACCAGGAATACATTTCCGGGTGCCTGTTTGGCCGCCAGCGCCACGGCCATGCTGGAGGGATGCACGTGGATGCCATCCGCAATTAGCCCCGCCGAAACATGCGGCGTCGACAGGGTCGCGCCCACCAGACCGGGCTCGCGGTTGCCGAGCTGGCTCATGGCGTTGAACAGATGGGTGACGCAACTGGCCCCGGCAGCAAAGGCGGCCTCGGCCTCGTCCCGGCTGCAATCGGTGTGGCCCAGCGACACGATCACCCCGGCCTCGGTCAACCGGGCGATCTGGTCGGGGGTCACATTCTCGCAGGCGACGGTGACCAGCACGTTGGGCAGACGCCGGGCGGCGTCGCACAGGAACGCCGCGTCGGCTTCTTCCATCGGGCGGATCAGCGCCGGATCATGCGCGCCCTTGCGGGCGATGGACAGATGCGGGCCTTCCAGATGGATGCCCACGATCCCCGGTACCCCGCGCGCGATGGCGGTTTCCACGGCATCGACGGCGGCGCGGGTGCGTGCGGGCGTGTCGGTGATCAGGGTCGGCAGCAAGCCGCGGGTGCCGGTGGTGGCATGGGCGGCGGAAATGGCGGCCACGCCCTCGGCCGTGGTGTCGTCGTTGAACATGACCCCGCCGCCGCCGTTCACCTGAAGGTCGATGAACCCCGGCAGCAGCGTGCCGCCATCCAGTTGGATTATGTCGGCACCGGCGGGGATGGCGTCGGGCGCAAGTATCCCCTGCACCCGGTCGCCATCCAGAACCAGCGCCCGACCGTTGTGCAGGTCCGATCCGTCGAAGATCCCTGCCCCCAGAAAGGCCCGCGTGCTCATACGGTTTCCGTCACTTTCTTCAGGTGGCGCGGCTCGTCGGGGTTGACCCCGCGCGACACGGCGACCTGTTCCACCAGCGCGTAGAACGAGGTGATGAGCGAGATCGGGTCGGTCAGCGGATGCGCCGTGGCCGCCACCGGCAGGCGCGAGGCGCGCTGCACCTTGTCCGAGGTGGCAAAGACCATCGCGCCCTTGTCTGCGATCTGGTCAGCCACATCCACCAGCGCCTGCTCGGCCTGATCGGCGGCGGTCAGGGCGATCACCGGGAAGCCCTGATCGACGATGGAGACCGGGCCGTGCAGAACTTCGGCCGAAGAATAGGATTCGGCGTGCAACTGGCAGGTTTCCTTGAACTTCAGCGCCGCCTCGTTGGACATGGCCAGCGTGGTGCCGCGGCCCAGGCAGAACAGCGAGGGTTGCGAGGCGATCTGCTCGCCAAGCGCGCTCCAATCCATGGTCACGGCCTTTTCCAGCGCCTGCGGCAGTTTGTGGATGGCCTCCAGCAGTGCTTCGTCGCGCTGCCATTCGGCCAGCAGCCACAGCGCCGACACCACCGAGGTCACGAAGGTCTTGGTCGCCGCCACGCTCAACTCGGCGCCAGCCTGCAGGTTCAGCGTATGCGCGCTGACATTGGCCAGATCGCTGTCGGCATGGTTGGTCATGGCGAAGGTCAGCGCCCCGGCTTCGCGCGCCATGTCCGCCATGCGCACGATATCGGGGCTTTTCCCCGACTGCGAGATCGCCAGGCAGGCCGCGCCCTGCAGCTTCAGTTTCTTTTCGTAGATCGAGGCAATCGACGGCCCGACCGAGGCCACGGGCACGCCCGCAGTCAGTTCGGTGGCATATTTGAAATAGGTCGCCGCGTGATCCGAGGATCCGCGCGCCACCGAGATCAGGAAAGCCGGGTCGCGTTCGGCCAGCACCTTTGCCGCGGCCTTCATGTTGGCCTGTTCATGGCTCAGCAGGTTTTCCACGATCGCCGGGATTTCCAGGATCTCGCGTCGCATATGGGTCTGGGACGTCATGTCTATTCCTTTGAGAGTCTGAGTTCGGCAACGAAGTTGTAGGCGTCGCCGCGATAGAGGGATTGGGTGAACTCGGCCACGCGCCCGTTTTCCAGGTACGAGGTCCGATCGATCATCAGGCCGGCATCACCGACCGGCACCGCCAGAAGCGCGGCATCCT